>DALYIW010000104.1:0-24892 GCA_031970155.1 Coleofasciculaceae cyanobacterium CTOTU46601 | reverse complement strand
CTAGTTTCTCTTGCTCTAGCTTTTGTTGAGACTCCAGTTTTTCTTGCTCTAGCCTTTGTTGAAATTCTAGTTTCTCTTGCTCTAGCTTTTGTTGAGACTCCAGTTTTTCTTGCTCTAGCCTTTGTTGAAATTCTAGTTTCTCTTGCTCTAGCTTTTGTTGAGACTCCAGTTTTTCTTGCTCTAGCCTTTGTTGAAATTCTAGTTTCTCTTGCTCTAGCTTTTGTTGAGACTCCAGTTTTTCTTGCTCTAGCCTCTGTTGAGACTCGAGTTTCTCTTGCTCTAGACTCTGTTGTAACTCTAGCTTCTCTTGCTCTAGCTGCTGTGACTTTCGCAATTGGACTAATCCAAATCCAATACCTATCACAGCGACTATCGCTCCACCTGCCCATCCAATCCAATTACTTTGAGAGACGTCTGCGGTAGAGGATTGCTGTGGTGGGGACGCAGTAGTGGGCGACTCTTGGCTTTGAGCAAGGTTGCCAGTCGTTAGCAACAAGCTAAATAAGACAGCACCAAAGGTCAAAATTCTATTTCTCGGTTTCATATTTCTTTTTGGTCGCCTACCCTGAATGTTTTGCTTAATCAGGTTGTTTCATACTCCAGAAGTCACCCGTTAGGGATTGTCTCATCCCTGCATCATAGCTAAAGCCCTCTCAAGAGGACTAAGCAAGAAACAAATTGCTTAGGACTTACGCAAATTTCCTGTTGAACTGCCATACGTAAGGGTGAACGGCCGTTCACCCCTACTGTATGTGGTGTCCATGCGTAAGTCCTGTTGCTGATTTACAGTTGTCATATATAAAAGTATCAAATCGTGGCTAGACTCGTTCTAACCGTTAAAATTATGCAAGATATCCGATATCTTTAAGCATTTCTAAATGCTTGTGCACAGGCGCGATCGCATTAGCCGCAATCATCCCACTAGCGGCGACGGCAGGTAGACCAATACCTGGAAAAGTCGAGTCTCCACAGCACAGCAGTCCATCTAGAGGTGTGCCAGAACCCGGAAAAAAGCTCACTCCTGCCCGAATGGCTGGACCATAGGAACCTCTGTGGCGTCGGAGAAAGCGTTCATGGGTGAGTGGCGTACCAACAAGCGTCACCTCGCAACGCGATCGCACATCCGGAATCACTCGCTCCAAAGCTTGCCACATGACTTCTGCACGCAAGAGCTTTTGTTGCCCATACTCCTCACTTCGACGATCCATCCCCTGCCAGAGAGCATACGGCTCGTTCCCAGGTGTGTAAACATGTATCGTGTGCTTTCCTGGTGGTGCTAGGGACGAATCTAGCAGCGATGGAATTGACACCAACACGACGTTCTGTGGAGCCGTTACCCCTTTCTCCCAGTCATTAACTACGATATGGTGACACGCTAAGTTAGGTTGTAGTCCCTGTGCATCAATCCCTAGGTGGAGATGCATGAAACTATCACATTCAGGTATCCCCTGTCGCTTGGCTCGAAACTGTTTTGGCACCGCCCTTTCTGGCAGCAACGGCAGCGTATCCCAGACTGACGCATTCGACACAACAGCCCGACGCGCCCGAATCTGTTTGCCTCCACGCAGACGCACACCGACTGCACGATTGCCTTCTACCAGCACTTGCTCGACATGAGCATTAAGCATCAATTGACCACCGTGGCGCTTGAGGCCTCGTACCAATGCGTCAACAAGAGCGCCACTGCCACCTACAGGATAGTCCAGCACTACACCGGGTCGATACCAGTCTGCAAACATAAACGCCATCTCCGCTGCATTGGTGCCATCCGCTGGCAGTCCGGAGAGGAGGAAACACAGTAAATTCAGCCAGTTTTGCGTAAACGGGTCAAAGACAACACCGTCCATAATCTGTGAGAATGGCCCGGTTAGCTTGACAACATTGGTAGCATGACTTGCCATAGATAGGGCAAATCGACCCATCGTCAGCGCTGCACCCAAATCAAAGCGCACGGTAGCAGAGGGAATTGCGATCGCAGCTTTAGCCAAGGGTTCCATCACACGCTGAAGCTTGAGCCATTCGGCTACAGCCTCATCACCCCGGAGCTTTTTAAGAATCTCACAAAATTGCTCAGCACCCACTGAAGTGTCAAAATCTCCCTCCGGCAAGCAGCAACCCCACGTATCATAGGTGACGCACGGCAGCTTCTCACCGATCGCATCCAGCACTTGTCGCAGGGGATTAGCAGAGGGACTATAAGATAGACCCGAGTAGAGCGACGGCCCAGAGTCGAACTTGAAACCATTGCGCTCAAACGCATGTGCAGCCCCACCAGGGATGGAGTGGCTCTCGCAGACAGTCACATCAAAGCCATATTGCGCCAGAAGTGCCCCACAGCTTAAACCACCAATTCCACTACCAATTACCACGATATCTGTTTGGCGATCGCTCATTTTTTTAACCTCCTTCAGCGCCGTTTTTGGTGTCATCCACTAACGCCACCAACGTATCACACCTAGCCAGGGCACAAAGATGCGACTAATGCATAGAGGGGGTCAGTGAACATCTTTTTGCGCCATTACCCATTACCCATTACCCATTACCCATTACCCATTACCCATTTCCCATTCTTCAGTTATGTTTAAAGGGTGGGCATTGTTCACACTTTTGTGTTCTACAAGTTATTTAACTTTGAGATGATTGCTACCTCAACTCCAGCCGAGCAAAGAACCGTGCTACGGAACATTAGTTGGCAAACCTTTGAAACTTTGCTGAAAGAGACAGGTGAAGATAGAGGTTCACGGTTTGCTTATGACTGCGGAACTTTAGAAATTATGACTCCTTCTCCTGAACACGAAGATAGCAAAACAACTATTTGGACATGAAAACCCTAAAAGTAATCTTGGTAACTTCATAATTGCTTTAGCCGAAGAGCTAGAAATTGAAATCAAAAGTGCTGGCTCTACAACGCTAAAGCGAAAAATTAAAAATCGAGGAATAGAACCAGATAACTGTTACTACATCCAGAATGAACTAGCTGTTAGAGGTAAACAAGAACTAGACTTAGAAACAGATCCACCACCTGACTTGGCAATTGAGATTGATATTACTAGCAGTTCTGTTAACAAATTGGGGATTTACTCAACACTAGGTATACCTGAACTTTGGAGATATAATGGGCGAGTTTTGAAATTCTATCAGCTAGCAGAGGGGCAATATGTTGAGTGTAATTTTAGCCTCGCTTTTCCCATCGTATCGGTAACTGAAATGAGCAGATTTATTGAGCAGAGCAAAACTAGCGGAGAAATAGCCTTGCTGAAATCATTTCGAGCTTGGGTGAGGGAGAAGATAGTGTAATTAGAACGCAATTGACTTTAAGGTGAGCAATGTCGAGCCTACTTGTTCGGCCAGGGCGTTCCTGATCGCTTTTTGGCGGCGACAAGAATATAATCTATCTATCTCATCTACCTGTTGCACTATGGCTTACGGCAAATACCCCTTTCGTGACAAATCAATCCGTGTACATTGTAAGTCGAATGGAAAAGATGGAAAATGGGTGCTAGAAGATATTATCGCTGTCCTGTTTCCAACTGATTGGGAATCGCGCCTCGCAGAAAAAATCGAACTAACTAGCAACGGAGAAATTGATTCTATCACTAGCGTTTTGGATGATGAAGCTACAGTCGAAACATGCCTTCATATAGCAGATCCAGTTACAACGATCGATTTTTTGGATTACTGTGACGATGCTCAAAATATCGATCCAGAAACTTATAAAGAATTGGTTAACTTAATACAAAGATGGAATTATTTCCTAGATCGGGGCATGGCGCTATTAGGAGAAACACACGCCAGAATAAAAGATGCATCGGAATACACTGAACGAACGATAGAGGAAGGCAGGGCAAACCAGCTCTTTACGCTTAAAGACTGGATAGCAGACGAATTCTCAATTGATTTGCCTTGGCTAGTTGCTCCGCTTCTGGGTATCCTTAAGGGACAGATGGCAGATTCAAGACGAATGTCAACGGGAACGTCTGTTACTAAGAATGAGGACAACAACAACGTTTATTTGTGTAAAGAGTTTGGAGAACTCTTGCCTACAGTCAGAGATTTGATTGCGGGAGAAACAGTATTTAACGGACACAACTACAAGGATCGAGTCGAAACCTACATGAACTCCAAAGCTCCTGATGAGTGTCGGAGACAACTCCTACAAGAAGAAGAACGAGTAAATAGTAGGGATACTCGCTCAAAGAGCAAGGAAGAATTCATAAGGGAGTTGTGGGGAACATCTCCTACTTCTTCTCCAAACCAATATGCACTTCTATCTCAGTTCGTTGACGTTGTACGACGCAGACAAAACAATTCCGTAAGGAAATGACTCTCATGACACTAACGCCTCACACAGAAACAAGTAACGGTAGTGCCGACTTAGGGCAAAGACTAAAAAATAGCCTGGAATCGCATGGATTCAGAAAGGTGCGAGTTCACCGTGACAATGAACTTATAAGCGTACAAGGAAGAATAGGGGAAAGAGGGAAAGTAACGATTCGAGTAGATCGAAAAGAGGAAGAGAAAGAAATTGTCCTAGTGGACGTATATCGCCATTCCAAAATCATTTGGGACAGAATAGATGACAGCGACTTGCCCGAAATCATCTCAATTGCCACGAATCTGATGTCTCAGCCTCTTTATTCCTGCACAGAGAATGGAGCAACGGAATCCACTTCAACAAATCCCAGCGTAGAACCTCATTTAGTCCCGACCACAATTACGAGTGAAGTTACAAACGAGCCAGTTCAATCTCCCTCCAAACCCAATGGATTGGGAGCGAAGGCAATTATCGCAGCCATTTTGACTGGAACCGTAGTAAGTGGAACGTTTTTCTACTTGCTATCGGAAATAAGAACTAGCCACGAACAAATAGAAAACCTAAAGCAACAACTCAAAGACTAATCATTCAACCTTGTGTACTCTCCTCCGACTCTCCTCAGTTCCAGGCGCTTCCTTACTTTGTCGATATCAATAGCCTGGAAAGCGATCGCACCCTAATCTCACATCAGAGACTCTGGATTTACACCAAGCGATCGCAGTCGTTCCTCTAGCATTTGCACACGTTGTTCAGCAGCGATCGCACGTTCTTCTGGTGTCAAAAATCTCACACTTTCCTCGTCATACCAGTACAACCACTCCCGCGTAATTCCCTGATACGTTCCCCGTTCTCTGCCAATCCCCAAACCTATCTCTGGTAACCAAACTGGATTGCCCCGCAGCAACACATATTCCCCATTTACCAAGTGATAAACCTCTAGAGGTGGTTTTTTGCGACGACGGGGATTGTAAACCACATAGTACAAAACCTCTAGTTCAGCATACAGTTTCTTCTTACTGCTATATTCCCCTCGCCGTTTGTGGGAAACAACCTCTAGCACCAGAATCGGGACAACATTTTCCTCCCAAAGCACATAACTCAAGCGCAGATCTTCATCAAAAATTCGCTCCACTCCCAGACTCAAAAACCCATCTGGTACGATCGCCGGTTTATCTGGATCGTAGTAAACCCCCATGTCAACACCAAAGAACCAATCCATGCGACTTGCCCACAGCCAAGCCAAGATTGCTTTGAGCAAACCAGGAATCAAGTCTTGCAACTCATTATCCACAGGCGTATCGTCAGAGTCGGGTAAATCCTCGGCGGAGGGTAAGCAGTGTAGTGGGTTGTACTTTAACATAATGCAGTCAATCAAAGACTTATAAGTCGATGATATCTAGGAGGCTTTTCCAGTGAGCGATAAAGCTAGTAAGCCTGAGAGTGTGTTTGAAAGAAAAGTAGTATGTCATTTTGTCGGGGCACGATATTATCGTGTCCTTACCGTGTGGGTGAAGGTTGAGCACTCTTGGGACTTGGTGATAGCCCAGAACTTTTAGGAGTTGATGACGGCTTAGAACTCTCCGGCGTCGGTGATGGTTTAGCGGTGTTAGAAGTAGGTGATAGCCCAGAACTTTTAGGAGTTGATGACGGATTAGAACTCTCCGGTGTCGGTGATGGCCTAGCACTCTTAGGCGTTGGTGATGGTTGAGTACTCTTAGGAGTTGGTGAGGGTTTAGAACTTCCAGGCGTCGGTGATGGCCTAGAACTCTTGGGTGTCGGTGATGGTTTAGCCGTTTTAGAAGTAGGTGATGGCTTAGAACTCTCAGGAGTTGGTGATGGCTTAGGAGTTTCAAGTTTAGGCTGTTTAATCTCCCATTCCGACATCGGGCGCATGACAGCATACTCAAAATCTACTGGTACTAAAACCACTTCCAACGGCTGAGGTGTCCGAGGTGTTGGGTTGATTTGAGCGTATAAGAAACTCTTATTAAAGTCAGGCTTGCCTAAAACTAGCCAATGGCTTTGCTGATTTTTTAGCTCTATTTTTATAGTCGCTAAAGGTTTATCTAGTCCATACTCCTTGAGTTGGTTAGGCTGGACAGCAAAAGAGCGTTCGCGTTTTCCCTGCACTAGCAAGTTCAACAAAAAAGACATAGGGGCATTGCTGACTAGGACATTTTTCGGCTGCTTCATTCGCCAATCAGTTGGTTGCCCTTTGACTCGCTCAAATTCCAAAGTCTCTTCATCAATAAAAATCTTCAAGGATTGAATCTCGTCTTCCTTAAAGAAAAAGATTGGCTGCTTTGTTGTCTTAACAGCTTCCTGCTTTTGGGCACCCCGAATTTCAGAGAAATAAACAACACCACCCAGTACTATGGCTGAGATTAACAAAGTTAGAGTTGTTCGTTGTAGCTTCATGAAGTTGAACCTGCAAACCTTTAAGTCTTCAACCTGACAACTTCAGGGCTAACGCACGGGAGTAGGGAGTAGGGAGTAGAGAGTCGGGGTTTGATCAGACTTTCCACGATTCTCAATTCCCAACTTCCGAAACTATAGATTCTTCGTTCCAATGCGTAAGTCCTAAACTTCTAACTCTTAACGGCGTCGCCACCATATCACTCCCGCTGTCGTAAACCCAATGAGAGGCACGATGCAAAGCGCAGTCCAACCCAGTATCCCAGCTAATGCCGACGTCAGGTTAATGCGGCGGTTTTTCTGTTCTTTGGGACGGATGGAAAGGGCTTGATCATCTCGCTTGCTTAACCAGCTAACAGAGTTCATCAATATATCGCTATTGAGTACCGATGGCTGCACAAACAACTCATTGGTTGCAAAATTAGAGTTGCCAAATACAACCAGTCGTGATTCAGAGGTTTTTTTATCAGTCTTTTCCTGATTTGCCAATGAAGGCAAGGTGGTGGGTTGCCCGGTAGGAGAAGCAGTGGGTGATGCCCCAGGTGTTGTAGTTGCTTGCGGTGTTGGCGTGGGCGAGGCAGTCGGCTGCCCGGTAGGAGACGCGGTGGGTGATGTTTCAGGTGTTGCGGTTGCCTGTAGTTTTGGTGTAGGGGAGGCAGTCGGTTGTGCCTGAGGAGAAGCGGTGGGTGATGCCCCAGGTGTTGCAGTTGCCTGCGGTGTCGCCGTGGGCGAGGCAGTCGGTTGTGCCTTAGGAGACGCGGTGGGTGATGCCCCAGGTGTGGCAGTTGCTTGTGCCTTAGGAGACGCGGTGGGTGATGTCCCAGGTGTCGGTGTGGGTGACGCTAAGGGGGCTTGTGCTTTGCGGCTTAAGGCGACACCTAGCATGAGGGGACCGGGGCGATCCTCTGTTCGATCAAACTGTAGGGGTTGCTTTTCAGGATGACTTTCTGCCCAACTCTTGTTACTAGTCATTAGCAGAGGAGTTTTCTGAACGCCATCTACTGGTTTTACGTCCACTGGCCGAGCTCCTGGATACACGGAAAATCCATCACCAAAATCTCTGGTAATTGGATGGTTACCGTAGTTAGTCACAATCGGCGTGGCAGGTCCTAGATTAACCGATCGCTCCTGTGCTGAGGCGTCAATCACAATCTGATTCTCTAGCTTGACACCCCAGTTGGCAAGTAGGCTATCGAGTCCCGGATTAGTTTCTGGGTCTATCATCAATAGCAGACTGCCGCCCGTGGCAAGATAGTTCTTCAACGCTTGAACTTCTCCTTCAAACAGGGGTCGTTTAGGGCCAGCGACAACAACGAGTGAGGCATCTTTAGGAACTTCTGCTCGCTCAGCTAGATTCAGGGGTTGGGCGATAAAGTTTTTATCTTTTAGGGTAGTCACGGCTTGAGAGAGTCCACCTTCTACTTGTTCTAGGGGTCGTTCCCCATGACCTTGGAGAAAGTAAACTTTGTCTGTGCGATCGCTCGTTAGTTGTTCAATACTATTAGTCAGCTTAATTTCCGAGAGGCGCTCTCCATCATTCACCGTTTGTACCAACTTTCGCTCTTGCCCATACTCCAGGTAAACCTCTCCAGCCGACTTAATATTAAACCTCCTAGCCTGGTCTGGTCTGAGCTGCGGGTCAATAAATTCAAATTGTAAGTTTGAGCCATAACGGCGGTAATTTTTTAGCAATTCTCTGTCTTCTGGGTGGGGTTTCGAGTCAAATATTACAACCTTCATCGGCTGCTGCAAGTTTTCCACTATCTTTTGAGACAAAGGCGAGAGAGAAAACTGCTTATTTTCCGTCAAGTCAATTCGCTGTGCGTAGCGAACCCCTAAAAAGTTAATCAGCCCCAAAATCACCAACATTGCCACCGTGGCAATAATCGCATTTGTCCCTACCTGAGTAGAGCGGCGTCTCCAAAAATCTGGTGCCAAACTTCCTAAAAATATTACCCACAAGCCAATGATCGCAATTCCAGTAATGAGCAATCCTAAAGCGATCGGCGACCACTTGTCAGAGACAATCCAAGCAGTTAGACCCATAATGCTCAGAATTGGACCGAGCCAAAACAGGTTTTTTAAATACTTATTATTTTTGACGATCTTCATATTAGGCACCATGAGCTGTCACTCACCACGTTGGCGAAGCCTTCTCCGTTGGCGAAGCCTTCTCGAAGGAGTAGGAGTAGGAGTAGGAGTAGGAATGAAAATTTTTCTCCCCCTGCCTCCCCTGCTTCCCCTGCTCCCCTTGCTATTTTCAAGTTAGGCCTATGAGCTGCGCTCACAACTGTTGGCGAAATAAACATCTTTCTTCTTCGACTCCCGACTCCCGACTCAAGGGCTCCCTATTTTCAAGACAGACAAGAAGTTACGGTTTTCTTCTAGCCCTTAACCTCTAATTCTAAGAACGCTGGAAGCGCAAGGCATCAATGGACTGAGCAGTGAGAAAGATTCCGAGAATAATATAACTGGCAAACAAAATTAAACTACTGGTATCTAAAACGCCCTGTATTAAGTTGTTATAGTTTTCCAGCAATGATAAATGACCTAAGGCTTCACCCACCGGGCCACCGATACTTTTGGCAATCAGATCGATTACCCACAGAAACAAAATCAGCGCGAAGGTGAGGATTGCTGCCAGAATTGAGCTATCAGTTAGAGATGAAAGGAACATTCCCAACGAGAGAATTGATGCAGCCAGTAAAATTAATCCAGCGTGAGCGAGTAAGGGCACTACTGTTTGAATTGGAGGATTTGCTGCAATAAGAGCGATCGCTTCATAGATCAGTAACGGCACCGCCATAGCGCTAAAAAATGTTACCACGCCTAATAATTTCCCCACAGCTACAGACCAATTCGTCAGCGGCGATGTTGCCAATAGCTCTAACGTCCCACGCTTACGTTCTTCGGCATACAGTCCCATTGACAGGATGGGTAGCACAAATAATGCTAATGAACCCATCACGCCCATGAAAGAGCGCAAAAATTCATAAGCCACATCCACGGGTGGTGCTGGCATCCCTAGTTGATCTTGCTGCGCCACTTGCTCGATGATGCTATATAGAATTACCCAAAAAAAGAAGCCAGATAGTAGCCAGAAGACGCCAGCGACTACATAAGCTAGGGGCGAAGCAAAATAACCCTGCAATTCTTTGCGAAAAATCGCCAAGATGTTGCTAATGATTACACCCATTAAGCTTTTCCTCTAGAAGGGGTTGAAAGTTGGACAGTCAAAAGGTTAAAGGTTAGACGGTTCAATTTATAACGTTCGATTTTGATTAAGTGACATTAGATTCTTTCAGATCATAATCTACTGGAGGAAGTGGTTTTTCCTGCGTGGTTAGTTCTAAAAAGACATCTTCCAACGTGGCACGAATACGCCGCATTTCATGTAATCCAAAACCCGCTCCGACGGTGACAGCCGCAATATCGCGTCCGGGTTCTGTTCCCGCTGTCGATACAATGCGAATCAAGGAACGATTAGGCGGTAGCTCATCATCGGGAACGATTTCTACTAAACAGACTCCAGGCATAATCTGTAAGAGCTTTTGTAACTCTGTAGCATCGCCTTCTATCTCTAGCTCATAGCCAGCTCCCCCGACAAATTGAGCCATTAAATTTTCAGGCTTATTTGTGGCTACAATTCGACCCTTGTTGATAATTGCCACGCGGCTACAAGTCATACTTACCTCTGGCAGGATGTGGGTTGAGAGGATAATTGTATGCTCACCAGCGAGGCTTTTGATTAAGTTACGGACATCGATGATTTGCCGAGGGTCGAGTCCTACTGTTGGTTCGTCTAGTATGATCGCGGGTGGGTCATGGACCAGCGCCTGAGCAATGCCAACTCGCTGCCGGAAGCCTTTGGAAAGTTTGCGGATTAGTATTTTGCGCTTTTCTGTTAGGTTACAGCGTTCGATCGCCGTGTTGACTCTCGAAGGGCGATCGCCTGCCGCAACGCCCTTGATTCGCGCCACAAAATGCAAAAATCCCTCCACAGTCATGTCTCTATAGAGGGGTGGAGTCTCTGGTAAATAGCCGATCTGGCGTCGTACCTCCATAGAATCTTCGTGAACATCGTAGCCAGCAATGCGAGCTGTACCACTGGTTGCTGGTAAATATCCAGCCAAAATCCGCATCGTTGTGGTTTTCCCAGCACCATTAGGTCCAAGGAACCCCAAGATTTCCCCTGGCTCGACCGTGAATGTGACATCTTGAATGGCTGGGGTAGAACCGTAGATTTTGCTTAGATTCTCAACTTCAATCATTCGTAAAGTATTTGAGATAGATTTTTGACTGAAAAGATTAATAGATATCAAACAAATAAATATAAAATAAAACTCATCAAAATCTTGAAATAGTCTTTGTATTTATAGCAAAAATGTGATTCTGTACTCCAAGTGTTTTTTTCAGGGCATTTTGATTAAATTTTACATAATTTTCTTACATCTGATGATTTTTACTGTGAACGTTTATGATATCTGTGTTATTCAAAGTTTTCAGTTGTAAATCTATAGACTCTAACACTTGGGCGTGTTTTTTCGTCCCAGAATTGGCTTAAATTGTCGTTTGGACTCTTGGAACGAAACCCAACCTACACGCCTAGCGAATGTTGGATTGCGCGACGCTTAACCCAACCTACCACAAGACAGGAGCTTTCTTGAGGCTCTTGGAAATCTACGAAGATCGCGTTAATATTCCTGCTTATGGTCACATACTCCTGTCGCTGCCCTACCGGACAGCGGGGGATAAAAGGTGAATTAGCTAGATCCACAGTTGCTGCTGCCACGAAGGCAGGTATTATTGTTAACTCCCCCAAACCAGCGCTTTGGCAACCAAAACAGGAAACTAGAGGCACTGGGGCGATCGCTTTTATCGACGACGAGGACTTGTTGAGAATAGAACGAGTGAGTGCCATCAAATTACCCTATATTGTTTCGGCGCTGCCGAGCTGAGGTCTGATGAGAGAATCAACCACAGATTCAGCAGTTGCCTATGCAGTTGCATTGCTCAGTCACTATAAGTTTGAACTGAGGGGTTATCCGGCTGAAGAATTAGTCAATCTGTGGCTTGAGAAGTATCAGTCAAATTGGGTGCGTCTAGGAGTGATTGAGGCCTTATATCAGGGACGTTATAAAGCTATTTCTGTAGAGCAAATCTTAGCTGTTTGGGCGCGACGTGGACAGCCCATCTATCGCTTCACCCATGAATTTGAGCGGCTGATTTCTCGCAAACTTCCCCAAAGTCTGACTGCACCCCTCAACACCAAATCAACTGACCTAAGTTACGAAGACATTCTACTGCCGCCATTAACTCCTAGTTCCTTCGACACCCCTGAACAGAGCGACAGGCATGAGACAATGGTACAGGACGAAACACCGACAACTCTACAAACTGCTGGGCCCCCAGCAACCACTGCTCTTGAAGAAGATTTGACTGAAATACCAGTCAAGTCAGATGAACTACTTCCAGAGGCTTTAACTAATGCCAGTTCCCAGCCTGCCTATGATGCAGATTGGTCTCGCTGCGAGGTGAGCAAGCCACCAATTGACCAATTTACTCCACCCCCCGACTCTTCCGGCTTTTACCTCAAGCTCAAGGCTGTCGTCCAGCAGCAAGAAGAAATATCCCCCGTCAATGGGGTGACTTCGATGACTAATGAAAATGAATAAAAATTGACGCAAGAAGTCAGAAGTTACCAGAAATAACACAGCCCTGATGCAACAGCGTAGGGCGTGGGGAATTAGCTATCAAAAATGTAGTAGTTATGGTATCAGCGATTAAGAAGCGATCGCTACTTCTTCCTGAAAACTGCTACAGGAAAGCTCCTTAGACCTTAATAACTCACGAGACTCTTGCTTGACTCGACCTTCCATCGCCTCGTGCTGCAATCTAATAAAAGCGTTAAAGTCTTCCCAGTCATACTTCGTTGACAAAAGTTGGCGCAATTGGTTTTCTGCTTCCACTGTCAAATAACCAGTAGTCAGGGCTTGCTGGACAATTTCACGGATTAAATTCATCTTCTTCGCACCTTCTCCCTTTTGTTTAGTAGATATCAGGCAAAATAACTGTTTTTGCCACACTCAACACCCCTTATAGAGTTCTCTCCTCACCTGCTTTGTGTGATTAAGATGGCATCTTCCATCAGAGCACACTGATACTGAAGCATTGTTCCTGCTAGTGAGGACGAACCCACTTAAGTTTTGTTTCACTTTTCTTAAAAGGAAACATCTTTTGTTATTTTTGTTACAAATTATTCTTTTTTTCTAGTTCATAAAGTTCAGGCAGGAATGATGTGAAATTTACATTAAGCTCAATAATATAGTATCTGCCTGAGGTAATATAATAAGGTTTTGCATAAAACGAATAAGCCAACAAAAGTCCAAACGTCTAACTTAGGTCGTAGCATTGGATAAAGTAGCAGTTCTCGAAGAGTAGCTATCGTCCACAGACTCACGCCGAACCCGAAGGGTAGGAAATTGCCCTGGGTCTAATATTGGTATAGCCTTTAACTGCGTTGCCTGCTATATTTGCCGAAACTTAGCTATAGAATTATCCGTCCCGCATAAAGAATGAAGTCTTATCTGGCCGCTGCAATTCAAATGACAAGTCTGCCTGACTTGGAAAAAAACCTGGTTGAGGCAGAAGAACTCATAGAACTTGCCGTGCATCGGGGTGCCGAACTGGTGAGCTTACCCGAAAACTTCTCTTTCCTGGGTACAGAGGAAGACAAAATTATCCAGGCAGAGGCGATCGCTCACGAAAGTGAAAAATTCCTCAAAACGATGGCACAGCGCTTTCAAGTAACTATCCTCGGTGGCGGCTTCCCAGTACCTGTTAACAGAAACAAGGTCTATAACACAGCCCTACTAATCGATCCCAGCGGCACCGAACTTGCCCGTTACCAGAAAGTCCATTTATTTGATGTCAACCTGCCAGATGGCAATACTTATCGAGAATCCAGTACAGTGATGTCCGGCACCGAGTTGCCACCTGTCTATGCTTGTGATCAGCTAGGCACTCTGGGATTTTCGGTTTGCTATGACGTCCGCTTCCCAGAACTTTATCGACACTTGGCTTATAAAGGCGCTGACATTTTGTTTGTCCCCGCCGCCTTCACTGCCTTCACAGGTAAAGACCACTGGCAAGTACTCCTCCAAGCTAGAGCTATTGAAAATACTTGTTATGTCATAGCACCAGCACAAACAGGTCATCACTATGCCATGCGTCAATCTCATGGTCATGCGATGATTGTTGACCCTTGGGGCGTCATCTTAGCCGATGCCGGAGATAAACCGGGAGTGGCGATCGCAGAAATTGATCCCGCTCGCCTCGAACAAGTCCGTCGCCAGATGCCCTCTTTACAACATCGAGTCTTTACCTAAAGATTCTTGGTCAGCAGTGCAAGTGTTGTTGGTTGTTGGTTGTTTGTTGTTGGTTGTTTGTCGGCGAATCTTTTTTAACCAATAACCAACCACAAATAACTCGCCTTCCAACCTTCAACCCAAAAAAATCGGCGGTTGCCACAAATGCAGCACCGCCGATATTTAAAACTTGGAGGAAGTCCTAGAGACTGGAGTCAAATACTTAGACTATTTTTATCTTTATTCACTACACACTAACTGCCCAGAAGACTCCCAATCTTCTGCAAGACATAGCATTCAAGAAGAAAGATGGTATTACTTTAGGCTTGACAAGCTCACTTCACTCGCTACGTTAATTCTTTCTACAAGATATCTCTGAGCAATTCCTGAAAGTTCGCCGAGAAACTTTCACTTCATTTCTTTTAGAGGCTGCGATTAATTTGACAAAAGCAACAAAGTGTGTTTGGTTGTAGTAGCGAGAGCGAGTCTTCGAGCGTCAGCATTGGTATAAAAAATTTTGGGCGATCGCGATAAATTGCTTTCTCAATGCCACAGTTCGCCTCGCTCGCGTCCTAGCGCCCCAAGTGCGTGCTAGATAGCTTACATTCTGCACCCTGAAGTGTCGCACTACCTTTTTGGTTTTTTGGTTTGAGGGACTGAAGACTCCCGAAGATTAATTTACTTAATACAAACACATGGATGCTATAGAACTTCTGGAACGATATGCAGCAGGCGAAAGAGCTTTTCGCGAAGCTGATTTGCGTGGTGCTGACCTCAGTGGTGCAATTTTAAGTGAAGTAGACCTACGTGAAGCAGACCTCAGTGGTGCCAACCTCAGTGGCGCTGACCTGATTGTTGCCAACCTGAGTGATGCTAATTTGAGTGAAGCCGACTTGAGTGATGCCAATTTGATTGGTGCAAAACTCGGTGTTGCTAACTTGGCTGGTGCCAACTTGGTTGGTGCTAACCTCAGTGGTGCTGAACTAAGTGGTGCCCATATGCGGGACGCTAACATGGGTGGTGCTAACCTGATTGGTGCCATATTGATTAAGACCAACCTGCGTGCAACCAACCTCAGTGGTGCTAATTTAAGTATTTCCAACCTGATTGGAGCTAACTTGAAGGGTGCTAACCTGATTGGGGCAGATCTTAGTGGGGCGAACCTAATAGAAGCTAACTTGGGTGGAGCTAACTTAAATAGAGCTAAGTTGTATCGGGCTAATATTGCTCATGGCAAGCTTAATGGTGCCGATTTAACTGAAGCAGACTTCAGTGACGCCAATTTAGCGAAAACAGATTTAACTGACGCTAATCTCGACAACACAAACTTAGAAGGAACAATCCTCAATTTGCCGGAAAGCTCCAAACCCAGACCAGTAAAGTAATTTACCTGTCCTAGAATGGTATAATTGAGGATCATCTTCTATGTTGTCGATATCCACCTATGGAAAGTTGCTCCAGTTGTGGCTATTGTTGTTGCATACTGGATAAAAATTGACCCCAGCATTAGGCTGGGGTTAGTGATGGGAAATCGTTAGAGTTTACTTCCCAACCCACAAAGCTTACTTATGGATGCTAGCGAAATTCGATCGCGTTATGCAGCAGGAGAAAGGGATTTTCGTTATATTGACCTGTTCAAAGCCCAACTGAGTGACACTGACTTGCATGATGCTGACCTGCGTGATGCCAACCTGACTGGTGCTGACCTCAGAGGTGCTAACCTGACTAGTGCCGACTTAAGTGATGCTAACCTGCGATCGGCCAACCTGATTGGTGCTGACCTTCGAGGAGCCGACTTAATTGTTGCCAATCTAAGTGATGCTGACTTGCGTGATGCTAATCTGCGGGATGCCAACATGATTGGGGCCAAACTCGGTGTGGCTAACCTGCGAGATGCCAACCTAGTTTGTGCCAACCTCAGTGGCGCTGAACTCAGTTGTGCAGACTTGAGTTTTGCTAGTCTCAGGGGTTCCTACTTAAGTGGTGCCAGCCTGATTAAAGCGAACCTGAGTCATACTAACCTCAGTAGTGCCAACTTAAGTATTACCAATTTGATTGGTGCAGACTTGAGCGAGTCTAACCTGAAATATGCCAACCTCAGTGGTGCTAACCTGATTGAAGCTAACATGGGTGGAGCTAACTTACAGGGAGCCAATTTGTATCGGGCGAACCTAGCTTATGTAAACTTCAATGGGGCTGACTTGGCTAATGCCGACTTAAGTGATGCCAACTTAGCAGGAACTGACTTTACAGCCGCCAATCTGGCTCAAACCAACCTGGAAGGAACAATATTTGGTTTGGCTACAAGTTCTAATGCCAATCACCAGGGTATTAAGGCTCCCTATGAATGGAACGGTCTTTACTTGCGCTCAAACAATCAGATTAAAATCGCTGAAGCGCTTGACCGTGCTGGTGTTCTTGTTTACCCAAATTGCCGGACTCGTCTCAAGACTTCCCCAGAAACAGAGATTACAGAAACTGACTTCCTGGTTTTTTACGAAGGTAAGTGGGGAATTCTGGAAATCGATGGTGAGCCGTGGCATCCAGACTCTAGCACAGTCCTTGACTCACAAAGCGATCGCATCTTCAACGTTCATGGTATTCGTGTCGCACATTACGACGCTACCCGATGCCTGGAGCAACCCGATACAGTTGTAGAAGAATTTCTCAAGAGTTTGACTCACAATTGTGCCGCTCATCATCAAACTTAGGGGACGTGAAAAAACAAATCCATCCTTTGTCGGCCCCTAGCATCAAAATTAAATATAGCGGTTCTCAGTTGCATAGACTACACGAGGCTTGTTCCTCACAAAACTGTGTTTAACCCAATTGAAAACCTTTATATAGCCATCTTTGAGGTAAGTAACTTACATTTAAGTGAGCATCGCACCTCTACTCGTCTAAAATCAAAGACGATTAACAAAAGGGTATTGCTACATTTGACTTATTGGTAGAAAATACGCCAGAAAGTTCTTTCCTTTGGGTGTGGCAACAAGCTCATATATCCTGTAGGGATAGACAAAAGCCGAAAACTTGAAAAATTGTGAGGATGTTTACAGTGAAATCAAAATTCATCGTTGTGCTACTTGTGGGCTTGATGACAGCTTTGTCAGCCTGCCAGGGTCAGTCGGATGCGCCGACAGACACTAGCACCCCAGCAGAAACACCAGCCGGAACTACTAGCACACCAGCAGAAACACCAGCCGGAACAAGTTCTTCACCTTCCACTGAAAAGTCACCTGATACTGAGAAGTCACCTTCCTCCTCTAAGAAGTCATCTACAACTGAGAAGACACCTTCCTCTACTAAGACACCTTCCTCTACGAAGTCACCCTAGCCGTAGTAATACCGTCCTCTCGACAACCGTCATAGTGTCCTAGAGATGCATTCACCAAAGCGGCGAGGAGCAAGAGTGATTTTTAAATCGGGAAGGAATTGCTGCCGCTGTTGACTAGTTAAGGTGACATTCCCCGTACTTTAGTGGGGGGATGAGTTTAACGAAAACGACTAAAGCAACCGCAGCTGGGGATCAGTTTTGTCTACCGGCTGCTGGTTGTCTTTAGAGGTACTTGCCTTTTCCATCTCCTCAGCATCAACAAGATTGAGCCAGTTAGCGCCATTCTTAGCGAGTAGATGTTGAGCCGCTTCCATCATTTCGGCAGTGATATCTTTGAGATCTTCTCGGTTGTCTAAGTAGGTTTTCAATGCATCCATTGGGTTGATGCTGCTGCCGACGCCAAGTTCTGGCAGGCGGGGTCGAGCTAATTGACTGACTAATTCTGGGCGAATGGTGTAGCTATGGGCACCACTTAAGGCTTGGTGTAAGGTTGTGTTGTCAATTGAATCCAACTGCTCAGAACGCAGTTTGTAAATCAGCCTGACTACGGCATCGGTGATATCTTTTTTTCTAATTGCTTTTAATAAGGCTTCTTGCGGATCGGCTGCATTAGACAGATCCACTTCAATGGTGCGGAAAGTTCGCACGGGTAAGGGACAAAATTCCCACTCAGCGCTACCTGGTTCCAGCTCAACTAGAACATAGCCTTTGTCTTCCTTTTCTTCACTGAAATCTACCCGCTCAATGCTGCCAGGGTAAATTACAGGTGGATTATTAGACTTGTTGAGATTCTGATGTCGGTGGACGTGCCCTAGCGCCACGTAATCAAAGCACGCCCGTGTCAGCATAGACAAGGGAATCGTAAAACCTTTTCCTACAGCTAGGAAGCGCTCAGCTCCTAAGTTAGCACGGTCTGCCATCAAGTGAGCTAACAGGACAGTCGGCACTTCTGGGTCAAGACGCCGAATTTCACCTTCTAATACTGGGTCGAGGCGTGAAGTGAGTAGCTCATTAACTTCGGTCAGAGCAAGACCTTCTGTTTCTGGACGAGTTAGCAGGGTAGAGCGAGTCAGCCAAGGAAGGGTAATTACTTGCACGAGACCATGGCGTGTTTCGATGCGGTGAGTATTAATGGAGTCGCCTACTATGAAACCAGGCACTCCTAAAGTACGATAAATACATAGACTGGCTCCTCCTTGACCTTGTGAGTGCTGGTCGTGGTTACCTACCAGCAACACCGTAGGAATCTGAGCATCTACTAAGCGGCGAAACTGGCTGGCAAAGGCTTCTTGGACATAAGGCGGTGGCGTGGCATCGGGAAAGGCATCACCTCCGAACAGAACCAGATCGACGGGTTCTTGTATCGCTCGATCTATACATTTACAGAGACTATTGACAAAATCCTCTAATCGTGTATTCAATCCCGTAGCTGGGTTAATTCGTCCGTGGGAAAAACCGCTTCCCATATGGATGTCAGACAGGTGAAGAACTTTTATCATTGGTCAGCGGGAAGGATGAAGGATGAGGGATGAGGGATGAGGGATAAGGGATGATAGCGTAGCGGTAGCGACGTTAGGAGCGTCGGGATGAGGGATGAGGGATGAGGGATGAATAGCCTAGTAAATAAACATGGTGCTTGAACTATTGAATTATTGGTCAAGATGGCGGTGTCATTGACCTTGATGAGTTACTCGATCTAGTACCTGACAGATAATCTGTCGTTGCTCAGCATCGTAGCCCCATCTTTGGAGAAATGTTCCGTAGGTGCCTGTTCCGGTCACTGCACTTTCCCGTAATGCTAAAGCTAGTTCACGCACCTGAGGGAGTTTAACTTGTTCGATCAGACGAATTGTACGCGATCGCACTCGGTCAGACCCTTGGGCATTGTGTTCATCCCCATTACGACGATGAGCAACTGCCATCGCGGCTGACATCGCTACGTTTTTGACCAAGAGTTCTGCTACTGTATCCGGCGATGACTGGAGAGCTTCAACAACTGCTGGGGATGAAACGTCGGCTAAGGTGCCATCAGAAGTGAGGTAGGTGACAAAAAAACCTCTGGCACCGTTTTCAGTTTTTACTAATTGGGCGATCGCTTCTTTGATTTGTGCTTGAGATAAGTCCCCCGCTTCCATCTGGGAAAGCAAGGACTGGGTGAAGGCGATCGCTTCTTCAAACGTCACTGACTCTGGAATGCTCACGGGAGTTATTGTGCTGCTTCGGACGGTTCAATCTCTAATACTGTGATAGTACTCAATTTCCGCAACAATCTCTTTTTTTCTAGTAATGATTAATACCTAAACTGCCAGAGAATATCATTGAAGCATGAGAAGAATAAAGAAACGTAATGCTCCCAGAGGGAGCTTTCCGACGCGGGAACTGCGTCAATCTCTTGCAGTGTTTCGATACAGTGGACGGGCATTGGGATTAGTCTGGACTACCAGCCGCACCCTGACAATTGTATTGGCGAGTTTGACTGTGGTGGCAGGGTTGTTGCCCGCTGCGATCGCCTATTTTGGTAAGTTAATTGTCGATAGTGTGGTTTTGGCTTCTCGCTCAGGATTAGAAACTCATCGATGGATGGCTTTTGGTTATGTGGGGTTGGAAGCGATCGCCGTTATGCTACTAGCAGGTAGCCAACGAGGCCTGATCGTCAGCCAATCACTATTGCGGGTATTGTTAGGGCAACGAGTTAATGTCTTAATCCTAGAAAAAGCACTGACACTCGACCTTACCCACTTCGAGGACTCAGAGTTTTACGACAAGCTAAATCAGGCGCGAAATGAAGCATCTCTGCGTCCCCTCTCACTGGTAACGCGCACCTTCGGGTTGATTCAGAATGCCCTCTCGCTGGTGACTTATGGAGGATTGCTGCTGAAGTTTTCAATTTGGGCAGTTGTGGTGCTGTTTATAGCAGCTTTACCTCCCTTTATTGCTGAAACTCGCTTTGCAGGAGAAGCTTTCCGTTTATTTCGTTGGCGATCGCCTGAAACTAGACAGCAGCATTATCTAGAAACCTTGATTGCCAGGGAAGACTACGCGATGGAGGTTCAACTCTATCAGCTAGGGCCGACGATGCTGCAACGCTACCACAATATCTTTAATCAACTCTACGGTGAAGACCGCGACTTGACTATCCGCCGAGGATTGTGGGGCTACTTTTTGGGCTTGCTAAGTACGGCTACGTTTTATGGTGCTTACGCCTGGATTGTAGTAGAAACCATTTTTGGTCGAATATCCTTAGGGGACATGACGATGTACCTGATGATATTCAGGCAAGGACAGTCCACTTTCACCGCTGCTTTGACTTCGATTGGCGGCATGTATGAGGACAATCTCTATTTATCCAACCTCTACGAGTTTTTAGAGCAGGATATTGCCAAGCATATAGGCAAGGCTACTAGAGGTGTGATGCCAGGAGATGGAATTCGCTTTGAGAATGTGTCTTTTACCTATCCAGGAAATCCCAAACCCGCCTTGAAGGGAATCTCACTTCATCTGAAACCAGGGGAGAAATTAGCGATCGTCGGTGAGAATGGTTCGGGAAAAACTACCCTGATCAAGCTGTTGACTCGGTTATATACACCGGAGTCTGGGCGCATTCTCTTAGATGGTTTGGATTTACAGGAATGGGACATTGATGTCGTGCGCCGACGAATCGGTGTCATTTTCCAGAACTTTGTCCGCTATCAGTTCACGGTTGGCGAGAACGTCGGAGTGGGAGACGTAGATTACCTCCAAGATGAAGCACGTTGGGAAGTTGCCGCCGAAAAGGGCATGGCTCGACCCTTTATTGAGTCAATGCCAGAAGGTTTCGGCACTCAGTTGGGTCGATGGTTCAGGGGAGGACAGGAACTCTCTGGTGGTCAGTGGCAGAAAATTGCTCTCTCGCGAGCGTTTATGCGTACTGGTGCAGACATTCTAGTGCTAGATGAACCAACGGCAGCGATGGATGCAGAGGCAGAGGTACGGATTTTTGACCACTTTCGTACCGTTACCCAGAATCAGATGGTTGTCTTAATTTCCCACCGCTTCTCTACTGTGCGGATGGCAGACACAATTGTGGTCATGGCAGGAGGAGAACTCATTGAGCAGGGAACTCATGAGGAGTTGTTGCAGCTTGGAGGACGCTACGCTCGGCTTTTCTCAATTCAGGCCGCCGGGTATCAATAGGGTGTCTTGACCTCAGATTAGACACTATGAGCTCTTATCTCACAAAGAAGGGATGAAAATTTCTCTTCTCCTCGACTCCTTACTTACAAGTTAGGCACCATGAGCTCTTATCTCACAACGCAGGAATGAAAATTCCTCTTCCCCAACTCCCGACTCAAAGGCTCCCAACTCCCTATTTTCAGATTAGATCCCCAGTAGTGGCTTTCAGGGTTGTCTTACTTGTTACATTTATTCACAACACTAAGCAACCAATTAAAGTAAGAACGTCTAAAATCTTCAACAAGTAAGGATTCTAGAAGATTGCTGTCAAAAAACAGTTTATGAGTAATTGATGCATTGCTCATAAGCTTAATTAAAGCTAAGGTAGCAACCGTAACCTTAATATTTACTTTATGTGCAGGTTTGCCTAGGCTGTTTGATCGAAAAAAAATTACGTTACGATTAAATAAATAAGTTAATAAAAAAACACAAAAAAGATGACCGTTGCTTATCCCCGCAAACTCAACAACGCCATCGGTGCGCGTGAGATCATGAAGCAGGTGGTGTGCGATCGCGAAATTCACCTAATCACTCTCAACCGCTATCGCTACAGCGAACAACGCAGCTGTAAAGACCTGACAGATTTAATTGAACTACTCGATGGTAAACCCGCTGAATTGGTGCGTGACATCTCTCATCACATTTCCGATGAAGCCGGTCACGCCTCTTGGTTAACCGACCTGCTTCTAGACTTAGGTGCCAATGTGGGAACGCCGCCAGGAGTTTCCTATATCAACGAATTTGAGCGCCTCCTCGACTCTCACCAGAAAGACCCTCTTAGAGATCGGGATGACTTTGTAATCTCTTCTCTGGCAGCCATCAATGTCACTGAAAAACGGGGTTGCGAATACTTCTCAGCTCACATTCACGCATTGAAAGAAGCCCCGCAAACTGAGGAAAACATCAAAATCCGCGAAACACTGGAACGGATTTTCCCTGAAGAAGCCGGTCATGTTCGCTGGGGTAACCGCTGGTTAACAGAACTAGCGCGTAAAAGCCCAGAAAATCGCCAAAAAGTTGAGCAGGCGAAGCGCAAGTATGCTGCCATTGAACAGGCGGCTTTTGAATCGGGGATGGATATCATGGCAGGTGCTGAACTGCGGCGGATTAATAATCTCCTGGAAGTCGCGGATACTATGCCAATTTGGGAACGCCCACAGTACTTGATGGAGCGTTTACCGAAGACTTTGCTAGCTCCTGAGCTACAAATGACCCGGATTGAAGCCGCGCAACGGGCGTGGCAGCGTGATCCAAAGATGTTTATGGAGAAGTTTGTGCCGATGTTTTTGAGCGGTCTCAAGCGTACTGATAATAAGACACAGAAGACCACGGCGTAAACGATCGCAAAAATAGCCAAGACCATAATATAAAAAAGGCGATCGCACTTCTTGACTCTATTTCAGGCTAAAGATAGCAGAGGAGTTGAGAAAAGCGATCGCCTAAATTTTTGCTCAACAACTGTTTGTTGTCTCCTACTCCCGACTCCCGACTCCCGACTCCCCACTCCCCACTCTCCAAAAGCAGTAATTAGGGGAACCACTAGCTACCGAGAACGTCACTCACGAGCGATACTGGGTCTTAAGGCAATCCCCATCGGAGTAAATAATCAACGCTTATGACTACTCAAGAATCAAATCCCCAAACGGTGGATACCGAAAGCTTGTCAACAGCAGACATCGTTACCTCTGAGTTAGTAGAAGATAGTGCTACCGTCAACCATGTGGAGGTAATTGAAACAGTCATCTCCAGCCTAGACCAAGAGGACACTGCTATGGTGAGCCAAAACGAAGATGGTCACCTGTGGAAGTTTAAGTATGGTAGTGTTGAAGTCTTTGTGCAGCTTACTGGTTCCACCGATGATGATACCTTTACCGTTTGGTCTGCGGTACTTCAGCTGCCTGCCAAGAATGAAGCGCAGTTGATGCGTAAGCTTCTGGAAATGAACTGGTCTGATACATTTGAATCCCATTTCGGCATTGTTGATAATCAAATTGTGGTGTTATCGTCGCGCACGGTAGCCGAATTATCCGCAGGAGAAATTTCTCGTGCCATTACTGTAGTCGCAACGATTGCCGATGACAACGACGAGGCATTACAGTCTGAGTTTGGTAACGCCTAACGTATAGATATCAGCTGCTAGATTGAGCCTAAATATTAGAGATTGGGGATGAATTCAAAATTGTCTTGGCGTTTGATTCCATTGCTGCGAGCATCGGGGCAGATTCAAATGGCAATTGACCGATGGCTACTGGAAAAGCATCAAGCAGGAGAGCATCCCCCAGTTTTACGCTTTTACACCTGGGCATCACCAACAATTTCACTAGGCTATCACCAAAAGCGATGGCCTCCATCCTGGCAACAGCTAAGCTGGCAAGAAACGCCGATACAACTGGTGCGGCGTCCCACTGGTGGACGAGCAGTACTACACCAGGGAGATCTGACCTACATGGTAGTTACGTCAGGGTTGACTGGCAAGCGGCTGGATGCTTACAAAGCGATTTGTGAGTTTTTGATACGAGGTTGGCGATCGCTCGGTGTAAACTTGCACTATGGTAGTGCGGGTCGAGAGTACGCTCACAATCCTAGTTGTTTTGGCACGGCTACTGGTGCAGATTTAGTCTCTGCTGATGGTTATAAACTGATTGGTAGCGCTCAACTGCGGCGTGGTCATGCAATTTTACAGCATGGCTCAATGCGCTTAGAACCAGATGCTGACTTACTAACTCAGGTATTTGGTGAACCAGTGCCGCCACCCATTACTTTAGCCACGCCAGAGCAAGGAGAGGCATTAATCCAAAGTGTCATCCACTGTTTGACTCATGCCGCTGCCGATTATTTTGATGTCGAGATAGTACAGAAGCCTTTATCTGATGAAGAGTGGCAAGCAATTCTGACTCAACCAACTTTAGAAGTTGGTTTACCTGAGATGTTGCACCATTCTCCACGGAGCCTTTTATAGACAGAACTTATACCATTTTGGATTTTGGATTTTGGATTTTGGATTTTGAAAGCCTTACCATTAGGTAGTTTCAGAAATTAAAATGTGGCAAGTTTAAACCCAATAGGTATTACGCAAATTTCTCATTACGAATCACCATCTGTAGGGGTGTATAGCTATACGCCCCTACCCGTTTGTCGTGTATCGAGCGTCAGTCCTTAGGAAGACAAGGGAAGAGGGAATTTTTAGCGGAAGCTCCCCTAAAGGGGAGCTTCCGCTGATAAATTGGCAGAGAAATTACAAATTCT
>DALYIW010000103.1:9161-25129 GCA_031970155.1 Coleofasciculaceae cyanobacterium CTOTU46601 | reverse complement strand
TTGTTTGTTGTTTGTTGTTTGTTGTTTGTTGTTTGTTGTTTGTTGTTTGTTGTTAATTATTGGATGTGTCGTCAAACTTGAGTTGAGTGTCCTCTTTATGAGGGGTTTCTGATAATTTAGTCCGCGCAGGCGGACTTTGTTTTTGTAGCCGCGACTTCCAGTCGTTCGGCACAAAAGTAGGTTAAAAAGATTCTGGTTCTGAGCTATACGATGGGGGTTTTGTGTCTGGAGCAAATAACCCTAATAACGGCCCCAAGACTGCTCCAAAAATAAAGCCGCCAGCATGTGCCCAATAAGCGACTCCACCCCCTTCCATGCCAACATTAGCAGGTGCTTCTAACATCGCAATGCCATTGAAAGCTTGCTGCAAAAACCAGAAACCTAAGAAAAATATTGCAGGGACTCTAACAGTAGTGAAAAAGAACCCCAGAGGAATGAACGTCACAATCCTCGCATTGGGGAACTTGAGAATATAGGCACCCATTACACCTGCGATCGCACCACTAGCACCTAAAGAAGGAATTCCAGAATTTGCCGAAAAAAACCATTGAGATAACGCGGCTAACACACCACAACTCAGGTAAAAAATCAAGTACTTAATACTACCCAGTTCTTCTTCAATATTGTTGCCAAAAATCCAGAGAAACAACATATTGAAACCCACATGGGCGAACCCAGCATGTAAAAATTGCGAGGTGACTAAAGTCAGTGCCTCTGGTACGGGCTGATGCACGACAATGCCACTAAAACTAGCACTAAGTTCTCTAGGAACAACGGCAAACAGATGAAAGAACCCATCCAACTGGGGTGGAGTCAACGTTAGCTCATAGATAAAAGCCAAGATGTTTGCAACAATCAGTGCATAAGTGACATACGGAGTAATTTTGACGGGATTTTCATCACGTAGGGGAACCACAAGCGTTTTTCCTATCTAATCAAGAAGCTGCGAAAACAATAACTTAATTAGTCTTTACTTAACGGCCTACTGTGGATAGATTTCTAGGAAATTAGCACAAATCGCCTTCAAACAGATTCCTACTCCCGACTCCCGACTCCCGACTCCCGACTCCCGACTCCCTCAAGATTGCGAGTCGGACGGAAACAATCCCAGCAAAGGACCTAAAATTGCTCCGAAGACAAAGCCGCCAGCATGTGCCCAGTAAGCAATCCCACCACTCTCCATACCAATATTAGTCGGGACATTTAGGCTGGCAATGCCGTACAACGCCTGTTGTATAAACCAAATTCCTAGAAAGAACATTGCTGGAATGTTGGGAAAGACGATAAAAGGCCCCAGAAACACTAAGGTTCGGATTTGGGCGTTGGGGAACCTGATAATATAAGCACCCATAACACCTGCGATCGCACCACTAGCCCCTAGAGATGGGATACCCGATTGCATTGAGAAAAACCACTGGGCTAAAGCCGCCAAAACCCCACAAGTAATGTAAAAAATTAAGTACTTGACGTGTCCTAACTGGTCTTCAATATTGTTACCAAATATCCATAAAAACAACATATTGCCAGCAAGATGCAAAAAACCACCATGTAAGAACTGTGAAGTCACCAATGTCAGGGGTTCTGGAACAGGTTGATTAATTGGGATACCCTGAAAACTTCCAGTTAACTCTTTAGGGACAAGAGCATAAAGCTGAAAGAACTGTTCTAGCTGAGGTTGTGCCAAACTCAGTTCATGTATAAACACAACCATGTTTATAGCAATTAGTGCATACGTGACAAACGGTGTCACGCGCGTCGGATTGTGATCGTTAATGGGAAATACCAAGATCGTTCCTCTCTATTCAGAAACTGTGCAGAGAATAACTTGATTTGTCTTAATTGTCTGTTCTGGGTCAAGAAATCTATCCTGAGTAAGTAGTGCTTCGCTCAATAAAAAACCCCCTCTATATCTAGAGAGGGGTTAACTCTTGGCAAAAGGTTGAATTCAACGATTTAAACGGGGAATTCTACCACTTTTTGTTGAAGAAACTTACTAGACCTACTCTGACTATTTTAGAACGTAGGCAGGGATATCACTTAGTTTGATTATCACTCGTGAATTAGCAATACCAACGAACTAACTAAGGTACTACTTTTCAACAATGATTTTACCTACCATGCCAGCACCCCGGTGAGGTTGGCAGTAGTAAGTATATTCACCTGCTGGTGCATCTGCTGGGATAGTGATTTCAGCTGACTCGCCGGGAGCAAACATCAACTTTTCTTTGGACAGTGATTTTGCTAATGCTTTATCTCCATTGGGGATGCCAGTAGCATCAAAGACAGCATTATGAGGAGCCAGTTTGTTCATCTCCCACTTAACACTGTCACCTGGCTTAACGGTCAATTTTGCAGGAACAAACTGTAGCTGTCCACTGTCTGCTCCCATTTTTACTGTGTAAGAATCGGCGGCAGCTGGGGAAGCTGACAACGCAAAGCTAGCGACTACCAGCAAGATAGTAGACAATAGCACACCCAGCCTGCGTTGAATTACGGCTCTAAATTTCATCATTTTCTCCGAAAATTAGCCATTGAAGTGTTTATTAATATCTTAGAGCAACTCTTTACGTTTCTTTCCCTTTTGAAAACTTTACCCTGGCTGTTCTCAGAATTGCTTGGTGCCCCATCCTGGTGCTTTTTGTGCTGCTCTGAGAACGAATGCTGCTAGCTTTTCTATTTGTTCCTGTGGCATCCAACTTTCCGGAACTTCACGACACCAAAAGGTAAAGTCACTACCGTCATAGGTCATGGGTTGCCTAAGAAAAGCCACTAAACCGTTGATGTTATCGCGAGGTGGTGTGGCACCGGCTAGGGTATCGAGAGACAAAGACACGGTTGGATCTGGCAAAGTCGCTCCCCCGACATGACAGTTCAAGCAATTGGTCTCAAACAGCTCTTTACCTGCGGACAGATCCTCGGCAGAGAACTGCGCCGTAGCCCCCTGTCCATCCACAGCCAGAGAGATTGGCTCTGTGACTTTTAGGTACTGTCTGACGTAGTTGTCTTTAGCCGCTAGGGCGGGTGAGCTGACCGTAAAAATGCCAAACAGAGCAACTAAAGCGGCGAGCAGACAGTTGGGTGAGAACAGTTGACGCCGTAATGAATGTAAAAATTGAGTGATTTTGATCAAGCAGGTCAGCATGGATTAGTCCTTAGTCATGAGTCCCCGATCTATGAAGGGTTAAAAGTTAGCTGGGACAGAACGTTGCAAGTAATGAGACTCGTCTGAACTTTAAACCTTCTAGCCTTCTAACCTTCAACCTTTCATTGACCAACGCACAAAAAGCCAGCTATTAGTTGTAGACTTTGCCGCCTCCCCACATTCTGCCGAGGATTTTGGGCTGGAGGAGAATATGACCTGCGATCGCTTCTAGATCATCGTCGGTGAGGTTTCTCATCTCAGGATAGATATCAGCACTCTTGAGACTAGGGTGTAACTCAGAAATCTCAGTTTCCCCGTCATAAGTAGTGGGGTTCTTCATGTAATCTACCAACGCGGCAATGTTATCGCGTGATGGAGTTGCTCCGGCAAGCACCTCAGTACCTAGCCCGACGTTGGGGTCAGTTTTAGTTCTGCCTCCACCATGGCATTGAGCGCAGGAATCATTAAACAGACGTTTACCTTTCTGCACTTGTTCAAGGCTGAGGACGGTAGTGTCACCCGTTTCATTTGCTTTTACCGTTCGGACTTCAGTGTTAAGTTCAACGGCTGCTACACTCCCGACTGCGATGTGAAAAGCAAAGAATATAGTTGCCACCGCAATCAAGATGAATCGCTTCATTCTCAGTTCTCCTTCAAAAATTTGGCTCATAAAATTGTCTCAACATAGAACCGACTCAATCTGGAGCCTATCCTCTATCTCAGGGGCACTGCCGTCAATGAACAATCAGCAAAAAAACACTCCTTGGAGAGGGAAGGAAACACGCACTAGCTTGGTGAATCGTCCCCCAAGAAATTACTCACTGATGGTAAGTAGAGCTCAATCTCTCTTACTCTGAGGTGACTGAACCCTGTCTTTCGGACAAAATCTTAGAAATAATTGCTTTGGCATCCTCAAGAGCCAGACGGGTTTCTTGAGTTTTGTAAGCAATTCCTAATTGTTGGCATAGATGACACACTTCCTCAGTGGGAAGGTCATACTCTGCGGCAATTTCCGCAATAGACAGGTCTGCAAACCCCATAGTTGTTGGCTGGCTGAATTAAGATCGAGTAGCTCTAATATGAATATGATGCCACTCTTACGCCGCCTTTCCCTATATCAACTACACCAGGACTTACGCAAACAGGACTTATGCAAATTTCTCATGACCAACCGCCATTTGTAGGGGTGAACGGCCGTTCACCCCTACTATAAAAATTTCTGTGTAGGTCGTTCACTCAGAACTTCTGACACTTAAGCGCATTTTATCTGGTATGGGAACTACCGACGGTGTTGCTGGGAGAGGTTGATGCAGGCGAATGAGCTGGGAGAGAGTTTTCTTTAACTGGGGGCGAGGGATGATCGCATCCACAAAGCCGTGCTGTATTAGATACTCAGAGGTCTGAAAATCGTCGGGTAGCTTCTCTCTAAGGGTTTGCTCGATCACTCGGCGTCCAGCAAAGCCGATGGTTGCCTTGGGTTCTGCCAGAATCATGTCTCCCAGCATGGCAAAGCTAGCCGTGACACCTCCGGTAGTTGGGTGAGTCAGCACGGGGATATACAGTAGTCTCTCTTCTCGATGCCGCTCTAGTGCTCCTGATATTTTTGCCATCTGCATTAGGCTTAACATCCCTTCTTGCATCCTGGCACCACCAGAGGCACAGACGATGATCACGGGTAGGCGTTGCCGTGTTGCTTGCTCAATGAGACGGGTGAGTTTTTCGCCCACCACAGAACCCATACTGCCACCCATGAAGCGGAAGTCCATGACTCCTAAAGCAATTGGTACACCATCCAGCTGGCCTGTTCCGGTTTGTACCGCATCAATTAGCCGAGTTTTTTCTTGGGTTTCTCGCAAGCGCTCGCCGTAGATTTTGCGATCGCGAAATTTCAAGGGATCGGTTGGACGCAGATGCTCATTTTGTGGCGTCCAAGTCTTGGCATCAATCAGCTGCTGGATACGTTCTTCACAAACTACCATCATGTGATGGTCGCACTCCAAGCAAACCATTTGATTGGCTTGAAGGTCTTTGGTGTAAGCTAAGACTCCGCAAGCCGGACACTTTGTCCACAACCCGTCTGCTATGTCGCGCTCCTGAGGCTGTTGACTACTGGGTTCTATTTTTTGTCGATTTGCAAACCAATCAAATAGAGACATGTAAATTTTTAATTCCTTAGTTGTTTTTTGATGCTGTTTCTAAAATCCACTGCTTTTTCTAAGCATTGGACGTCAGCCAAGCTGTTGGGCTGACGATATGAAAGACTCCATTTCACTGACTAGCTACAAGCCCAGAGTTCTTCGTTTGCTTTAGCCTCAAGGCTTAGAGCTTTCTACTATAACTGTATAGCGATCGCTCTAGTAGGTTGAACTCCGACTTAGTTTTAGCGATTCTGCCAGAAAAGAGACTACCGCACTTACTCTTTGATTTTCAAACCTAGTCCTTCAATTAGTCAAAATCTCGTTTGAGCAATTTGTAGTTATTGATTGTTAGTTAATCCTTCCTCCTCTGGAGAACTCAACAGAAGTAAGGCTGTCCATTGGTCTTCTGAGCGAACTTGCAAAATTGCAGGGCTACCTGCGCCAAAATACGAAGATATTCCCGCGTCAAGAATCCGACTGGGGATATCGTGAGCCGCCAAAATTTGCTGCATCAGCTCGGCTTGCCAGCGGACATTAGTGGTTTTGAGCGTTATCCAGGACACAGGTTAATCTTATCAAGCCGCGGGTTTTTGGGTTTGTAACACTACGAGCAGAATTTTACAGAAAACTTACGCAACAGCAAGCTTGTAGGCTTTGACGCGGAAAATTCCCTGTTTTTGGACGCGAGAATGTTACTGAGAGGGATGAGGGATGAGGGATGAGGGATGATAGCGCAGCGGGACGTTAGTCCGCGATGAATGCGCCAATAACCTTATCAATAAATTTAGGAGCTTTAAATTTAGCTTAAGGGGAAAAATAGCCGTATATAGGTAGATAATATTGCTTGACCCAAAAAAATAGTTAATGCTGCTCCCAAAGCTAGAAAAGGGCCAAAGGGCATGGGTTGTCGTCGATCTAGCCATCCGAGTGCGATCGCACCACCACCGCCAAACGCCCCTATTGCCACAGCAATGAACCCGCTCAACAGCAGATACTTCCATCCCAACCAAGCGCCCATCATCGCCGCTAGTTTGGCATCCCCTCCTCCCATGGCCGCTTGCCCCAAGAGTATAGAGCCAACCCAACTAATAATGTCAAATAACCAAAGACCTAATACGGCGGCAGCAATACCACCCATCAACTGATGAGATATCCCTGCTAGTTGAGACGCTTGGAAAAAACCAACTGTACCTTGAAACACTAAACCTGCAACCAATCCTGACTGAGTAAGTGAGTCAGGTAGAGTCATAGTATCTAGGTCAATGAGAGATAGAACCAATAGCCAACTCAAAAATGCCCAGTATCCCAAAGTTTCTAGGCCTAAACCATACTTCCAGAAAACCAGCAAAAACAGTACACCGGCGATCGCTTCTACCAGGGGATAGCGTACAGAAATCCGGCTTTTGCAGTGGCGGCAGCGCCCTTTCAACCAAAGCCAGCCCAAAATAGGCACATTCTCTCGCTTTCCCAGTTGATGCAAGCAATCAGGACAGCGAGAAGGAGGCCATAGAATAGACAATTTCGCTGGTAGGCGGTAAACCACAACATTGAGAAAGCTGCCTATCGATGCACCCCCAACAAAGACAATCAAAGCAATCACGCTGAAAAACAGGGCTTCCATAGTTGTTTGTTGTTTGTTGTTTGTTGTTTGTTGTTTGTTGTTTGTTGTTTGTTGTTTGGTTATGACCAACAACTAGGAACTAACAACTAAGGGCTTAGTAAATTTCTGCCTCAAGTTGACTAAAAGGGACAAAACATTCTTGTGGCAGAAGGATAGGTTTTTTTCTAAATATTAGTTTTCCTCGATAGGTATAGCGGTCAATTGCTACACCAGAAGGACGCTGTATAAAGTCTGGATGAACTTCATAGTAAGTGCGGTAGATCTGTCGAGCTGCCCTGAGTACAGAAGGATCTAGTAATATCGGTAGATCCATCTGCTCTGTGTAATTGTCTTGCCATTGCTCTTGCCATTGCTGTGATGTGTACACCAGCCGCCTACCCCTTTGTTTTATGCTCGACTTTAATTTACTAGCGCCATTACTGCAAGAGGTGTAGAGGCGCAAAAGCAACAAATCAGCCCTTGCTGAAATTAAGGCAATTTAGAGTGCCTTAATCAGGGCATCACCCATTGCTCGGCAACCCAGAAGGTTCATTCCTTCCGACATGATATCTCCGGTGCGATCGCCTTTTTCCAAAACTTTTAGCACAGCTTGCTCAATTTGGTCAGCGGCCTTAGGCTGATTCAAGCCGTAGCGTAGCATCATGGCTGCACTGAGTACTTGAGCCAAAGGATTAGCTTTATCTTGGCCTGCAATATCGGGGGCTGAGCCATGAACAGGTTCAAACACACCAGGATTATTTTCCCCTAAACTGGCAGAAGGTAACATTCCAATACTGCCAGTCAGCATCGCGGCAGCGTCAGAGAGAATGTCTCCGAAGAGATTACCAGTAACAATCGTGTCAAATTGCTTAGGTGCCCTGAGCAACTGCATGGCAGCATTATCAACATACAGATGAGACAGTTCAACATCAGGATAGTCTGATGCTAACTGGGTAATGCGATCGCGCCACAACTGCGACACCTCTAGCACATTCGCCTTATCCACCGAACAAAGTTTTTTCCCGCGTTTTTGAGCCGCTTCAAACGCTACTCGTCCGATTCGGTCAATTTCGGCTTCTGTATAAGCCATTGTATTGACGCCCCGCTTCTCTCCTGTTTCTGTGGTAAATACGCCCCTAGGTTGACCAAAGTAGATACCACCCGTGAGTTCTCGCACCACCATAATATCGACTCCTTCAACCACCTCTCGTTTTAAGGTCGAGGCATCAATCAGTTGGGGTAATATGGTCGCTGGTCGAAGATTAGCAAATAAACCTAGTCCTGCTCTTAGTCCCAACAGTCCAGTTTCTGGGCGTAAATGGCGGGGTAGAGAATCCCACTTGTATCCACCAATCGCTGCCAGCAATACTGCATCACTGTTGCGGCATATTTCTAGTGTTTCAGGTGGCAGAGGTTCACCAATCGCATCAATCGCTGCACCTCCGATGAGGGCTTCGGTGAATTCAAAACTGATGTCGAGTTGCTCGCCTACCACTTTTAAAACATCTACCGCTACCGCCATAATTTCGGGACCAATGCCGTCACCAGGCAGAAGAGTAATACGGTAATGTTGTGCCATAGCTGGTTTTGCTCCGTAGACAATGCTAGAAGTGGAATACTTGAATAGCTAGTAACCCTGACAGGGTATTTATCATACAAGGAAAGGAACTCAAAACAAATTTATATAGCGGTTTTCAAACGAGTTAGATTGAGACTGCAATAAAGGTTCGCTTGCATAAATCCATTGTTCAAGAGTGATAAGTACTTAGTAGAAATTGACTTGTGCAAAAACTCTAACCAGAAAACAGGGAGTCGGGAGTTGGGAGTCGGGGATAAGAAAAATTCTCATCCCTTCTTTGTGCGCTCCCCGCTCATGGTGTCTAATCTGACAATAAGGCCTAGGGAGTCAGAAGCTGCTGTCAGATGTTGTAGGGTGCATCTCATTGTTGCAAATTGATGAAGTAATGTAAGCATCTTGCTCACACGAAGAATTTACACGCAATGGGATACACCCGATGTTGTAGGCAAAGGCTAGCATTGGCATTAATCACCTGATAATTTCACTGACAAGCTTCGACCTGAAATAGCAAGTAGCACAGCAGACTTCTTGCATAAGTGGCGAAGCGCTTGGATATAACTAACTACTACTTCCTAACCCACTGTCAACTCCAGAGTAATCATGGCAAAAGAACTGGCAATTTCCACCCGTGGACTCACTAAGCAATTTGATCGCCATATTGCAGTCAATGACATTGATTTACAGATAGAGGCGGGTGAAGTTTACGGATTGATTGGCCCAAATGGTGCTGGGAAAACCACACTGATTCGGATGTTGGCAGCCGCTGAAGAACCAACGACTGGTGAAATTTATATTAATGGCGATCGCCTTCTGCGAGATGATAGCAATCCCACCTTAAAGCGTCGTTTGGGCTATCTGCCTGATGACTATCCTCTTTATGATGATTTAACAGTTTGGGATTACCTAGACTATTTTGCTCGTTTGTATCGCTTGCGAGAACCACGTCGCACTCAACGTCTACGAGAAGTCTTGGAACTGATACAACTAACCAACAAGCGTAATAGTATGATTTCTACCCTTTCACGGGGGATGAAACAGCGTTTGAGTCTTGCCCGAACGATTATTCATGAGCCGATTTTGCTACTGTTAGATGAGCCAGTTTCTGGTCTTGACCCGATCGCCCGGATGCAGTTTCGTGAAATCATCAAGACACTACAGGAAGCTGGGATGACTATTCTGATTTCGTCTCATGTGCTGAGTGACTTAGCAGAACTTTGCACCTCAGTTGGAATTATGGAACTGGGTTATTTGGTAGAAAGTGCTCCATTGAAAGAACTGTACCAGCGCCTCAGCCGCCAGCAAATTATTTTATCTACTCTGGGTGATCTAGAAGCCTTACGAATTCAGCTAAAAAAACATCCTTTAGTTGAAGATTGTGAATTTGTCAAGGGTAAGGGGAGTCTACGCATTCACTTTTCGGGGAGTCAAGACGATTGTGCCGAGTTGTTGCGATCGCTTATTGCTGCTGGAATTCCCTTAACAGAATTCCACTGCACCCAAGAAGACTTGGAAACTATATTCCTCAAGCTGGGGCATCAGCAAGCATCCTAGTGCAGGGTGGTCGAAGTTTGTAACCACTTGTGAGGGACAAGGGAAGGGGGACAAGGGAAAAATTTTAGCTTACTTATTGCCGCAAAGCTTTACTAGAGAGCAACCCACACGCTGTCGTACACGAACATTGGATGAAAATTGCTCTTCCCCTACTCCCGACTCCCGACTCCCGACTCCCCAGCTAGTAATCAATTTATCTGGAGATATTACCTAATGAAACTGAAAGGGCTAGACCACTTGGGCGAGTGGAATCCGCAGCTGTTTCGAGAACTAAAAGGTCTATTTAAGCCTCGCAACCTCTTTTTGACAGTTGCTAGCTCTTTAATAGTTCAATTTCTAGTTTTAATGGTCTTCTCTCAACAACACTGCCTTAAATACCAAGTTGGTGGCGTTTGCGCTCAACTTGATTGGAATATCCTGTGGCAGTTTGTGTATAGAACTCTAAACTGGATTGTTCCCTTTCTAATGCTAGTTTGCGGTTTCTATCTAATCGTCAGTGACTTGGGTAAAGAGGGGCGTCGAGGGACTCTGAATTTTATTCGCTTGAGTCCACAGTCGAGTCAGAGCATTTTGATGGGTAAAATTCTAGGAGTTCCAGCCCTGGTTTACCTATGGGTTGCTCTAGCTATTCCATTGCATTTGGGTTCTGCTCTAGCTGCTGGTGTACCTCTACTGTGGCTTTTAGGAATTTATACGCTCTGGGGTGTTGGGTGTTGTTTGTTTTACAGCACGGCTTGCCTGTACAGCTTGCTATGGAGTTCTCCTCAATGTGAGCCGAAATCTCTAGCAGGGGCAGGTAGCCTTCTCGCCTGTATTCTGGCAGTACCATACATTAGTGCGATCAATTTCAGCATAGAAGTATACCTTTCAGGTTCTGGGTTAGGGCACTGGAAATGGTTCTTGCTGCCCCTTGGTGATCAGCCAGCACTGGTTTTTGCTTGGATGCTGATTACATTGAGTGTGGGAACTTACTGGATTTGGCAAGCAGGGAATCGTACTTTTCGCAATCCCAGTTCTACGCTCTTGAGCAAGGGTCAAAGTTATTGGTTAGTGGGTAGCTTTCAAGTTTGGTTGCTGGGGTTTGTTTTACCAGAACTCAGCACGGCTTCATCAAATACTCAGTTTGGTATTGGTTGTTTCTTTCTGTTCGGTTTAAACCCTACGTGCTTCTTGATACTGAACGGGGCTTTGTCTCCCCAACGCCAAGCAATACAGGATTGGGCACGCTATCGACGTGACAGCGGTTCGACTCGTAAGGGTTTTTGGAATCATTCCCTGGTGAAGGATTTAGTTTGGGGTGAAAAGAGTCCGGCACTGGTAGCGATCGCGATTAACATACTAATTACTGTGGCAATCTGGGTGCCTTGGATGTTGCTATGGTCTCTCAAGAGTGGGTATCAGGATGATTTAAAAATTCCACTAGCACTCATCGGCTTGCTGTTCACCATCAATTCAACGCTGCTTTATGCCGCACTTGCCGGACTGATGGTGTTTATGAAGAAGTCGAAGCAGAGACTAGGGGCAGCTGGGATCGTAGGTGCTGTGGTTATCTTGGCGTCGCTTCTGGGAACTCATGGGCTAAAAATGCCATTCCTGTGGGTATTGTCGCCTTGGCCTGTAATTGCTTTTATCGGTCAGATGGAACCAGTAACATTTTTCCTAGGTTTACTCGCTCAAGTGGCTATCCTAGGATTATTAACTCTACAACTGACGCGACAACTGAAAAAGGCTGGTGAATCTACCTCCAAAATGCTGTTTGCAGAGTCTCCGTCTTTACCAATTCGTGGCGTGAGATAGGAAACTCCAAGTCGAATAAGGATGAAGGAGGAGGGATGAGGGATGTTAAGTTAACGGCTTGTTTCAAACATTTAAATGATTTGGGCGCTTTTGGCCGTTGTGGCGGTAATTTCCATGATCAAGAGCATCCCTCATCCTTCCAAGATGACCCAAACCGAAATCTTTGTAATTAAGGAAAACGGCTATGACCTTACTCAAGCTTGACAGGCTTGGCGAGTGGAATCCCCAATTGTTTCGAGAACTCAAAGGACGCCTCAAACCTCGTAACATCCTGATAACAGTAGCCGTATCCCTTTTAGGGCAGCTGCTAATTCTAATGAGTTTTGCCAGTCAGCTACCCACTCCGATTCTCGACGGTCCGGCTAACAACCGATACTGCACGGGTAAAAGTCGAGATTACTCTGACCCGTCTTGCCTTAGCAACCACTTCCAGGGTTTTGAAATTAACTGGCAGCTATGGTGGCAAGATGTGTTTATTTGGTTGAGTGCGATCGGTGTCGTTGCTCTGTTGGTCGTTGGCACCTATATGCTGATCAGTGACCTCTCGAAAGAAGAGCAACGTAGCACGCTGAACTTCCTTCGCCTCACGCCTCAGTCTAGCCAAAGCATCTTGATCGGCAAAATGCTAGGAGTACCAATTCTGCTTTATCTGACGGGCTTCCTAGCGTGGCCTTTGCATTTAGTAGCGGGGTTGTCTGGTCAGATGCCTTTCAATATGATTTTGGGCTTTTACGTGGTTCTTGGTGCCAGTTGCTTATTTTTTTACAGTGTGGCGCTGCTATTTGGCTTATTTGGCACTTGGCTGGGAGGTTTCCAAGCTTGGTTGGGTAGTGGCACGGTGCTGATGTTCCTGTATGTCATGACGGCGATGAGTGCTAGCAATAGCGATATGGTCACTCAGTATCCTCTTGATTGGATAACGCTGTTTAATCCCTCCATTTTGCTAACGTACTTAACTGGTACTAACTCACTCAATGCTGCTGCTACCTATCAAAAATTTAAAGGCCTAGAACCTCTTACCTTCTGGGGACTACCAGTAGGGGCTAGTGTTTGGAGTGCCCTTGGGTTAATGGTGTTGAATTATAGCTTGTGGACTTACTGGGTTTGGCAGGGGCTAATGCGCTGTTTTCATAAGCCCAGTGCTACTTTACTGGGCAAGCAACACAGTTACTGGCTGACGGCTTGCTTTGAAGCTGTGCTTCTCGGTTTTGCTTTGAACCCAAAAACATGGGGCGGCTATCCAAAAGGGCTATTTGAGAATTTTCAGATGGTGCTGGTATTTAACTTACTGCTGTTCTTATGTCTCATGGCAGCACTGAGTCCGCACCGACAAGCGATGCAAGATTGGGCACGTTATCGGCACCAGAAACGCTCTTCTCGCAAAGGAGGGGTGGTATCTGATTTAATCTGGGGTGAAAAAAGTCCTGCACTGGTGGCTGTGGTTTTGAATATTGCGATCGCCTCATCAATCCTACTGTCCTGGATCATGCTATGGCCTGCAAGTACATATAAGATGCCAGCACTTTGGGCACTACTCCTGAACATGAGTTTAATCATTGTCTACGCTGCCACAGCCCAGCTAATGCTATTGATGAAAATGCCGAAGCGGGCACCTTGGGCTAGCGCAACAGTAGGATTAATGATTGTCTTACCGCCAATTGTTTTCGCTTTTCTCTCGCTCGAACCTACTAAAAACGCCAGTGTATGGCTATTTTCAGCTTTTCCCTGGATGGCTGTAGAACACACTACTGGGATGAGTGTCTTCCTTGCGATTATCGTTCAATCGCTGGCAACGGGACTTTTGAGCCTCCAGCTAACACGACAATTGCACAAAGCTGGTGAGTCTTCTACAAAAGCCCTACTCTCTGAACGTTCTCCAGCGGCTTTGTAGTCAAAAGGTTAGAACTTACGCATTTGAACGAAGAATCTAGAGTGCAAGAGAACCCTTGAGTCAGGAATTGGGAATCGCGGCAAGCCTTAACACATCCCGACTCCCGACTCCCGACTCCCGACTCCCGACTCCCAACTCCCATGCGTAAGTCCTAGAGCTTACTTTTTGAGCGCCTTTTTCACCAAATTGGGAATCTGAGAGGGGCGCTCTGCAACGGGTACTTTTGCTTGCTTAAAAGCTGCCACTTTATGCTGAGCTGTAGTGGCCTTAGTTACTGGCCCAGATAGCTGAGCAGCAATGATGGCAGCTGTATTTCCAACTTGTTTATCCTCAGGTGTATAACATCCGGCTACATAGGCAATCACAGGTTTGTCAATTGTCTGTGCGATATACTCAGCCGTCTCTTCTTCGCTGTAGCCACCAGTCTGATCAACTACAACAATTGCTTTTGTACTGTCGTCTCTTGCCAAAATCTTTAGCCACTGGCGAAAAGATGAGCCAACAATCCCTCCAGTACCTAGACTAACTCCGATGGACTGACCTAGTTTTGCGTGAGTTAATGCCAGAGCCACTTCGTAGGTGAGACTACCAGCGCGGCTAATTACTCCAACTGACCCAGGCGTGTAAAATCCACTCTCCTGAGTACCCAGTAAGACTTTTCCCGGCACAATAATACCAGAGCTGCTGGGCCCAACAATCAAAGTATCAGTGGCTTGTGCTTTCCTGAGAAGGCGAATCATATCCAGGGGAGGGATGCCACCCGTCACCAGAATAATGTGCGCGATACCTGCCTCGATCGCTTCGAGTGCCGCATCCAGTGCCCCATAAGATTCAACAAAAATAATCGTTGCATCGACAGGCCCTATCTGGTTACAAGCCTGCTCGACCAAATCAAACACAGGAATATCATGCCATTGTTGGCCTCCCTGACCCGCACTGACTCCCGCCACTATATTCGTGCCATAGGCTTTCATTCGGGCGGTGTGGTATGAACCTAGTGGTTGTGTAATGCCCTGTACTAGGATTTTGCTGTCTGGCGTCAACTTCATAGTTTCCGGATGTGCAAGCGCTGTATATGCTTGGTTGAGCATAACAATAACATCCAAGGCTTCATGGGATAGGAATAACCTGTTGTTAACCTTAGGACTGTTTGACAGCTGATTTAGTCAGGGATATTGCTTTGGCAACCGCATCTTCCAAGCTATCCATCCAGTGTACGGAAATTCCCGCTAAGCCCTCTTTGACCGAATCAAATTTCCCCCCAACAATACGGATGACAAAGTGAGGCAGCTGAGTCAGAGCAGCTGAGTGCCGAGTAGCAGTAACAGTCCCGTTATTTCGCTCTCGATGGGAATTGGATGTTGCACCATTGGATCTTCCTGTCCACTCTGTTGCACCTAGCACTGGCATCTTCTCAACTTGAGAAAGTAGATAATTAGTAATCACCTCAGCTACTTCTTCACTGGCAGCACTACTGCTCAAAATGTTGACTAAGACTACTTTGATGTCGTCAGCTTTCGTAGTAATGTGCTGTAGCGCATTTTGCAGTTGTTGTATGGGGGAAGATACAGACTGCAAATCCCAGCTGGCATATCCGTCTACAATCAGACAGCTAGCAGGCTTCCCATTAGATTGATAGACCAAATCTAAGGTTGCAGCTGCTAGACAAGTGTCGTTACAGACAATGCCGATATTGCCTTCTCCGTCTGTCCAGTTCAGTTCAGTGAGTTGATTGGTGGCAGGCTGTAGTAAATCGGTGTCGCCATTAGCATTTGTTGATCCCAGAGTTACCAACTCGGAATGACGCCCTAGAGCGTTGTCATTGGCGTTAATTTTGCCATCCAGAGCCATCACCTCACCTGTGGAACTAATGCCAAGAGGATTAATTTCTACTAAGTCCAAATCTTTTTGGACAAATAGACGGTACATCTTCTGAATAATCCCACTCACTAACTCAATGAGGTTACCCTGGAGTCCCATCTTGAGAGCTAGACGCCGCGCATAGAAGGGAGAAAATTCTTGCTCGACCACAACCCGTTGCATATTTTTGATCACGGCTTCTGCGTCGATACCTCCTTGAGAAGAACCCAAGAGGACAGGACACCCCAGAGAGTAGTCGAGGATTACGGCTAGATACAATTCTCTCTCCGCGTCGTAACGAGCTTCCGCTAGGAGTACTTGGGGATACTGACCCAGAATGGGGAGGTTGAAGATGGCTCGTGCCGCAGCGATCGCATCAATAGTATTTTCCACAAACCGGATGCCCCCAG
>DALYIW010000103.1:6089-9127 GCA_031970155.1 Coleofasciculaceae cyanobacterium CTOTU46601 | reverse complement strand
ACCCCTCCCACCCGCAGGCACCTGAGACTTGAGCACCACCGGATAAGGTATCTTTAAACCCTTAAGGTCTCTAGGATGGTCGATGCGTTGGGAAGGCAGAACAGGTATGCCAATCTCATGAAATAATTTTTTAGCTTGGTATTCTAGTAAGTCCATAAATTTAGTGTATTAAGGCCATGAATGGGTGTAGATTTAGGTGAGTGTTCGTCAAAACTACGTAGAAGGCTGGTCAAGGTGATCTCGTTTTAGAGCTGCTAACTACCTCTGGTGAATTTTGTAGTGGTAATAGCGTCAGCATTCGAGGTAAGCTCTAATCCCAGCTTTAATCGCTTTCACTCACTTCAAATAGCAAACACTGTGCAACGAAAGAAGTTTGCACAGTTATTAAGGTAGCGTGACCAAGTTAAAAACTCTTCCTACACATCAAAATCGTTTTTTAGGCGGTATAGGTAAGAGCCTAAATTGTAATACCTGAAATACAAATAGGAGCAATAATTGTAATACATAGAAGCAGCCCCACTATTCCAGGCTATCTAGAGGCAGGGGAAGCAAGAATCCTTATTTTTTTGTATGCATAAAATAGTTAATCCGTCAAGTTCTATAACTAAATCGGCGCTTTAGACACTAGCACGATTTTTCCAATCTTTTTCGACTTGATCGATCCTATAAAAACGCTTCCAGAAGAAATCTACAAGCCTACGGGGTAGGAGTTTTGTCATCAAAAACAGCATAATCTGCCCACCCGTTGCTGCAACGTAGCGGGGACGAGGGTTCCGGGCGGTGAGTGCCCGAATAATTACGCCGGCCACCCGCTGTGAACTCCACGCCAGAGGAGCAGTTTGCTGTTCTATTTCTTTAATTGCCGCGATCGCAGCACGATAAAGCGTTCTTCCCGACTCCGATACCTTCAAGTCAACATTATTACCTGCAATACCAAAAAACTCGGTTTTTACTGGTCCTGGCTCAACTACGCTGACTTTAATGTTGAAAGCCTCTAGCTCCATTCTCATAACATCACTGAGCGCTTCCAATGCAAACTTAGAACTACTGTACATACCGCCAGCAGGAAACGCGACACGCCCCCCAAGGGAACTGATATTGATAATTCGTCCGCCCCCCTGTTCGCGCATGAGCGGAATTAAGGCTTGGGTCAAAACTAATGGCCCGTGAAAATTAACGGCAAACTGCCGTTGAGCGTCTTCTGGTGCAATTAATTCTATCGGTCCCATCTGCCCATAGCCCGCGTTATTGACTAGAGCATCAACTCTACCAAAACGTTCAATAGCTGAGTGCGCCAAGGCTTTTACCTGTTCGATTTGACCCATGTCTGTGGGCACGACCAAAACATCTGCACCTGCTTTGAGGCACTCAGTTGCTACGGCTTCAAGCTTTTCCTGATTACGAGCAGCAAGGATCAACCGAATGCCCAAGAACTCTGTCGCTAAGCGCTGCGCCAGAGCAGCACCAATTCCTGTAGAAGCGCCAGTGATCAGGATAATTTGTTCAGCTAAAGGAGGCAACTGAGTCATAGGGAGTTTTTCGTTAATCTTTCTTTTGTCTGTAAACCAATGTTACAGAGGTCATAATCTCTATGATTCCAACCCAAACTAGTCTTGTACCTCTACCTGCAAGGAGAACATTAGACCTATCTAGAAAATAGGCAGTCGAACGATGAAAATCTGTCTTTTCCTACTCCCGACTCCCGACTCCCGACTCCCGACTTTCAAGACAGGTCTATTGCCCAAGTAAATATCTCACAGAGTATGTTAAAATTTCCCCTACTCTCGGCAAGTAGTGGAGGCAATAGCAACCCCAGTGCCAAACTTCTCTGGCATACCAAGCTCTTCTACCCCAGAAGCAATTGACAGCAACCGGGAAGAGACGGAATCGCCCCAAAGCCACGACGCATCAGCAACCGCGTCAGATTCGCCTCACCCCTGGGATCAACCGATTCCTGGAACGAATTTTGAACCGGGTAACCAGCCTATTGACACACCGTCTGTAGTGAAAGCCAAGTCGAAACGTTCACTGCTGCCTTTGGCGGTGGCAGGTACGGGCTTGAGTCTAGCGGTTTTCTTCGCCAGTCTTTATGTGCTGACTCGTCCCTGCGCGTTTGGGTCGTGTAATGCGATTCCTGAGGCTCAGGAATTAAGCAACACAAGCGCCAGAACGCTTCAAAATCCAGCGTCAGGCAAAGAGGTTCTGGAGGCGCAACAGCAATTGAATCAAGCTATCCAGATTCTGGAATCAATTCCGCTGTGGTCGAGTTCTTACGGCAAAGCTCAAGAGCTACTGAAGGTTTATCAAGCTCAGTCCCAACAAGTTAATGACATGGTAAAGGCTCTGAAGACTGGGGCGCAGGCATCTTATAAAAGTGAAAATCCACCTCATCCGGCGTCACAGTGGATAGAAGTACAAGGACTCTGGCGAGGAGCGATCGCACAATTAGAAGACCTTCCTACAGATAGTACCCTCAAGCCGCTAGCTCGACGAAAAATTCAGCAGTACAAAGCCAATTTAACCCAAACCAATCAGCGATTACTCAAAGAGCGGCAGGCTCAAGCAACCCTCCAAGTAGCAAAGGATGCGGCTTTGATTGCAGAAGCACGCCAAGGCGTCGCCCAGTCGTTAGAGCACTGGCAACTGGTCTATGCTACCTGGCAAATGGCCTTGAAGCGCCTCAAGGAGATTCCTCAAGGGACGACGGGATACGAAGAAGCAAAGCAACTGTCGGCGAACTATGTATCGAAGATGGCCAGTGCACGCGATCGCAAAACCAAGGAGCAAATTGCAGCTAACGCTTACAAACAGGGATTGCGTTTTGCTCAACAGGCTAAAGAGTCTCAGGCGAATAATCAATGGTCAGTAGCCTTAACTCACTGGCGCAATGCGGTAACCTACATGAACCAGGTTCCCAGTGATAGTTTTTACTATCGTAAGGCTAAATCTATGGCGGGTTCCTACAAAGGCGGCCTCAAGCAAGCACAAGGACAGTTGCAAACCCTAGTAAGGTTACAACAAGCCCGTAGCGATTTAAA
>DALYIW010000103.1:0-6079 GCA_031970155.1 Coleofasciculaceae cyanobacterium CTOTU46601 | reverse complement strand
CAGACTTGCACTGAGAAAATCAATGCCTGTAGCTACACGGTTAACAAAGATGTTATTCAAGTGCGGCTGACACCTTCCTACACACAGACGGTAAAACAAACAGCGCTCACTGTCCAAGCTAGGGGCGACTCTACAGCTCAAGCTGGTTTGGTCAATCACATATTGACCTTAGGAGAAGCCCTGGAAGCCATTAGTAATAACGCCAGAATCCGTGTGGAAGTTTATGCTTCTGATGGTTCCTTGATTCAGACCCATATGCCAAGAACATAAAAGTTTTACTGATGCTCTGTTGCTTTCTGTTCAAGCAGAGATGAGGAGATTCCTCATCCCTGAATTTGTTTAACCCAAGCCCTCAATTACCGGATGGAAGTAAAACGCAAACCCTAAAACCACATAAGTAGCTAGGAGCAAAATTCCCTCTAGCCAATTCGACTTACCATCAGAACTGATGGAATTGGTAATTAAGACGGAGACTGTCACCGCCACCAGTTCAAACGGATTGAAGTCCAAATCCATCGGCTTACCCATCAACCACCCAGCAAGAACCAACACGGGCGCAACAAATAAGGCGATTTGCATACTAGACCCCACTGCCACTGAAACAGATAGATCCATTTTGTTTTTCATCGCCACTGTAACTGCGGTAGCATGTTCAGCAGCATTGCCAATAACTGGTAAGAGAATCACACCAGTAAACAAGGCCGTCAATCCCAGCGTTGAGGTGGCTTCTTCCAAAGTATCAACTAGCAGTTCTGACTCATAGGCCACTAAAAGGGTAACAACCAGTAGCACCCCAATCCATAGCCACAGGTTAGGTTTGTGTTCAGGATTTTCTGCCACCAAGTTCGACTGGGCCATCTCTTCTAGATTCATTTCCGCCATACCAACGTCGAAGAGATAGCTGTGGGTTTTCATGGAAAACAGCAGTGTCAGCGCATAAACGATGATTAACACCACAGCAACTGCAATTGAAAGCTTCTGCACCGTGGCTTCATTAACGCCAGTAGAGGTGGCATCTACAGCAGTTGGTAGCAGAATTGCAATGACTGCCAAATTCATAGAGGAGGCATTCACCCGCGCCACAATCGGCTGAAACTCCTGCTGCTTATAGCGCAAACCTCCCAACAACATGGCAAAGCCCATTACCAGCAATAAGTTACTGATAATCGAACCCGTAATGGTCGCTTTAACAACGTTGATTAGTCCTGCGTTTAGCGCAATCAGGGCAATAATTAGTTCTGTGGCGTTGCCAAAGGTGGCATTTAAAAGCCCCCCTAACGAAGGGCCAGCTACCACAGCGATTTCTTCTGTAGCGGTACCCATCCAAGCCGCAAGGGGAATAATCGCGATGCAGGAAGTAATGAAGACAACGGCCGATCCCCAATGCAGAAAGTGAGCTGCGATCGAGATTGGGATAAATACTAGCAAGATGGACAAAATTGTATTTTTGTTGATCATCCAGGTTTTCTATACCTTAAGAGCAGTTCTGTCGTTCGGATCTATCTTAACGGCGGAGTTTGAGAGGGCTGTAGTATCCTCCCAAATCAGAGATGATTCAGCTCATCCTACGACGTAACTTGCGCTTGCCCTTAGTCGCCGCTAAGTTTGTGATGGCTCAACCTACTACGATGGAACTTAAAGGGGAGTCGGGAATCGGGAATCGGGAGTAGGGTATGTCTCAGAGGGGGATTTTTACCCCGCCCCAGCCTTGCCAAGTTAAGCTCGTGGGGGCTTGTATCCCAATCAGAAAAGAAAACTAAGAACAGAGAAGTAGGGAATAGGAAAGTTCCTCACTATTGCCTACTCCCTACTCCCTACTCCCTTTTTAATCACTTGATAATAGTGGGAAGGATGTTACCTAGAACACTCAATCCTTAATTGAGATGTAACGGAATATGTCATTAGGTAGGTTTCACTTGAGATGGGGAGCTTCTATATTGCAATTAAGTTCCATGAACTTACCACCTGTCAGAGGCGGACATTGCGATTAAATAAGAATAGTGACCATAATTTCATACGAGGTTGCATTCTGTCGTGATATATTCTCATTTTTCGTTGTAAGGTTGAAAAAGTGGAAGGCTGAGCCTTCTTTACCTGACGACGAAAGACGAAGACACGGCTTTTGATGCAACTTGCTACCAAAGCTTTCATAACCCAAAACCAACCTAACTATTTGCGCTTATTGATCCCCGCTACAGTCTGCTTTCGTTAGTTCCTGATTAAAATTGCAAGTTGGAGCAGACATTAGCTTGAGGGATCATGTTGGTTCTCTACCTCCAGAGGTTAGGTATAGGGCGAAGAAAGTCATCTGACTAATCTTTTTGTATTTTGGTAATCCCATGACTTCTGCTGCTGAGCTTCCAGCTTCACAAGCTGCTGCAATGGACTCCATTGCAAAGTTAAATCACGACGCGGCGATCGCAAATGATCCCTTGCAAACGGCAACGGGCGTATACGTAACGGTTCACGGTCATTTCTACCAACCGCCACGAGAGAACCCTTATCTAGACACCATCGAACGTCAACCGAGTGCTGCTCCTTTCCATGACTGGAATGAGCGAATTCATCATGAGTGTTATCGCCCCAATGCCTTTGCCAGAGTGTTAAATGACCGAGGCGAGGTAGTGGGGATCGTTAATAACTACGAGTATTTGAGCTTTAACATTGGTCCGACGCTGATGTCTTGGTTGGAACGCCACGATGTTGAGGTGTATCAGCGGATTCTGGAAGCGGATCGGAAAAGTTGCGATCGCCTAAATGGTCACGGAAATGCGATCGCACAAGTTTACAACCACATCATCATGCCGCTGGCCAACGAGCGAGACAAACACACTCAAATCCGCTGGGGCATAGAAGACTTTCGTTCCCGCTTTGGTCGCGATCCCGAAGGCATGTGGCTGGCAGAAACAGCCGTTGATTATGCCACCCTAGAAGCCTTAGTCGCAGAAGGGATTCGCTTTACTATCCTCGCTCCCTCTCAGGCAGAACGCTGTCGGCTGATCCCCAACGACGACCAACCTGTCACTCAGTGGATCGAAGTAGGCGGCGGTCAGATCGATCCCACCCGCCCCTATCGGTGTTTCCTACCCAGTGGCAAATACATCGATCTCTTTTTCTACGATGGTCCAATCTCTAGAGATATGGGCTTTAACGAAGCCCTAAATAATTCTCAGCACTTTGCAGGGCGTTTAGGTCAAGCTGTACGCGGGGATCATCGTCCGGCACAGTTAATTTCTGTAGCCACGGACGGAGAAACCTTCGGGCATCACAGAGGCGGGACAGAGAAATGTCTCGCCTTTGCTTTTAGCAACGAATTTCCTCAGCGAGGCTGGACGGTAACGAATTTTGCCCACTACCTCAGCATCAATACGCCCATCTGGGAAGTGGAACTCAAGCCAGTGACAGCCTGGAGTTGTTCCCATGGTGTTGACCGTTGGCAGGATGACTGCGGTTGTGGGGGAGGTGGACACTGGCACCAAAAATGGCGGCGTCCGTTGCGGGATTCTCTCGATTGGTTGCGGGACAGATTAGTTAAGGTTTATGAAGATACGGGTCGTGAGTTCTTCCGCGATCCCTGGGCAGCACGGGATGAGTATATTCAGGTAATTCGCGATCGCTCCGCTGCCAATGTTGACCACTTCCTCACACACCACCGGAAACGCAAACTCACACCAGCCGAACAGTTAGACGCCCTGCGCCTCCTGGAAATGCAGCGTCATGCTTTGCTGATGTACACTAGCTGCGGCTGGTTTTTTGAAGAAATCTCGCGTCCAGAAGGGGTTCAGATTCTCCGCTACGCTGCCCGTGCCTTAGAACTTGCTGGTGAGGTGGCTGGTATTCAGCTAGAAAAAAGTTTCCTCCGACGCCTCACTGCTGCACCCAGCAATGTTGATTTCTTCCAGCATGGAGGTGAGGTCTACCGACATCTAGTGGTATCCTCCCAAATTAGCTTTAAGCAAGTAGCCGCCTACTATGCCATCAGTTCCCTATTTGGGATGCAAGAGGTCCGAGGGAAGCGGCACGAGACAGAAGCTAGTAATTTTTCCTGCTTCCTGCCTCATCCGGCTAAAGTCTACTGCTACGCTACCCAACAGCTTGATTACCAGCTGCAACGCTTGGGATCGCTAACTCTGGCGGTAGGACAGCTGCGGCTAGCTTCCGAAATCACTTGGGAAAGCACCCATCTGGTATTTGCGGTTCTGCATCTAGGAGGCTGGGATTTCCACTGCTGTATTCAACCGTTTTCCGGACGCCGTGCTTACAGCCAGTTGAAAGAAAAGCTGTTTGATAGTTTAAAACAAGCCAGTGCAACGCAAATGATTCTGGCGATGACTCAGTGGTTTGGGGGCGAGTCGTTCAGCTTACAAGATTTGTTTGCAGAAGAACGTCACCGGATTATGGGGCTACTCAGTCAAGAAACCCTGACACGCTTAGAGCAGCTTTACGGGCAAGTTTATCGGGATAACTACGGTGTCTTGATGGCCTTCCATCGGGATGAATTGCCAGTGCCGCAAGAACTCCAAGTTGCTGCTGAGATTGCCCTGTCTCATCGATGCCTCAATTCGATCAAGGTGCTAGAGCAGGAAATTAGCGATCCCCAGCAAAGTTTAATTCATCTGGCAGAACTAGAAGCGATCGCCACTGAAGCTAACCATCTGCGGGCAAAGCTGAATGTACCAGAAGTGAAGCCAACTCTAGAGCGGTTAATTTTGCGATCGCTGTGGCAACTACTCCACGACACCAACCCAGACACACTGATCAGCGATATCCATCTGGTTGAGCGTCTCATTGAGTTAGGCAATCAGCTTCACCTTGGCTTGTCTCTCGATCGTTGTCAGGAACTATACTTCAGCTGTCTCCGGACGCGCATCGTACCACAGTGTCAACGGCTGATTCAATCTCAGCTAAGTTCTGAGAACAATGATGCTAGTAATGCAGAGTTACTTCCAACAATCAATTTGGATACTACTCAGTTGCGCCTGTTGCTCCTACTAGGTGAAAAACTTGCAGTCGATGTCAGTTTCTGGTTAAGCCAGTTGCAGTAGATTGGTTGCCAGTCAAAATTATTGGGGTAGGTTTTGTACCATTGGTGTCAACTTAAGCCCTGACGACTAGAAGTCGCGGCTACACAAACAAAGCCTGCCTACGCAGGCTAAAGATTAAGTCCGCGCAGGCGGACTTCGTTTGTGTAGCCCCAGGCTTACAGCCTGTGGGCATTGAGCGGCAACAATTGCCACGCTTGGGTTTCACCTTAAGTTGACACCAATGGTTTTGTACCTACCCTTTTTTTACACACAAGTAAGTGGTTAACTCATGTCACGCAAGCTCAGACGTAGGAGAGAACCAAGAAATAGTTGTTTGTTATTTATTGACCAGTATTTTTTAACAAACAACCAACAACAAACAACAAATAACCAAAGACTTCTTTTGTCAAACGTTCTATTCTAGAAAGTCACAGGATTCAGAGCTGTTTGCAGAGGTATAGTGAGTGGTTGTATTAGCCTTACCACCAACAAATTCAGTTTTCATTAATTCTAATGATTGGCTGGGTTTAACCTATAGACTGACATTGGCACTCTTGGTTGGGGGGGTGATTGGCTGGGAGCGCCAAGGGGCTGGCAAGGCAGCAGGATTAAGGACTCACACGCTTGTCAGTTTGGGTTCGGCGCTGTTTGTGTTGATTCCCTTGCTAGCAAGTAGCTCTAGCTCTATCGATAGCGTCAGCCGAGCAATTCAGGGGGTAGCCACAGGCGTTGGATTTTTAGGCGCTGGAGAGATTCTGCACAAGTCTGGTAGGGAACCTCACAAGCTAAGTATTAAAGGATTGACTTCTGCTGCTACCATCTGGTTAACTGCCGCATTGGGAATAGCCGCTGGCTGTGGTTTCTGGCAGCTGTGTTTGCTGAGTACGGTGATGACGTTATTAATTCTGAGTGTCGCGAAGCACTTAGAACGAGTTGTTTTTCACAGAGATGATTGAGCTTTGTTGTTGGTTGTTTGTTGTTGGTTGTTTGTTGTTGGTTGTTTGTTGTTGGTTGTTGGTTGTTGGTTGTTGGTTGTTTGTTGTTGGTTGTTTGTT
>DALYIW010000102.1:0-25670 GCA_031970155.1 Coleofasciculaceae cyanobacterium CTOTU46601 | reverse complement strand
TTAGTGGGATTCAAACAAAAATCAAGCCCAAATCAAGCCTAAACTCGCTTTATAAGCGGCGAATACGTGCTTGTTTTGGTTGAGCCACTCAACAAATCGATAAGACATCGCCGTTCTAAACGCCTCTAAACCCTCAACCCAACTGTTTAAAGGTCTATTCGCCCAACGCCTTCTCAATCCTCCGGTTAAACTGTGCCACAAAATGAAAGTGTAAGCACAAAATACCCGAATAAAATGTCGTCTGAGACTGATGGCATCTCGGACTTGATATTCTTTTAAGCCCAACCAGCATGAGAGCTTCCCGATAAAATACTTCTATCCAATTTCTTTGAGAATAAGTTTCAACTACCCAACTTTAATTTTCTTTTTTCCAGTTCAATTAGGAAACTTGTGTTATTTCCATAGCCCGCATCGATTAAGACGATACCCGGTCGATATCCCCGCGCTAGACTCAGGTCGATTAAGCAGAGGGCAACCTCCGGCTTTTTCACAAATTCTGGGTCTTTGTTTCCTTCAGCTAAGGAGCTGGCGTGTTGATAGAGTTCGATATCTAAGGGTAAGCTTTTTACTCCATCATATAAATGGGTTGTAACTACGACTATTCCGTTCTCCGTTTTGCCGATTTCTCCAATGTATTGCCGTCCTACCCCAGCGGTAAAGTTACCGCTTTTTCTATGACCTGAATCGTCCACAATTCGGCTAAATCCTCGACCGATCCGAGGAAAGGCTACATTTGTTCATCACCTCTAGGCGACGTTCGTTGATCGCAGCGGCTGACCAGGGGGCTTCTGTGAGAAAGTGATGTAATCGATGGTAAACTACCCCAACGGCGTTATCCGACATCTGTGTGAGGTTTTTTCGCTCACTTTCCCCCAATAATCCCGCTAAATAATGTCTAAATCCCCGTTTTTGCGCTTTATGGTTGAAGAGGTCGTCGAAACGGCTACACCATCGGTCAAAGCATGGAGGCATGGCTGATGGTGTTGTTTCTTTCATGAGTTAAACTCTAACCTGAAACCACTGAATTGAAAGAATTATACTCTATTGTGGCTTCTATTTTTGTTTAAGTCCCATTAACTGTATTCATTGTTTTTAACTATAGTTTATATTATTTATTTATTTGTTTATTTCAAAGATATAATTTTGGTTGAATCTATCTATCAACAATACAACTTTTGATATAGATTTAAATAGGAAAAGCTGGTAATTTATTAAAGGTAATTCTTGAATTAAAACTTGATAAAATATCGATTCAATTGGTATACTCATGAATTAAACTATTAAATGCATCAGAAACCACACTCACTTATACTACTGCATCAGTTCAATTAAGCTGCCCCTATTGAATTTATAGAAGGGGTGAGCCAGAAGTGGTTTTTCCGAGTACTTGTGCTAGACCAATATAGACTGAAGCATCAATTGATCGATGCGTTTTTAAGAAAAGGAGCTTCACACGATGAAATTGCACTATTACAGCAATTGTTACGACTCATATCCTCAATTGATTGAAACACATGACACGGGAATCTTTGCAAAGTATGAGGGTTTGACCGATCAAGTTCGTCGTCCGCTACCCAGAACTTGCTCTCAACCATTTGTAAATTTGAAGTACCGCAGCATTGCGTATGACTCACATCAATGTTGCTTCCCAAAGTTATGTATTAGATAAAACAAATGCAGAGAAGCTTATGACATTAGAGATTCAGACACCAGAGGCGGCACAATCAACGTCCACCTTACCGCAGCTTGAACAGGAACAAGAATTTAACTGGAGGCACTGCTGGTATCCCGTCGCCTTCGTTCAAGACTTACCGAAAAACCGCCCTTATAGCTTTTGTTTGTATGATGAACCCTTCGTTTTTTTCACCAACCAAGAGGGAAAGCTCACCTGTCTAACAGATCGTTGCCCTCACCGTGCCGCCAAACTTTCTGATGGACAGATCATCGACGGCAAAATTGAGTGCTTGTACCACGGCTGGCAGTTTGGCAGTGAGGGTGAATGTCTGCACATTCCTCAATTACCAGCCGATGCCAAAATTCCTGTCAATTCCTGTGTGCAATCGTTTACAGTTTCAGAACACCAAGGCATTGTTTGGGTATGGCCAGGTGAACCACAAGCCGCTAATGAAGAGTACATTCCGACGCTAGCCGCATTGGACAAGCCTGGATTTGTACATACAGATTTCATGTTGGATCTCCCTTATGACCAAACCTACTTTGTAGAGAACGTCATGGATCCGGCTCATGTCTCGGTGAGCCATCATGGCACCCGGGGTGGTGGTAATCGAAAAAATGCCAAACCCCTGGACATGGAAGTTCTTGAGAGTTCAAAGGCTCTGATTCGAGGGAGGTGGCGGCAAACAGAGAAACCCGATGACGTATGGAAGCACATTGATTTGTTTGCTCCCAATCTAGTTCTGAATACCGCTGAATTTAAAGATCGAGGTTGGTCTTTTGGACTGGCTTTGTATTCCATCCCTCTAGGTAAGGGACGATGCCGTCTTCTCGCCAGAGGTTACCGTAACTTCTTCACCTGGACAGCCAAGCTAAAACCTCGCTGGCTCGAACACTGGAATACGAACAAAATTTTAGAACAAGATTTGCCAATAATTGTGGGACAACAGGCACAAATTGAGCGGTTAGGAGAAAGCCTAAAAGACTTGTATTTGCCGCTTAAGACATCCGACGTGTTTGTCATCGAGTACCGCAAGTGGTTGGACAAATTCGGGCAGTCTTTGCCGTTTTATCAGGGCTATTCTACCTCCTCGCATACTGGCGACAAGGATGGATGCAATAACCAATCGGCGCTTTCGGACAGATTTTCGCGACATACGCAAATCTGTAGTTCTTGCAATCGAGCCTATCAGACAACAAACAGGCTGAAACAGGTGTCGGTGGGAGTTGCGATCGCTCTCTTCTCTTTAGCCATAGTTACAGACAGTTTTGAGATGCAAATAGCGGCCGTATCAGCTTCTCTAGGAGCAGTTGCTTTGGCAGTAATAGCTCAGATAGTCAAAACCAAATTTGAGCGCTCTTACAAGCGCCACTAATTTTAGTCAACTCTCAAGAAACACGAGAGTTACTCCCTTCCCGGTAGAAGAATATCTAGGGTTGGGGTGGGGAGTAGGGAGTAGGGAGTAGGGAGTAGGGAAGAGTTGCAGTAGATAATCTTACGGTGGGAAGGGAGTAGTTTACACCTTGCTCGGTTTGATGCCTTTGTAGTTATCGACTTGCAGTGTTCGGCAATGAAACTTGCCTTTAAGTGCAACAGGCGATGTCAACTTGGGAAATGAACTTGGTACAAATTGTCATAGTTTAACCCTATCCACTTTTCTAGTGTATTAATTAATCCGTTGAGTGGGCGGTGCAAGATTTGAGTTAGGAATACTTTATGAACGCACAAGAACAAAATTGGAAAAACTTATTTGGAGACCATACCCTCGAAGGTACCGCGTGGCACGGAATATGGACTGTGTATTCCCCAGAGAAAGAAATCATCAAATCCTTTCAAGGTGTGAGAAGGTTTCGGGCAAATGAAGAGCAAACAGTTATTACTCACACCAATAACTACACCTACTCTGATGGGAGTACGGCAGAAAAAACATGGCAACTTGAGAAGCAAACATGCAACCAGCGTGATGGAGTAATTCATTCAGCTATCCCGTCTATGAGAGCGCTATCCTTTGGCCAGGGTGCTACGGCTTGGGTATCCAAAACACTTGAAATCGGAAAAAATTTTGGCGCTGAGTTATTTTTCAGATATAAAGATTGGCGAACTAGCGTGGCGAGTATCTACGGGGAAAGTGGCGATTTAGAGAAAATTACACTAATTCGCGAACACTTGGATAGCTCTCCCGACACAGCAAGACCGCAAATAGACAATTTCTTTTTGTTGGGGACGTGGCTGGGAACAAAAGAATACATGAATCCGGATTTGAAGGTGTCGTCGGCTAAAGAAACTCAAGCGCTTGTTTTAGCTCCAACTGAAGGTAAGAACGAAACGTTTTTCCTTCCTGATGGAGTCGTTGTAAATAGTCCTAAAAGGATTAAGGTGGGAGAAGAATTTGAGATAGTCGCTGGAAAACTGGTCTCGAATGACGAGTACAAACGGCTTACTTGCAAATACGACAAATCTGGTGCCTTTGCGCTGTTAATATCCGAAGTTTTCTGCCGGGATGAGTAGATGTTGCGTCAGGATTTAGGTCAGTCCTAGAGACGTGGAAAAATTTTTAGCGATCGCTCCAGACTACGGTCTCGAAATGTTTTGAGCAAAATTCTGTAATCAAAGCTATTTTTTGCATAGCAAGAGCTTAAATTCTCCATAAAAAAGTGTAACGATTTACAAAAAGAGGAGAAAGAAATAGATGTCAGACACAAAATTTTCTAACACCTCCGGAATAAGATATGAATCCCTAAGTGACTTCAAGTTGTTAAGTTTAGGGTCGCTAAGTGGACGGGATTGGAGTTCGATTGTTAAAGAGGAAATCCAAGCTACTACCAATCGACCCATAGAAGTAGAGGAGTCTAACTTTACAGATAGGGTGGTCTTGTGTGGGGCTTTAATGACTCTGACTTTATTGGGTGCTGGTACGTGGATTCAGACTCCAGAAATTGTCCAAGCCTTACAAATCTCAGGCACTAACTCAGTTAAACAACTGATTTTAAGGGATTGATAAAGTACTCTTCCCTGACTCCTGGCTCCTTGCTATTTTCTCTTATAGAGGTACACCACTCAATAAAAAGGTACTTCAAATCATGAACTTCCCTACACCGATTGACATGACAGAATACCATTTTGTTATAGCTCCGACTACTCAACAGCCTAGTCAAGGCAGCTCGAACGGACAAATTAACCAAATTAATAATACTAGTGGAGGACTTGTTATAGGTTTCCTGTTCCTGATTTATATCTACGTTGGACTTCAGTATACAAAGCACCGCCAAAAGCAGAAATCGGCTAGAAAAGCGCAAATTGAAATCTTAGAAAGAATCTGGAAAATGACAGCTCACCGAAAGATTTAGAGCTTGGTGTGAAAAGTGGGTAGGTGGTGAAATATATTCAATTAGAAAATTAAAGGAGGAACATCATGTCTGAACCAATAAAAACGCCACAGATATCACAAATTGAGGTGCTAGCATCTGGTCTGGATGGTCCCCGTAAGTTGAGCTTTGGTCCGGATGGGGCACTTTATGTGACTGAAGCAGGACGAGGGGGAACAGGAGCTAGTATTCCATCTCCAAGTATACCGGGCGCGTCTTTGTTCTATGGCGCAACGGGTGCAATTACCCGCATTCAAAACGGGAATGTGGAACGAGTTGTCACCGGACTCCCCTCGTTAGCATTACCGGATGGATCAGATGCATCAGGTATTAGTGACATTGAGTTTGATGCTTATGGAAACGCCTATGCCATCATCGGTCTTGCCAGCAATCCCGCCAATCGAGATACCCTTCTACAAGTTCCTGATTTTAGCCAGTTGATCGCGATCGATAACTTTGACGGCGGTGCTTCCTGGACAAGACTCAGGGATTTTGGAGTGTATGAGCAAAACAACAACCCTGATGGTCAAGATGTCATTACCAACCTCTTTGACTTGCTTATTGAGGACAATACAGCCTATGTGGTGGATGCAGGTGCCAATGATTTACTCAGTCAGCGAGCCTTTGGCGGCGAACTGACTCTAGAAGCAGTTTTTCCAAGTTCTACCACGACAAATCCGACCACAGGTGAAACAGTAGTAATTCAGCCTGTCCCCACCTCAGTCGCTGTTGGACCGGATGGTGCTTTCTATGTTGGCCAGTTGACTGGGTTTCCTTTTTTAGCAGAAACAGCAAAAGTTTATCGCATCAATGCTCAAGGTCAACCGGAAGTCTATGCAGAAGGTTTTACGAATATCATTGACCTAGCTTTTGACAAGTCCGGCGGTCTGTATGTCCTGGAATATGATGCAGATGGCATCTTGAATGGAAGTGACGCAGGTGCCCTGATTTATGTGTCTGCAGATGGTCAAACTCGCACGACGATCGCGGATGATGAGCTAATTAATCCGACAGGTTTAGAAATCGGTGCTGACGGTGACATTTATATTTCCAATAACGGCTTTGTTGCAGGACTTGGAGAGGTGCTGCGGCTGAGTTTAGAGCAGGATACAACCTTCTGTCCCGACCCGATTTATGACCAGATGATGCACGACACAACAACCCTCGCGGCGGATAGCAATCCAGCAGATTTGTATAATTCAGTTGTGCCAAATTCAACTACAGATCAACTGGCGATCGCACTAACTTCTGGGTGGGACTGTACGAGCTAATGTGGATAGTTTGCCTGGAGTTCTGTCAAGATTGAGGGGAAAAATTAATGTTAGTTAGACGCAACAAACTCTGTTTTTTCCAACGAAGGAGGACTCCATGGCAAGCGATGAGCGCAGCGAGAAGGCAGAGACAGACATGGTGCCAGAAGTCGCGAACCACGGGATCATGCGACCTCCTTTGATATACCTGAGCGCGATCGTCCTGGGACTGTTGCTGCATTTCGCATGGTCAATTCGGCTCGTGTCTCGTGCCGTGAGTGTGCCACTCGGAGGCACTCTAGTGCTGGTCGCCGTCGCGTTGTTCTTCTACGCTGTTCGCACGTTTCAGACCGCTGGTACGCCCGTTCCGGGCAATCGTCCCACCACCGCGATCGTTCACGCGGGCCCCTATCGTTGCAGCCGCAATCCCATCTATCTGTCTTTCTCGCTGCTCCAGCTTGGAGTTGCATTCTGGGTCAACAGTCTCTGGCTACTTGTTACCCTCATTCCAGCGGTGGCACTGATGTCGTTTGTGGTCATTCCGCGAGAGGAGCAATACCTGGAGACCCGCTTCCCGTCGGACTACTTGCCCTATAAGGCTTCTGTGCGTCGCTGGCTGTAAGATGTTGCTTAACTTGCTATCTACTTTCTTCGGCGATCGCACTCAATGCCGTCTAAGCCTATAGAGCCTGTTTGATATTCTTCAGGCTTTTCACCCAGTCAGACCTGTTAATTAAGTACGATATGTCCTCTTTTCTAATCCAGTTTATATCTTTAGGTAGATTTGACTCGATTTAATCTGATTTTATAAGCTCGTATTTGAAGACTATTTACTCATACCAGTGGGGATTTTAATCTTAAAAACTCAGCGATGTACCTAATTTATGTTTTTTTCGTGATTAATCGGTTTTGTCTACAACAGCGCTCACTCACTTGTACTTGAGCAAATTACAATAATTGAATGTATATAAATCTGTCAGTTGCATCTGGAAAGATTTTATAAGGTTCTACTCTACAGGTGACACAATCAAGACTACTAATTATTGAATTCAAAGGTTTCGATGACCCAAGAGCCAATAGGTCATCATTTCTCCTCTTCCCTTGACCTCGATCGTGCCCCTTGGTTCTAGTAGGTATTGATTCTGTAATTTGTGATAAGTCGCCTCAGTAACTTGAATGTATCCAGGCTTACCGTGGGATTCCATTCTTGAGGCGACATTTACTGCATCACCCCACAGATCGTAGATAAATTTCTTGATCCCAATTACTCCCGCAATTACAGGACCTGTATTAATTCCAATCCGAACTTGTAGAGATTCCCCAAAAATATTCTCCACCTCTTGCATATAGGCTTGCATATCCAACGCCATGTTAGCGATCGCTTCGCAATGATCCGGTCGATAAATGGGTAAACCACCAACTACCATATAGGCATCACCAATGGTTTTAATTTTCTCTAAGCCATGTTTTTCTGTAAGTCGATCGAAGGCCGAGAAAATTTGGTTCAAACCTGCTACCAATTGCAAAGGCTCTATCCGTGCCGAGATACTAGTAAAACCTACGAGATCCGCAAACAAAATCGTGGCTTCTTCAAAATGTTCGGCAGGGGATTCATTAGTTCTCATCAGGCGCTCAGCAATTTCCGCTGGCAAAATATTTAAAAGTAACAGTTCTGACCTTTCTTTTTCTTGGCGCAGTTCTCCTGTTCTTTGCTCCACCCTAGCTTCCAACTCTTCATTTGCCAAATGAAGGGCATCAAGAGAATCCTTCAGTTGTCTAGTCATGCCATTAAAAACATTGGCTAATTTTCCCAGTTCAACGATGGAACTCACCTCCACTTGTTGGTTGAGATTGCCAAGAGCGATCGCTTCCGAGGCAGTGGTGATTCGCTCCACAGGACGGATAATCAAGCGAGCAGTTAGGATACCCAACAAAATTGCCAAAATTAAAGTTGCTAAACAGAGCAGGATTGTCGTCTGAGTATTGGCATTAATCTGACTCATAAAGTCTGCTTCTGGAATAATCACCACCACCAACCAGTCAATACCTTTACTATCTCGAAAAGGCTCAACTTGGACAAAATAATTTTTACCATCGACGGCAAATTCCAGTTGATGAGATGCTTGGATATTTTGAAAACTCTGAAACTGCGAAAGCATTGCTTGACTTGCTTTTCGGGTGATGAGATTGCTACTATCGACAACCTTAAGTCGTTCAACTCGTTGCTCTGGCAGTTGGACAACCTTGTCTGGGTAATATTGAAAGGGCTTTTCCCCTGTAGAGGTGGCAATCATTTCTCCAGAACGTTCCAGAATAAAACTTTGCCCTGTTTTACCGATTTTGAGTTTGCTTAAAAAATCCCCAAACATTACCAGATTTAAGTTTGTCATCCAAACTCCCAGGAGATCTCCAGTCTTTGTATATGTGGGTTTGCCAGCCGCAATGTATAGGGCTTTACCTGTAATGTGGGGATACACTGTTCCCCAACTCGCTTTCTTTTGTTGGACTGGAATTTTATAGTAGGGGCGTTTGCGGGGGTCAAAGTTAGGTTTCCCAGTGTTGGTAATTTCCCGGCGTTCCCCTTGTGGACTGGCGGTATAGGTAATCAAAGTGTAGTTATTTTCTGCCTCTGAAGCACGGATGACGATCGCGCCATTATCCTGCCGCTCAGCAGCAAAAATCTCCTGATTTGGGGTAACAAAACCTGTGGCAGCAATAAGGGGAAAAACAGGGAGTTGTCGCCATAGATACTTCTCCACGTCTCTCCCATTATTAGGATCGATGCGGTTTTGGCTCAGGGCTGCATCATAGTTTTCAAAGGCTTGAAAGGGAATAGCAAGTAGATAAGTTAGATTTTGCTTGATGCGCTCGCTAGTCTCATCCCGCAACTGAGTAGCTACATCGTTTACTGCTTTTTGACCGTTTCTATAGGAAAGATAACCAACAACAGCCACGGCTCCAACTGTTTGGACAACAAAGGGAATAATTAGTAGTATTTGTAGGGAAATTTTTCTGAAAAGCCCAGGCGATGAGGACATCCTTGATTTACCAAGCATAGTGACTTCTTCCAACCTTCATGCCTAGCATAAGCTCATCAGCATTTAATTGGCTTTCCTCCTGCCCCCTATACCCATTCGTGACAGGTTAAGAAAGTCGAAGGAATGTCAACGAGTAGATATGCTTAATTAAAATTGAATGAAAATGAGACTCTATTCTGGTTAATTTTGGTTAGGGAGAGTGCCGCCCAATTGCTACTGATGTTTAGTTATGTCACCTAACGTCCTGGTGAACAGACTCTTGGCGATCGCGAAGCGCAGCTCGCCTTTAGCACCGCTCGAAACGCGATCGCAGATATGGCGTCCTGCGTTTTCTTTCGCACCGCGAGCATCGCTCTTACCAACATCAGGATTAGTTTTGAGATAATCGCCTACCCAATTGCAACCATACACCAGTAATTCATCTAAGTTTAAAACGCGATCTAAATTCCACAAAATCACCGTTTTGTCCTCACTCGCAGAGGCAATCATTTTCCCATCTGGGCTGAATGTCACTCCGTTCACTCCTGCGGTATGCCCAGAAAGAGTAGCCAGTAACGTGCCATCAAGCTGCCAAAGTTTGATCGTCTTGTCCTCACTCGCCGAAGCAATTACTTTCCCATCTGGACTGAACGCAACTCGGTTCACCCCAGCGCTATGTCCTACAAAAGTCCGTAACAACGTGCCATCTAGCTTCCAGAGTTTGACGGTATCATCATCAGAAGCCGAGGCAAGCATCTGACCATCCGGACTGAATGCCACTCCCCAAACCTCATCAGTATGACCCTTAAAAGTACGCAAGTTAGTTCCGTCAAGCTTCCAAAGTTTAATCGTGTCATCTTCAGAAGCCGAAGCCAGCGTCTGACCATCTGGGCTGTATGCCACTTGGCTAACGCTATCGCCATGTCCTGCAAAAGTATGTAGCAACGTGCCGTCAAGCTTCCAGAGTTTGATGGTCTTGTCATTAGAAGCCGTAGCCAATGTCTGAGTGTCTGGGCTGATGGCAACTGAGTTGACTCCAGCACCATGCCCTGCAAAAGTGCGTAGCAACGTACCATCAATCTTCCAGAGTTTGACGGTGTTATCGTCAGAAGCTGTAGCAAATGTCTGACCGTCAAGGCTAAATGAAATGGCGTTAATTTTATCCTTATGACCAGAAAGGTTACGTAGCAACGTGGCGTCTGACTTCCAGAGTTTGATGGTTTTATCCTCAGAAACTGAGGCAATTGTTTTTCCGTCAGGACTGAATGCAACTGAGCTCACTTCATCGCTATGCCCAGGCAGAGTCTTTAGCAACGTGTTGTCCAGCTTCCATAGTCTGACGGTTTTGTCGTCAGAAGCCGTAGCCAGCGTTTTCCCGTCGTGACTAAATGAAACGCTGTAAACCCCGTCGCTATGCCCAGCAAGTGTATTGAGCAAGGTACCGTCTTGCTTCCAAAGTTTGACGGTTCTGTCTACACTGGCTGAAGCAATGACTTGACCAGACGCTCCTAACGTCGCTACCGCTGCGCTATCGGGACTAAATGCAACGCTCTCCACCCCAGCCGTATGTCCAGAAAATGTCTTCAGTTCAGTACCATCTATCTTCCAAAGTTTGATGGTTTTGTCGTCTGAACCCGTAGCCAGCATTGAGCTGTCGGGGCTAAATGAGACTCCGCTTACTCCACCCTTATGGCCAGAGAGAGTTTTTAGTAAGGTGCCATCGGGCTTCCAAAGTTTAACGGTCTTGTCGTCAGAAAGCGAGGCAATGACTTGACCGTCAGGACTAAAAGCAACGACATTAACTTTGTCTTGATGCCCTTCAAAGGTTTTCAGCAAGGTGCCATCCATTTGCCATAGTTTGACGGTTTTGTCGTCAGAAGCTGTAGCGAAGGTTTTCCCGTCGGGACTGATGGCAATTCCGTTAACTTCATCGCTATGCCCTGTAATGGTTTTTAGCAAGGTGCCATCAAGCTTCCAAAGTTTGACTGTTCTATCATCAGAAGCTGTAGCAATTGTTTGACCGTCAGGACTAAAGGCGACCCCCCAAACTTCATTGGTATGACTTTTGAGGGTACGTAGTAGTGTTCCGTCCGGCTTCCAGAGTTTAACACTGCCGTCGTCAGAAGCCGAAGCCAGCGTCTGACCGTCAGGGCTGAAGACAACTCTATTAACGCCAGAACTATGTCCTGACAAGCGATTGTATTCAACTGCTCCATAAACAGACAGCCGTAGCGCCGATTCAGCCCGAGTTTTGGTGGGAGTGTCTGCCCAACCCAACGTTTGCAGTTTTCGCCATGCCTTAATGGCTGCTATCAGCGCATCCAATTTGTTATTTGAGGCAAAGAGTGCTTCTGAGGATGTGGCGATCGCTTTGACTTCGTTTTGTGCTGAATTGTGCCGTTGCCACAACGCTACCCCTACCAACATCAAGGCCACCGCCAAGCCACTGGCAAGTCCGGATATCGTCAGTTTCCGCCGACGATGAACGGCTTCGAGTTCGCGATCGCGAAGTGCCAAACTCAATTCTATGAAATGTCTCTCCGTTGCACTCAGTTCATCAGGGCGTTGCTGCTGCCAATCTTGAGCCTCCATCAGGGGCTTTCCTCGCAACAGTGCTCCTTCATCTTCTGTGCTATTTTCCCACTGACGAATTGCCGCCCGCAGTTGCTCTTGCCAGAGGCGAAATTCAGCATCGACCTCTACCCACTGCTCCAAGCGTCCCCAGTTGTCAATTAGCGCCTCATGCACGATTTCCACCGTTTCTTCCTTGGTAGAATCGAGGTTGGTCACCACCAGACGATTTGATGCCAAGCGCGTCACCAAATCCCAGTTTTCTGACTTCACCTCATCGCGGGTGGCTAAGCGGCGGTTGGCATCCATCTTCAGCCTTGGCTGCACCAACTGCACAAACACCTTCCGCGCTCTGTCTCGGTCTGCCTTATTAAGTTGAGCATACACCGCCTCAGCATGGTTAGCCAAAGCCTTTTCTACACCGCCAATTTCCTCATAGCTGTCATGCGTCAGCCACCCACTCTGCTGTTTTGACCATAGCTGAGTTAGAGTAAACTCCAACAACGGCAAACGCCCTGGCTGTTCCCATGCAGCATCAATTAGTTTATCTGTCAACCCTTTCTCCAGCTTCACCTGCATTTGTGCCGCAGGCTTTTCAATTGCCCGTTGCAATTCCTCGCGGTTCATTGGACTAAGGTTCTGGATTGCTCCCTGCAAGGCATCGCTCAAGGGGCGGTAATAGAGGGCATGTCCGTAAAAGTCAGCCCGCACGGTGACAATTAGAGTAAAGCCAGGAGCTAATTTCACGGCATTGAGCAAGCTATCTATGAAAGGCTGGCGATTGATTGGTGAAGTTTGGGTGTAAAGTTCTTCAAATTGATCGGCAATGAGTACCAGACGAGTTGCGGTAGCGGCAACAAAGCTTTCGACAAGCTTGCATAAAACTTGGTCATCTTGCCTGAGTGCGTTTTCCAAGTCTAATTGAGCAAATCGCAGCGAGGATTCCCCATCCAAGTCACACTGAGTAGGAGAGAAATCGTTGCTCTCAGATAAAGGGCGATCTGCGCTTCTCTGCGAGACGCTACGCGAACGCAGCAGCGCTTCGCTATCGCAGGCCTGATCAGAGGACGCAGGGAATGTTTCAACAAATCTCCCCCCATCTCCTTGATTCGCTAAAGGATGAAAGCTCTTCCACAGAGGGGCAAGTGCTGCTGCCAATGCCTCAAAAGGGTCGTTGCCTGGACGAAAAGAGATGATATGTGGAGGGTTAAAACCTTCTCGGAGTTTAGGAACCAACCCAGCGAACACCGCACTCGACTTACCACTTCCAGAAGCACCCACCACAACCACCAACGGCTTTGTGTTCGCTGCCTTAAGCAAATCAACCGTAAACTGCTCCCGTCCAAAAAATAGGTGTGCGTCTTCTTCGCGGAAAGCAAATAAACCGCGATAGGGACAAGGGGGAATCCCGCCCAATTGTAGCCACGTCGATGGTTCTACTGCCGGATTGTGGCAAATGACAGGCAACCAAGACGCACCGGGAAAGTCATCTTCTAATCCTTGTAACGTCCTACGGGCTTGCTGCACGGCAAGGAATAAAGAACGCCGCTCAATGGCGAAAGCCTCTAAGAAATAGTTAAAAAAAGCCTGTGCCACCAGATTGGGTACTGGCTCGCGCATGACAATAACTGAAGGAATGTTTAATTTTTCTAGAGCATTAGCCAATCCCAATCCATTACAAGAGTTGAAAATCGCCAAGTGTAAACCTCTGTCAATGGCACTTTTGAGCGCTTCTTCTAACTGTTCGATTGTCAGGCTGTTGTTTGTCTTATTTTCATTGATATAAATTCGACCCGTTTCCCATTCGGTTTGACTATGACCGGCAAAAAACAGGATGTTCCAGCCTTGAGAGTCCCAAAGCTGCTTGTTGAATTCTGCTCGTGAGGGGTTGACAAGAAAAACTGTTTCGGCATCTTGTAAGTTTAGGAGAAATTGCCTTTCTTTCTCAACATCAATGCCTTTGCTAGTGCCTAGAATCGCGAGGATTCTGACTTTCTTGGTTTTGACTTTGGGGATAGCTCCTTCCCGACGTTTATATTCGGGTCTAGACAGGGCTATTTCTGAATTGGGATAATCGTTAAAGAAATCCCAGCGATGCCAAGGAAAGCGCTGTAGCAATTCATCACTGGTTTCAAAAATAACCCTAATTTCTTCAGCTGGGTCTAGGAGCGATCGCAGTTGTTGGTTAATGTAGAGAAATTCCTGTGATGTCAGCCAAGCATTGATAGCCTCAGTTAACGTTTGGCAAACCTCATCAAAGTTGACAGCAGAGACGTTGGTTATACCTCCTGAATCAATTTCCAGTTCGTCGTCTTTGGTGTGATCAGAACGTAGCTGGATGCGATCGCATAAATTATGATAAATTGACTGCCAATCGTTATACAGTTCAACCAAATCTGGTGCTGCAGGTAAGCTGCCGATAAATTGTTCCGGGTATGGAGGACACTCCGTCCATATTTGAGCAGTAACTCGTGGGAATCCGTTATGCAAGTCACCGCTTCCCAGATTGATGACAACTGATTTGCTCATTCAACAGCAAGGTTTGGCAGTTGGGTGTATATTGTCTAGTTTCTTATTACCACAAACCGCTAAAACCTTTGCTCCCTCCACAGCCAAGACATCTACTCTTTCTCACGAGAGAATTCTACATAGGCAAACATCTATCCCAAGGTTGATAGGCACTGCCCACCCATCCAGTGAGATGATTGTTAAGACGGTAGATTGAGATGGATAACGGTTGATTGGAAAAATTTTGATGAGCTAAATCAACTTCGCAATAACATAGAGCATTACTACACAGATAAATCTCCTGATGCAGTAAAGAAGAGCAATTTTCTTATGGAACTAATTTCCTATTTATCGATTTAAAGCTATCGAAACCAGCATCTTGGGATATCTCACAGCCAGATCAACCAAAAATCTGATCCTGGCTGCAAATATCGAGATAACAAGGGATTGGTGGGAGTTTCGTCGAAACTCCTTCATTCTTTACACTTCAGAGGCAGTTCTAGATGAAGTGGCACAGGGATACGCAGAAATCGCCGCTCAACGACTAGAAATTCTGCGTGACTTTCCGTTGTTGGCATTGAACCAAGCTGTACTTACATACATGGAGTTAGCTATGATCCGACCCATCACGCCCGATGACATAGATGCGCTGATTACCTTAGCCGACTCTATCGAACTCTTTTCGTCCGATGAATTAGAGGAGTTGCATCAGATGTTGACCGATTCGTTGAGCAAAGATGGCGACACTCACCCATTCTGGATTACAGACGACGATGACGGACTTGTGGGATTAGCCTACTGCGAACCGGAACGAATGACCAACGGGACTTGGAATCTGCAATTGATTGCCGTCCATCCGACTCACCAAAGGCAAGGACGCGGTGCGAAACTGCTACTGTTTGTAGAGCAAACTTTGGTAGACCGGGGTGCGCGGGTCATACTGGTTGAGACGATGGGTACGCCAGATTTTGAGTATGTGCGTGCGTTCTATCGAAAGAACGGTTACAACGAGGAAGCACGTATACGCGAGTTCTATGCAAAAGGGGCGGACAAGATTGTTTTCCGTAAGGCACTTTCCACTCAGGGATAGTGAGTATGCGAAGTCCTTCAACTATGATTTGGATGCAATATTTGCAGACTTACCCAAAAAGGAAGCAGAAAACGGCAGAGGAAAACTGACAATCAGGACTTACGCACTAACACAACATATAGTAGGGGTGAACGGCCGTTCACCCCTACAGATGGCGCTTTAAAAACTAAATTGCGTAAGTCCTAACAATATTGGGAAGGATGATTTGTTGATGTACAAATGCAATTTAAATGCACATCAGCTTAGTAAACCTCATCTCTGTTGTTGATAAAAAGTCTTTAATAGTTCTAGCGATACCCTTTGAGGCTAGATAAGGAACACCATTTCCTATTGTTTTAAACATAGCCGTTAGTGACATATTTTCTGGAAGAACAAAATTTTTAGGTAAAGATTGTATAGAGAGGGCTTCAGCAACTGAAAGACGACGTACTTTATAAGGATGTAAGTGTACTTCATTGTTTCCATAACAAGCTGTAGGAGAGTAACGCCATCGATGAAGACGTTTGTAAGACTTTCTTGAATCATCTCCTTCAGCAACAGAAACAAATCTTTTAATACCAGCTCTTGGTTGGAAGTAGTGTTTGGCATTAGGATGATTAGTTACATCGTTTTGCCTGAACCAATACTCAACTGTTAGTTCCTGGATAATATTCTTAGAGCAAGGAAGGTTAGAATCTTCCATAAACTGATCGACCGAAGGCCACAGACAAGAAAAAGTCTCATTTTTAGAATATAAAATATGCTTGTTCCAAGGGAAAAAATCCTCTGTTAAAGTTCTTTCAATTTTATCAAGTTTGACCCCTATGTCTTTTAGTAAACTGTTGCGGAAGCCAAGGAGAATAATTCTGTCTCTATCCTGTGGAACCCCGTATTCTATAGCATTAATTAGACGTTCAACTAATACATATCCGGATTGTTGAAGCTTAGATTTTAGCTGTTCATAAAAAATGCGATGTTTTTGAGTTTTACATAATCCCTTAACATTTTCAAACAGAAAAAATTCCGGTTTTTGTTGGCAAATTAATTCAATATAAGAAGCTGAAAGCTTACCATTATCTCCTTCCTTACCTCGATTTTTTCCACCAACGGAAAAATCAGGGCACGGAGGCCCGCCAATGAATCCAACAATATCGGTAGACTTGCGAGCATCTTGCGTTAAATACCCAAGACGTAGCGCTTGCTCTCCTTCAGTAAGTTTATGAACGTCTCCTTCTTCTCCTGTATGGTATCCGTATTCTGGAAAGGGTAGTTTAAGACTTTCCCTGGAGTGACGATAAGCTTGTATAAACGTCGGATTAATCTCATTAACATAGACGAGATCGAAGCCACTCAATTCAAAACCTAAATCAAGAAAGCCAGACCCGGCAAAAAAAGAAAAGATTTTAGGACGACTGCTCATTTAAAAGTCTTGAAAGCAACAAAGTAGCATTATAGTAGGCAAGCTAGCGTATGGTGATTAATCTGTCATGCTTTTGGGTGATGGCAGATCATCTGTAGGCTGTAAAAGCGATCGCCCAGCCAAGAGAATCAGGGAGGGCGCTAGTATTGTGACAAGGCTTGAGATTAGTCATGTTGCCAATGCTGATGGGGATACCCTATGCGTCCTAGAGTTCTTGACCCAAATGGCTCCTATACGTTTAGCAAGTACTTTGACTTGCCCTATGCCCCCCAAGACATTCTGGCGGATTTGGGATGTACCCTGGAGCGCACCGATATCGTTAATCTGCCTTACTCACAAGCCCCTCTGGAGTGGCTACCTGCCCTCTCTGACAGCTTGAAACGACGCCTGAAACGAGTGAATACAACCACAGAACAAGCGCGACGGGAAGCCCTCATTTTTCCAGTGATTGATCAAATTTGCGATCAACTTAACTATCCTCTCAACATTGAGTATTCGCTCAGCGTCAGCAATTGGCTCAAAGGCTCTCTCGATTACTATATTCCTAGCCCCTACAATTTCTTGATTATCGAAGCCAAACAATCAGACCTGAGTAAAGGATTTACCCAATTAGCTGTTGAACTGATTGCACTAGATGAATGGGTTAACCATGCGATGCCCATTCTGTATGGGGCAGTTTCCACAGGTGAGATTTGGAAGTTTGGTATGTTTCACAGAGATACCCACCAAGTAACTGAATATCTCCCCCTGCATCCCATTCCCCAGGAACTAGAATTTGTGACCCGAACATTAATCGGGATTTTGCAAGCTGAACCCGCCAGAGTGTGAAAATGAGGCGCGACTTACCGATGAAGGCTAGTGAGGGAGCGATCGCTATTAAGCTTCTGTTGCCATTACGGGGCCTTCAGGTTTGTCGCGGCAGATTCTAACAGTTTGAATTGTGCTATTTGGAGAGGACATAGCTAGGTTTGTGACAGCATTTCCAGACCGGAAAGGAGGACAGCAATGACTAGATTTGAGCTGTTTGACTCAGTGAAGTTGACCGAAGCGATCGCTTTAACTGATGGCGGAACGGCACCACCAGGGAGTTTAGGTGCTATTGTCGAAGTTTTTAGAGAGGGCGAAGCCTACATGGTAGAACTGTTTGGCGACTGGGTGAAGTAAGCTGCTACGCAGCTAAATTTAATAAACAGCATTACCCTTATTTTTAATTTTGCGCTCCCATTTAATAACAAGACCCCCTTCATTTAACAATTTATTTAACAAGTCTTCTAGCTGTTCTACTGACTCAAATAGTCGATGAGCTATATATTCTTTGGCTGAATGCCACACCAATTCAATTAAATTATAATCTGGACTATAGGGCGGCAAAAATTCCAAGATAATATTGGGCATTTCTGCTTCAATTTTTTCGAGAATATCTTTTTTTTTATGAAAGCTGGCGTTATCGAGAATCATGACTATTTTTGCTGAATTTGTTGTGAAGTCATCAATTTTATTTCCTGGCTCTGTCCATTCTTTTAAAAGCCAATTATTTAACTGCTTAATTTGTTCGTAAAAACTATCTGCATTTGTTGCTAATCTCGCTGCTGTCCATCGACCCAATTCATACCCTAGTTCTTCTGGCTCTTTTTCGATAACTTCTAATAATAATTTTTCATATTTTTGGGTGATTTTACGGAAATTACCTTCTCTTCTTCCATCTAAAAAACTATCTAGATTATCGGGGTCTCCATGAACTGCCCAATAGGCTACTGTTGGATAGGCAATATCTAAAAACTTACTAATCTCTTGGTAAGTTTTTCCATCATTTATCAACAATAATATGAGGATTTTCTCTCTTACATAGGGATTATCATGTTGTTTTAGCATTTTTAATAGCCGTTCTCTCTGCTCTTGAGAAAAATGATTTTTGGCTGGCATATGTAACAAGTAATAGCTTATTTAGTTATTTAAGTATTATACAATCAAGCTGCGTAGCAGCTTATGATGCAGCAGAGAATTTTGTCCCAGCTAATCGTCAAGATGCAGAGTCTTTTCTGGAAACTATTGCTGTGAAAATGGTCTATCCTCATCAGTTGCAATTAGTCAAACCTGCCGAAGAAACGGTAGGGGTACGGGCAAGATTAGCCGCAGTTTTGGATGAGTTATCGGAGGATTTGTTAGCTCAAGTGCAGGATTTGGCTGAGTTTTTACTGCAAAAGCAACAAAGATTGAAGTGAAGTATAGTGTAGGGTCGCATTTCCATCTTCCCCCTGCCTTCCTGAATTGATGACGGTTGTGAGGGTGCGATCGCACAACCACAGCCTAATGCTATACAAATCCACTATTACTCTATAAGCGCCAAAGTTTCTTGAGAACACTAATCAGCTCTTTCTGCCGCCGCTCAATTACTTTAGGCGTCCATTCCTGTTCATTCAACACTTGGGTTGTTAAAGCAAAGGGTGAAACGCCCGTTTTTGTTGTAAAATACTTCTGCTTTTTCAGCTCAAAGTCATAGTTTTGTGCTTGATTGTTTTTTCCAGAGGAGAGCAAAACTAGATTTCCTATACGATTTACATATCTCTCTCGTTCTTCCTGGTTTGGGAACCACTTCACCCACATGCTGTTAGATGCTGGATTTTGAGGTAGTACATGCTCGACAGAAACGTTAGAGAAGTTATACAAAGCCTCACCTTCTGAAAGAGCAGCATCTAAACGCAGCAAGACATAAAGACGAATTTTTTGAATCAGGTAGAGGTCGCCATCCAACATCTTAAGAATATTATTTTTTTCTACAGAGGTAATCTGAAGCGGTGAATCGGCTGTGCATAAGTCTTCTCCACTCTCAATGACAGCTATTAAGCGACCATAACGTTCAATGCGTTCATTAATATTTGCCCGTCGAATCATTAACCCGGCAGCAAGGCGGTCTAAATCAGTAAAGAATTGCACCAATCGCTCAGGATAATTTTGATTACTGGAGAGGTAGAGAATAGCTGGTGCTATCCAGTCAGAATTATCGATCCGGTTTAACTGCTTAAAAAGTTTGTTTACTTCCTCTGCGAGTTGATCACTTTGATAAGTCGCTGTTTTAATTGTGTATAAAGCCTTAGCCAAAGGGCAAAGCGTTCTATCAATGAACTGCTGAGGATTATCAGTGGGGCGAACATATTCACGGAATTCCTTAAGTACACTGCTACCAAGCTTTGCCTTACGGTAAATCATGCGGATGTGAGTGAAGAGGTTTTGGAACCCATCGCGTCCTAGTTCCTCCTGAGTATCTTCCCACTTAGAGGTGTATGCTTCTTTTTGGGCATCAGGGATTGGTCCAATAATTTCAGCTTTTAAAATGTCGGTAAGTGAAAGGTCTAAGCCCCGTTCATTCAGCACCGAAAAAATACGATATGCAGAGTCCAAATCGGGAGTTGAAACCGTTACTAGGAAACACTGTTTAATAATGAACTGTGTTAGACGAATCCGCTGAAATTCGGAAATTTTTTCTAAATAATTTAGAAATAACAGTGCGTTATCTTTAATATTTTTCTGGCTATCCGAAAGTGCTGCAGAATTTAAATCTTTAAGATTGCTAATACCCCCTTCATTCTGAATGTATTCTTTGAAAAAGTCGGCATCTCGCTTTGCCAAAGTCAGGCGGTAACGGTTGGGTGTGTCAAGAAAGGGGTCGCCTTCTTCATAGAGTAACTTGGTTAAGTGAGTGCTAAATTGGGGCTGTACCAACGTTCGCAGAGTTGCAAGCAGTATCGTGAGGGTAGTCAGACGTTGCTGACCATCCACTACTTGAGCACTTGGCTTATCTCCTTTGATTAGTACAATACTTCCTAGAAAGTAAGGATTTAGGTCATCAATTGGCTCATTTCCTTCTCCCAAAGCTGTGAGCAGATCTTCTAGCAATTCTCCAGCTTGTTCAGTAGTCCAGGCATAGGGGCGCTGGTATAGGGGAATGCTGAACACAAAGTCATTGCTAAATACTTTATGGATGGGATATTCAGTAGCGTGAATTTTGACAAGACTCATGCATAGCTCCTTGGATGAGCGTAGTTGACAATAGTTTTTTCTGATGTTAGTGTTACCTGCGGTAGCCGTAAGTTGACAGCGCGATCGCGTCTACTCACAAACACTCCCATCCGGCATCGTTACCCCCACCAAACTAACATCACTTAAATCTGCTGCCTCAAGATTCGCACCCGTTAAATCAGCACCACTCAAATCAGCACCACTCAATTTCGCACCCACCAACTTAGCCCCAACTAATTGAGCATTCCTCAAATCTGCATTATTCAACTTTGCCCACCTCAAATCAGCGCCACTTAGCTGTGCATCCTTCAGATTTGCTCCTACCAGTTTGGCTTTCCGCAAATTGGCATTCGTCAAATCCGCATTACTCAAATCAGCAATCACCAGCTTTGCGCCATCTAACTGGGCATTTCTTAAATCTGCATTCCTAAGAATCGCACCAATTAAATTAGCATTCCTCAAATCTGCCCCTGCCAACTGGGCACCCGTCAAATCTGCATTCTGAAAATTTCTCCCCCCAGTGTCATATCGCTTCAGTAATTCACCCGTATCTGTGACGCTAATCTCTCGCTGTGGGGGACGCCTGAAGGTAAATGTAAATGTGTCCCCACTCCGCATCACCTGCCACATCTCTTCATACATGGCATAGGAACCCAAACCACTCAACTTCACCCAACCTCGCGCCCTAGTTAATGCGACAAATAGCTGGTTACGTAACTGGAGATTGCTTTCATCCTTAGCCACATTGTCCAAACCCACCACGTAAACCATATCTGCCTCATTCCCCTTGGCGCGGTGGATGCGAGACACGGTAACGCCGCCCTCACACCAAAACTTATTAGGGTCGCGGTTTTCTTTGTCGGTTTTGAGGATATTGCAGTCAAGAGTACTGGGAATGTAGATATCAATGCCTTGCGATATCAAGAACTCGGCGACAGCTGTTTCTAGTTCCATCGCCTCGAAACCAGCACCTAAAACAATCACCAGAATCTCTCGGCTGGGCTTAAGACCATCATGGCGAAGATTATAGATAATATTTTCGGCTAAGGCGGTCAATTCTTCCTGACGAGAGCGATAAGCGACAAACTCTAGTACCTGCCCTTGCCAAAGTTCGGGGATGAGATTGGGAGAGTTTTCTGGTGGGCGTCTGAGGGTAATTTGCTGACCTGGAGTAAAACGACCTGTTACTTCATAACCAATTGCTCGCCAGTCTTCTGCACGGGTAATACCAGTGAGCATCCCACCTCGACGCAGCAACCCCATACCAATGCCATGAGCGGCGGTGAGAATTGGGCCTGGGGTGCGGTAGCAGCGATGCATGAGTTCACTCTTTCTGATGCCGTCGCTATACTGCCCTGTTACCAGATGCCCTAAGTTTTCTCCGAATAACTCACTAGCGTTCGGAATCTTCAGGCTTTCCAGGCTCTGGGCTTCGTCATAACCCCAGATTAAGCGCCGTTGTTCTGGATAGGCTGGGTCAACGGGTCGTAAGGCTTGATAGGCCATCCAATAGAAAGGCTGCTTGCCCTCAAATTTTAGAGGGTCATCCACAATTAGGTCTTGCCCTTCATCAATCAATATGGCATCATATAGCGTAGGGACAACCGTATTATGCAATAACTGTATGCATACCTCAGCCAGAGCTTCGTTAGGCTGTTTGCTATGAGTGTCATTGACGGTGAGGCGCTTGACACCAGCGGCTTTGCAAATGCTACTGTAGAGTCCCGGTTGATTTTTGGCTCCCCAAGCGTGAAGCGATCGCAACTTCAAATTCTTCGGGTCATACCCCACCTCATCACCACTGAATCGGCGCACCCATTTATCCAACTGCAAAATAATGTGGTGATACAGACTACGGCTGAAAAAGACGAAGGCAATATCCCATTCTGGATGCTTCAAGTGCATGTGGGCGGCCTTCTGGCACAAAAGCACGGTTTTACCTGACCCAGCAATGCCTCGAATCCGCTGCGGACCGGGGGGAATCTCTTTTCCAATGTGTTCTTGTTGTAAGTCAAATTCCGATAGCCGTTGCCGCACAGAGGCAAGGACACTACCACGGGTTTGCTGATTGTTTGGTTGTCCACTGTGTAGAGGCACGAATGCCTTAGCCCGTAACCGTGTGCGGAAGACTGGGGTACCGCTAATCACAGCTTGCAGCAGCTTCCACTGTTCAACCGTCAGGTGGCAACCCTTAATAATGGGTGTAGTTTGCTCTATTAGCTCAAGGAGAGTTTTCAGTTTTGAATTAAGAACTTCTAACTCCGTTTGGCTGACGCTCACGGAAGCCTGACTCCTAACTCCTGACTCCTGACTCCTGACTCCTGACTCCTGAGACAGATTGTTTTGAAAGATAATTGGGGGACAACTAGGAAGTTGGTAGAAGCCGTAATCGTACCATTGTTCTTCGGTAATTAGGGGTAGACAGATTAGGGCACGACCACTGACTTGGCGGCGGAGAGAGGGTTCGCGATCGCAATATCCCAGTAAGGAAAACAGCTGATTTTCTGCTTGCTGGTAAGGATTGCTGCTGGTGGTGTAGTAGTTTTGGAACTCCCAGCGATGACCTGCGATCGCTAAAATTTGAGCGATTGTAACTGACTTAATCTCGATGACAATTAGACCGAGGGAAAAGTCAACAATCAGAATATCAGGCTCTTTCCGGGACTTTCCTACCTTAGAAAAAATTGGGTAGCGCCAGTAGCCGATACATTCTCTATCCGCAAAAACCTCTCGAACAACATCCCACACCTGTTGTTCACTGTTTTCACCACTTTTGCCTAACGGTTCGGTAGTGATGAACTTACGAGTTAGATTTGAGCGAGTAGTCAGTTTTCCTGGTACCTCCTGAAAAGTGTAAAGGTTGTTATTAGTTGTTTGTTATTAGTTGTTTGTTAAAAAATACTCTCCGACCAACAACCAACAACCAACAACAAATAACACTTGCACCCCATTACGAGAAAGCGGGAGATGAATTAACTTCTGCTTTTTGCCTTTCGTTGTTTCATCACAACCCAAGCAATAAATGCAACAATTAGAATAACCAGCACAATTTTAGAAACGGGAGCGAGATACTGGTCTACAAGCTCATAGTTCTCACCCAGCTGGAAACCCAAGAACGTTAGTAACATCACCCATGCAGTAGTGCCAAGTGTTGAGTAGATGAGAAAGGGCACTAGGGACATCTCACTGAGGCCTGCTGGCAGCGAGATTAAGGTACGAATTCCTGGGACAAGACGACCAAATAACACGGCTTTGTTGCCGTATCGATTAAACCATCGGGTTGACTTATCAATATCCTGGCTAGATACTGTAATCCATTTACCATACTTGTCAGCTAAATGCTTCAAGCGTTCCTCACCCAAGAGTTTACCTGCGTAGTACCAAGGCAATGCTCCGAGGATAGTGCCGACGACTCCCGCCAAAACTGCAAGCGTGAAGTTCAACTCGCCCTTTGATGCGCTAAATCCTGCCAAAGGCATGATTAGTTCCGAAGGGATAGGAGGAAATAGATTTTCCGCGAACATCAGTAGCCCAATTCCCAAGTAACCGAGGGAATTCATCGTGTTAAGTATCCATTCCTGCATAAGTGGGTGCTGGGTATTAGGTGACGTGTTATTTTAATTCAAAACTCAAATACTTTTAGTGCCGCTGAACTACATCCTGCTGCTCTGGAAAAGCTAACAGTAGAGAAGCCATATGCTCATTGCAAGCTATGTTTTCTGAATGTTGGCTACGCAAGTACTTGATGAACTGGCGATCGCTACAAGCCCTGACAAACTCCTGCAAATATAACTCAAACAAGGACGGTAGAGCATCTAAAAAACAAAAAATTCGCTCCCCCGCTAGTTGCACACTTAACGTCAAAGTTACTTTGGGAGAGCGTTTTAGTTTTAGAGATAGTTGATTCAAAGGCCGTGGATAGAGAGAGTAGGGAGTGGGGGAAGAGTATGGGTACATAATCTTACGGTACTAAGAAAATATCTTCCCGCTTCTTATCCCTTACTCAAGACGGTCTAATTCAGGACTTATGTTCCAGATGTCCAGGAGTTCATGTACTCGGTTTGCTCTGAGGTTAAGGTGTCAATATTGACCCCCATCGCTTGTAGCTTCAGCCGTGCAATTTCTTTGTCTACCTCAACCGGGATAGAGTGAATGCCGGGTTCTAATGTACCTTTGTTTTTCACTAAGTACTCACAAGCCAACGCTTGGTTAGCAAAGCTCATATCCATCACAGCACTGGGATGTCCTTCAGCAGCTGCTAGGTTAACCAAACGCCCTTCGCCCAGTACGATAACGGATTTACCGTTGGAGAGTTGATATTCTTGGGTGAACGCTCTTGCTTCTTTGACTTCTTTGGCTTTGGCACCCAGAGATTTTAGGTCAATTTCGATGTCGAAGTGACCAGAGTTACAAACCATTGCTCCGTCTTTCATCACATCGAAATGCTCAGCGCGAATGACGTGCTTGTTGCCCGTGACGGTAATGAACAAATCACCTTGGGGAGCAGCTTCTGCCATCGGCATGACTCGGAAACCATCCATTACAGCTTCGATCGCCTTAGTCGGGTCAATTTCTGTGACAATCACATTAGAACCCAGTCCACGCGCCCGCAGAGCAACGCCTTTGCCGCACCAGCCGTAACCAGCAACAACAACAGTTTTACCAGCTAGCAGGACGTTCGTGGCACGAATAATACCATCAAGGGTAGATTGACCTGTACCGTAGCGGTTGTCAAAGAAGTGCTTGGTGTCGGCGTCGTTAACGTTCATCGCGGGGAA
>DALYIW010000101.1:0-25782 GCA_031970155.1 Coleofasciculaceae cyanobacterium CTOTU46601 | reverse complement strand
GTTCGGGACTCAATAATTGTTGGTCAAATTCCTCGGTGTAGTGCAAAAGCGCTTTATCGCCTTGGCGCTTCACTGCTTGTAAAACTTCCCGAACCGTTGCCTCTTTGTGAAAGATTTGGTCTTGGGAAGTGCGCTCGCAGATGCGCCGCAGTTCTGTTTGTGCCTCAGCCTGCTGAGTAATGATTCGCAGCATGGAGTCGGAGTGCCCATCCTTAGGTATTACCCGTCTGAGACTAGGTCTACATGCCTCCTCTACTAGAGGGGTTCATCGTACCCAGGCTCTCTCCTATAGCTTAACCTGGATTTTTAGAGGCTCGCGATACTTTCAAAATAGATGTTATAGTGGTTTTTCTGGTATTTTGTTGGTTATCGAACTTAAGTTTTCCTGAAGGCTACTGTGGCTAATAACAAGTCAGCGATTAAGCGTATAGAAATTGCCGAACGCAACCGAGTTCGGAATAAAACCTACAAGTCAGCGGTCAAGACGCTGATGAAAAACTACTTTGCCGCCGTAGATGATTACGCGCGTCAACCCAGCACGGAATCCTTACAGGAAGTCAAAAAGAGGATGAGTGCAGCTTACAGCAAAATTGACAAGGCTGTAAAGCGGCGGGTTCTTCATGCCAATACGGGGGCACGCAAGAAATCTCGTCTGGCTAAGATGCTCAAACGTGTAGAGGAAAAACTCAACCCGCCATCATCAGAAGAGTCGGCTGTTTCATAAAATTTACGCGATCGCCAACCCTGCCCCTCATCCCCTCAAAGGGTAGTCGCTTTCCCATAGGAGCAGACCGTGCCAGTACAGTTGCCAATACAGTTGATAGACACTCATGTTCATATCAATTTTGATGTCTTCCAGTCCGACTTGGAAGCACTACAAGCTCGATGGCTCGAAGCGGGTGTAGTGAGGCTGGTGCATTCGTGCGTAGAACCTGGAGAGTTGGTCAGTATTCAAGCTTTGGCTGACCGATTTCCAGAACTCTCGTTTGCGGTAGGATTGCATCCCCTAGATGCCGATAAATGGCTCCCCGAAATGGGTCACCAGATTTTGTCAGTAGCGCGTTCTGATGCTAGAGTGGTGGCAATTGGGGAAACAGGGTTAGATTTTTATAAAGCCGAGAACCAGCAAGAGCAAAAAGCGGTGTTTGAGGCACAGTTAGCGATCGCGAAAGAGCTGGATTTACCAGTGATTATCCACTGTCGTGACGCCGCCGTTCAAATGCGAAATTTGTTGCAGGCGTTTTGGGAACGTGCGGGAGTTGTACGAGGGGTAATGCACTGTTGGGGAGGCACGCCAGAAGAAACTCAGTGGTTTTTGGATTTGGGCTTTTATATCAGCTTTAGCGGCATTGTCACCTTTAAGAACGCCACAGAAATTCAAAAATCGGCTGTCATGGTGCCGAGCGATCGCCTCCTCGTTGAAACCGATTGCCCCTTCCTAGCACCAACTCCCAAGCGAGGTAAACGAAACGAACCCGCCTATGTCCGTCATGTTGCCGAGTACGTTGCCCACTTGCGGGGTGTCTCTCTAGAAGTTCTTGCCCAACAGACAACACACAATGCCTGTCAGCTCTTTGGTCTGACGCTGCCAACCAGCTCAGGTGTGATTGCCCCTTGACCATGGCACCAGTTTTCAAGTACAGACATTAAACCATCCAATCAAGTTTCTCTGCGCCATAATAATATAAAGAAGAGTTAATATGGAATAAAATTTAACCTGTTCCTATCCAAGTGCTGCTACTCATCCCCAAAAACCCCCCTCAAATAAAATTACTATCCTCCCTCGTTGTCACTCGAACAGCATTAAATCATTGAGAAGCGCGAACTTGTAGTTTGAGACAGTAGTCATTCCCAAAGACCATCTTGTTCCTACCAAAAGCAAAAACTGAGCTTCTCAGTGGCTAGAACGTTATTGGCACTCACCGCCAACTCTCTAGCCACTTAGAGCTATGTGTAAGTGTCGCTACTTCAATGGATAGAAGCCCGCTAAAAAAGCGGGGCGGTACTTCGGCTTGGATTTCTCTTTTGAACGCTGACTCACCCCCTAAGAGGAGACGCATGACTAATCATCAGATTTATACAACCCCACCTGTGACTTACACGTCCGCTACCTACATGTTGCCGGACTTAGTTGAGATACAGCGTGCTAGCTTTCGCTGGTTCCTGGAAGAGGGGTTAATCGAAGAACTCAACAGCTTTTCGCCAATTACCGACTACACAGGGAAGCTAGAGCTGCACTTCTTAGGCAAAAACTACAAGCTCAAGCGACCCAAGTACGATGTCGATGAAGCCAAGCGGCGAGACAGCACCTATGCCGTGCAAATGTACGTCCCCACCCGCCTCATCAACAAAGAAACTGGCGAAATCAAAGAACAAGAAGTCTTCATCGGTGACCTGCCCCTGATGACCGACCGAGGCACCTTCATCATCAACGGTGCCGAGCGAGTGATTGTCAACCAAATCGTTCGTTCTCCAGGTGTTTACTACAAGTCCGAAACCGACAAAAACGGACGCCGCACCTACAGCGCCTCACTGATTCCCAACCGGGGAGCGTGGCTGAAATTCGAGACAGACAAAAACGACTTGGTGTGGGTTCGCATCGACAAAACCCGCAAACTGTCGGCTCAGGTATTGCTCAAAGCCCTCGGACTGTCGGATAGCGAGATTATCGACGCGATGCGACATCCCGACTACTACCAGAAAACCCTAGATAAAGAAGGCAATCCCAGCGAAGAAGAAGCCCTAATGGAGCTGTATCGCAAACTGCGTCCAGGGGAACCCCCCACGGTATCAGGCGGTCAGCAGCTGTTGGACTCTCGCTTTTTCGACCCGAAACGCTATGACCTCGGTCGAGTCGGTCGCTACAAAATCAACAAAAAGCTCCGACTTCAAGTTCCCGATACGATGCGGGTACTGACGCCCCAAGATATTCTCGCGGCGATCGATTACCTAATTAACCTAGAATTTGACATCGGCAGCACCGACGATATCGACCACTTGGGCAACCGTCGGGTACGCTCCGTGGGCGAACTGCTGCAAAATCAAGTGAGAGTCGGACTCAACCGTCTAGAGCGCATCATCCGAGAGCGGATGACCGTTAGTGACGCTGATACCCTGACCCCCGCCTCGCTGGTGAACCCAAAACCACTGGTAGCCGCGATTAAAGAATTTTTTGGTTCGTCTCAGCTGTCCCAGTTCATGGATCAGACTAATCCCTTAGCAGAACTGACCCACAAGCGGCGTCTTTCTGCCTTAGGGCCAGGAGGCTTAACTCGTGAACGGGCGGGTTTTGCGGTACGAGACATTCACCCCTCTCACTACGGCCGGATTTGCCCGATTGAAACACCAGAAGGTCCGAACGCGGGTCTAATTGGCTCACTAGCCACCCACGCACGAGTAAATGCTTACGGGTTTATCGAGACACCGTTTTACCCAGTGGAAAAAGGGCGAGTGATCAAAGACAAACCCCCAATTTACATGACCGCTGATGAAGAAGATGACTTCCGAGTTGCACCGGGAGATATTCCCGTGGACGAAGAAGGTTACATCTTGGGCGATTCAGTGCCAGTGCGCTATCGGCAAGAATTCACGACAACGACGCCAGACCAGGTAGACTACGCATTCGTGTCGCCGGTGCAAATTATCTCAGTGGCAACATCGTTGATTCCGTTCTTAGAGCACGATGATGCCAACCGCGCTCTCATGGGATCAAACATGCAGCGACAAGCTGTACCGCTTTTGAGACCCGAACGGCCTTTAGTCGGAACGGGATTGGAAGCCCAAGCCGCAAGGGATAGCGGGATGGTGGTAGTGTCTCGCACTGACGGTGAAGTTAGCTATGTGGATGCTCGAACCATCAAGGTCAAGGACAACACAGGGCACGAGATTACCTACGAAATTCAGAAGTATCAGCGATCAAACCAAGATACCTGTTTAAATCAGCGACCTTTAGTCTTTGAGGGCGACGATGTTATTTCAGGTCAGGTAATAGCAGATGGCTCAGCCACCGAAGGCGGGGAACTGGCATTAGGACAAAATATCCTCGTCGCTTACATGCCCTGGGAAGGCTACAACTACGAAGACGCGATCCTCATCAGTGAGCGCTTGGTCAGCGATGATGTTTACACCAGCATTCACATTGAGAAGTACGAAATTGAGGCGCGGCAAACCAAGCTGGGACCTGAGGAAATCACTCGCGAAATTCCCAACGTTGGGGAAGACGCTCTGCGTCAACTCGACGAAACCGGAATTATCCGCGTTGGAGCTTGGGTAGAAGCTGGTGACATCTTAGTTGGAAAAGTAACACCAAAAGGTGAATCCGACCAGCCGCCAGAAGAAAAACTGCTGCGGGCCATCTTCGGAGAAAAAGCCAGGGATGTCCGAGACAACTCACTGCGGGTACCCAACGGAGAGAAAGGGCGCGTAGTCGATGTTCGAGTCTTTACCCGCGAACAAGGGGACGAACTGCCACCCGGAGCTAACATGGTCGTCCGCGTTTACGTCGCTCAGAAACGGAAAATCCAGGTGGGCGATAAGATGGCAGGCCGTCACGGCAACAAGGGAATTATTTCCCGTATCCTCCCCGTTGAAGATATGCCCTACTTGCCGGATGGCACCCCCCTAGACATCGTACTCAACCCCTTGGGTGTACCGAGTCGGATGAATGTCGGTCAGGTATTTGAATGCTTACTCGGATGGGCAGGTGAAACCTTAGATGTCCGATTTAAACTGACACCGTTCGACGAAATGCACGGGGAAGAGTCGTCTCGAACCACAGTGCACGGCAAACTGAATAAAGCCAAAGAAGATACCGGAAACGAGTGGGTATTTAACCCAGAAAACCCAGGAAAAATTAAAGTCTTTGACGGTCGTACTGGTGAACCCTTCGATCGACCCGTCACGGTTGGTAAAGCTTACATGCTGAAGTTGGTACACCTAGTAGATGATAAGATTCACGCTCGCTCCACCGGACCTTACTCACTCGTGACTCAGCAGCCCTTGGGCGGTAAGGCACAACAGGGTGGTCAGCGCTTCGGTGAAATGGAAGTGTGGGCGCTAGAAGCTTTTGGGGCAGCCTACACTCTCCAAGAGTTGCTCACAGTCAAGTCAGACGACATGCAGGGGCGCAACGAGGCTCTTAACGCGATCGTCAAAGGCAAAGCGATTCCGCGACCTGGTACTCCTGAATCCTTCAAGGTCTTGATGCGGGAATTACAGTCGCTAGGGTTAGATATTGCGGTTCACAAAGTAGAAAACGCTGAAGATGGTTCCAGCCGTGATATGGAAGTTGATTTGATGGCAGATGCCGACCGACGCCGCACCCCAAGCCGACCCACTTATGAATCTCTCAACCGTGAGGAACTTGAAGAGGATGAAGTCTAATTAGTTGTTGGTTGTTGGTTGTTAGTTGTTAGTTGCTAGTAGAAAAGACAGTTTAGCAACTAGCAACTTTCACTAATCAAGCCAACAGTTATTCAAACAACAAACAACAAATAACAAACAACAAAAAACTGATGAGACATCAGCTAGAACAGCGATTTGACTACGTAAAAATTGGTATTGCCTCTCCAGAACGCATTCGTCAATGGGGAGAAAGAACCCTTCCTAATGGTCAGGTAGTGGGTGAAGTCACCAAGCCAGAAACCATTAACTACCGCACACTCAAACCCGAAATGGATGGGCTTTTCTGTGAGCGAATCTTTGGCCCAGCTAAGGACTGGGAATGTCACTGCGGTAAGTACAAGCGGGTGCGCCATCGGGGTATTGTCTGCGAACGTTGCGGCGTGGAAGTTACCGAGTCCCGTGTCCGCCGCCACCGGATGGGATACATCAAACTAGCGGCACCCGTAGCCCACGTTTGGTATCTCAAAGGCATTCCCAGCTACCTGAGTATTCTGATGGATATGCCTTTGCGAGATGTAGAGCAGATTGTTTACTTCAATGCCTACGTCGTCCTCAATCCAGGTAATGCTGAGAACCTCACCTATAAACAACTGCTTACAGAAGATCAGTGGTTAGAAATAGAAGAGCAGCTATATAGCGAAGATACTGAATTGACTGGTGTTGAGGTGGGCATTGGCGCTGAGGCACTTCAGCGGCTCTTGCAGGATGTTGATCTCGATGCGGAAGGCGAAAAGCTCCGAGAAGAAATTACTGGCGCTAAAGGTCAAAAACGCGCCAAGCTGATCAAGCGCTTACGGGTGATTGATAACTTCATCGCGACGGGTTCCTTGCCGGAGTGGATGGTGCTGACTGTCATTCCAGTCATTCCTCCTGACTTGCGCCCGATGGTGCAGCTAGATGGCGGTCGTTTTGCCACCAGTGACCTCAATGACCTGTATCGGCGAGTGATCAACCGTAACAATCGATTGGCGCGGTTGCAGGAAATCCTCGCTCCAGAGATTATTGTCCGTAATGAAAAACGGATGCTTCAGGAAGCGGTGGATGCTTTAATTGACAACGGACGCCGGGGACGTACTGTTGTTGGAGCTAACAATCGACCCCTGAAGTCTCTATCGGACATCATTGAGGGTAAACAAGGCCGCTTCCGGCAAAACCTGCTAGGTAAACGGGTTGATTACTCAGGTCGTTCGGTAATTGTAGTCGGGCCTAAACTGAAAATCCATCAGTGCGGTTTGCCTCGTGAAATGGCGATCGAACTGTTTCAACCTTTCGTGATTCATCGACTGATTCGTCAGGGTTTGGTGAATAACATCAAGGCGGCAAAAAAACTAATTCAGCGAGGCGATCCTAGCGTCTGGGATGTCTTGGAAGAAGTAATTGCAGGTCACCCAGTACTGCTGAACCGAGCACCAACACTACACCGCTTGGGTATTCAATCATTTGAACCGATTCTGGTAGAAGGTCGGGCGATTCAACTGCACCCGTTAGTATGTCCGGCTTTCAATGCTGACTTTGATGGTGACCAGATGGCTGTTCACGTTCCTCTGTCTTTGGAATCGCAGGCGGAAGCACGACTGTTGATGCTGGCTTCTAATAATATTCTCTCACCAGCAACGGGTCGCCCAATTGTGACTCCTAGCCAGGATATGGTGTTGGGATGCTATTACCTGACTGCTCGAAATCCAGCAGGTAATAAAACTGAACGCTATTTTGCCAATCTGGATGACGCGCTCAAAGCTTATGAGCATAAGCAGGTAGAGTTGCACGATTACGTCTGGGTGCGCTTTGACGGTCCGGTGGAGACAGAAGTCCCAGATAATGAAGTCATTTCTACGGAACGCTTGAGTGACGGTACAGTAGCAAAAATCTACCGAGAACGTCGAGTTCGAGAAACGGCTGATGGGGAGCTACTTTCCCAGTATGTCCTCACTACCCCAGGTCGAATTGTTTACAACAAAGCAATTCAAGACGCGCTAACTAGCTAGAAGGGGTTGAAGGTTGCAAGGTTGCAAGGTTTGATGTTGAAGGTTGGAAGATAACTTTTAACTTGAGTCTCTTGCAACCTGTAAGACATTCTCTCTTCAGCCAGCAACCTTCTCCCCCTACAACTTTCCCTATTCTCTAATCACCTTATTGGTAATTCTCAAAGCAGATGGCAGATCCAAAAGAAATGATTTTTTACAATCGGGTCGTAGGTAAAAGCCAGCTGAAAAAGCTTGTAGCTTGGGCTTTTACTAAATACGGTAGTGCCCGTAGCGCCCAGATAGCTGACCAGTTAAAAGATTTGGGGTTCCGCTTCGCAACACGCGCTGGAGTCTCGATCAGTGTCGATGACCTGCAAGTGCCGCCGATCAAACGCCAGATGCTGGACGCGGCAGAAGCAGAAATTCGTGCGACGGAAGCTCGCTACAGTCGAGGAGAAATTACCGAAGTTGAACGGTTTCAAAAAGTTATCGACACCTGGAACAGTACTTCGGAAGCGCTAAAAGATGAAGTAATCCGTAACTTTGAGGCGACTGACCCCCTGAACTCCGTGTACATGATGTCTTCATCTGGGGCAAGAGGAAACATGTCTCAGGTGCGGCAATTAGTAGGGATGCGGGGTTTGATGGCAGACCCTCAAGGAGAAATTATTGACTTACCGATTAAGACCAACTTCCGGGAAGGCTTAACGGTGACGGAATATATTATCTCGTCCTATGGTGCCCGGAAAGGATTGGTGGATACAGCACTGAGAACAGCTGACTCCGGCTATCTTACCCGACGCCTGGTGGACGTTGCCCAGGACGTGATCGTGCGAGAAATCGATTGTGGCACGAATCGGGGTGTTACGGTTACAGCAATGACGGATGGCGATCGCGTCCTCATCCCTCTAGATGATCGCTTGTTAGGCAGAGTATTAGCTAAAGAAGTACTTCACCCGACCACAGGCGAAGTCATCGCCGAGCGTAACCAGGATATCTCAGATGAGTTGGCAAGAGTCATTGGGAGAGCGGGTGTCCAATCTGTATTTGTGCGATCGCCTCTAACTTGTGAAGCCTCACGGTCAGTCTGCCAGCACTGCTATGGTTGGAGCTTAGCTCATGGTCATATGGTCGATTTGGGAGAAGCCGTCGGCATTATTGCTGCTCAATCGATTGGAGAACCAGGCACCCAGCTGACCATGCGGACATTCCACACTGGCGGCGTCTTCACCGGAGAAGTCGCTCGTCAGGTGCAGGCACCTTTTGAAGGAATTGTCAAATTCTCCAAACGCCTACGCACTCGGGGTGTGAGAACTCGCCACGGAGAAGACCGCGAACAAGTGGAAGTGGCCGGTGACCTGGTTCTGACACCAACGGCAGGCGGAGAAGCCCAGACTTTTCCTGTCACCCCCGGTTCCATCCTGCTGGTTGCCAACGGCGAACACGTCAAGGCAAATCAGCTGCTAGCCGAAGTGGCGCTGGGCAAATCTCGCCTCTCTACAGAAAAGGTTACCAAAGACGTGGCCGGAGACTTGGCAGGAGAAGTGCTGTTTGCTGATCTGGTGCCAGAAGAAAAAACCGACCGACAGGGCAATACCACCCGGATTGCTCAACGGGGTGGGCTACTGTGGATTTTATCGGGAGAAGTTTATAACCTACCGCCCGGTGCAGAACCCGTTGTCAAAAACGGCGATGCCATTGAGCCAGGAAGCGTGATGGCAGAAACCAAGTTAGTCACACTCAACGGCGGCGTCGTTCGACTAACTGAAGGCAGGCGAGAAATTGACATCATCACCGCGTCAGTACTCCTCGACCAGGCAACAGTAAGAGTAGAAAGCACGGGTGGTCGCGAACAGTATGTGATTCACACCACCAACAATCAGCGCTTTTTGCTCAAAGCCACCCCAGGCACAAAAGTGCTAAATAGTCAAGTAGTCGCCGAGCTAATTGATGACCAGTATCGCACCCAGACTGGCGGCATCATCAAGTATGCCGGAGTAGAGGTTGCCAAACGCGGTAAGGCGAAGCAGGGTTACGAAGTCGTCAAAGGCGGCACACTCCTGTGGATCCCTGAAGAATGCCACGAGGTAAATAAAGATATCTCGTTGCTTTTGGTGGAAGACGGACAATATGTAGAAGCCGGAACAGAAGTGGTGAAAGACATCTTCTGCCAATCTGGCGGCATTGTGGAGGTAGTACAGAAAAATGACATCCTCCGCGAAATTGTGATTAAGCCAGGGGAGCTGCATCTGGTCGATGAAATCCCAGAAGCCTTCATGACAGAGGGACAGCTGGTGTATCCCGGAACCGAAGCAGTACCCGATCTATCGGTGACAGAGCTGCGCTACGGGGAAGCGGTAGAGACACCGGAGGGTGCTGCACTGCTCTTGAGACCAGTGATTGAGTTTGCGGTACCGGATGAGCCTGATGTACCATCTCAGGCTTCAATTAACAGTCAAACTGACGCTGGTTCCTCAGCTCGTGGCACAACGGCAATTGAACTACGAGCCGTACAGCGACTGCCTTACAAAGATGGAGAGCGGGTGAAGTCTGTAGAAGGACTGGAGTTACTACGCACCCAACTCGTGTTGGAAATGACCCAAGAGTCGGTGGTAGAACATACTGGTTCGTCTCAACTTTCTGCTGACATTGAGTTAGTCAGTACAGACGACTCAGGTGAGATGCGGTTGCAGCTAGTCATCCTAGAATCTTTGGTGATTCGCCGCGACACCGCCGCCGATCCCTTAGGCGGAAGCACGAGTACGCGCCTTCTGGTTAGTGATGGGGACGAAATTGCACCTGGGGCAGTAGTGGCACGTACAGAAATTCAGTGCAAGGAATCCGGTATAGTCCGAGGCATTCGAGAAGGCGCAGAAGCCATTCGTCGGGTGTTGGTACTAAGGGATGCAGACCTGCTCGAGATTCCCATCGCCAATCCACCTAAGGTCAAAGTAGGTGATTTGATTGTCGAAACAGACCTACTTGCAGCCGGAACACCTTCCCCAGAATCGGGTCAGGTGGCGCAAGTGAACAGTGACTCTATTACCCTGCGGCTAGCCCGTCCCTACCGAGTTTCTGCTGGTGCAGTTTTACAGATTGACAATGGAGACTTGGTGCAACGGGGTGACAACCTGGTGCTATTGGTGTTTGAACGAGCCAAGACGGGTGACATTATCCAGGGTTTGCCCAGAATTGAAGAACTACTAGAGGCTCGCAAACCCAAGGAAGCTTGCGTTTTAGCCAGACGCCCTGGTGAGGCTCAGGTGATTTACGAGGAAGACGAAACTGTCGATATCAAGGTGATAGAAGCGGATGGTGTCGTTACCGATTACCCCGTTGGCCCTGGGCAGAATGCTCTAGTTTCAGATGGTCAGCAAGTGATGGTTTCCCATGCACTGACTGATGGACCTGCCAATCCTCACGAGATTCTAGAGATTTTCTTTAATTACACCATGGAACAACAGGGTGGAGTCTACGAGGCAGCGCTGAGTGGATTACAACAAGCACAGGCGTTTTTGGTCAACGAGGTGCAGTCGGTGTATCAATCTCAAGGGATTGAGATTTCCGACAAACACATTGAGGTGATTGTCCGGCAGATGACTTCAAAAGTGCGGGTGGACGATGGCGGCGATACAACCATGCTGCCAGGAGAACTCGTGGAGTTGCGGCAGATTGAGACGGTAAATGAGGCAATGGCAATTACTGGCGGCGCACCAGCGCAGTATACGCCCGTGCTACTGGGTATTACCAAGGCCTCGCTGAATACCGATAGCTTCATTTCTGCTGCCAGCTTCCAGGAAACAACTCGTGTGCTGACGGAAGCGGCGATTGAAGGGAAGTCTGATTGGCTACGGGGTCTGAAGGAAAACGTGATTATTGGTCGCCTGATTCCGGCAGGAACGGGTTACAATGCCTACGAAGATTCCACCTCAAGTAATGTAGAGGCTGATTACTCGGGCGGTGGCGCTGGCATGTATGGCTATGGCGATCGCGTCGATGGTACTGAATTCGACCAAGAAGACCCTCTAGACCCTCTAGTCCTAGATGACCGAACCGCTCGCGTCTACAGTAATTTGGAGGAGCGGACAAGTTATGGCGGTAATGGTAGTAAGTTCGACTCGGTTCTAGGTGATGACGACGACGATACCGATTTTGTTGACGACTTCTTAGACGATGACGGCGAGGAGGAGTAACCTAATTAGTCTCTTCAAATAACGTCTGAGTTCTAGTCTGACTGAAGAAGTGAGGGGGTGAGAGGGAGAATTCCTCAACTGTTTCTCTCTGGAGCAAGAAGCTTAACCCCTTCACCTTTTCAGCCTCTCTCCCCTAGACTCTCTCATCTTCGATGACCAATAAGGGCGACCCAGTGGGTCGCCCTTGTTTCTATCACTGCAACTTGGTATTAGTATTGAGAATCTGTGCCAGTTTCTTCCTCCACGGGAGCGGGAACGGGTAATGGCTCTAACATCTTTTGCCAGGACTGAATTTGCCGTTGAGCTTCCTCATAAGCGTCAGTACCGGAGGGAATCATTCTGGCGATCGCGATCGCTTCCGTCAGATTGTACGGTGAACGGTCTTGTGCCATTGATAACAGCTGATAGCTCCAGCGACTCACCATACTTCTGGCCTCATCTTTGGCGGTTGAAGCACGCGGCACTTCCCTGGCCACTCGAATCGCTTCTGCTAGGGCTGGCGCTGTTCCAGGATTAGCCACCTGATAAGCTTGCCGTAAAAGCTGCTGCCCTCTAATTTGGGCTTCCCAGCCTCTGATTTCACCCTGGGCCTCTTTGTAGAGGGCCCGTCTCGGTTTAATCTGTTGAGCGGCTGCGATCGCCCCAGGTAGATTACCACCGTTAGCTAAAGCGCGTGCTTGGTCGAGGAAAGGCTGGTCTTGCTGTCGCTCAATCGAGCCACTCCACTCTCCAATTTTGTCTTGTGCTTGCTTGTAAAGGGCACGACCCGGTGCAATGCGACTGGCTTCTTTAACGGCTTCTTGTAAAGAGGGAATACCACCAAGATTAGCAATTTGATTGGCACGGTCGATCAAGGGCTGGTCTTCTATAGTCTCAACTTGACGAGTCCAGCCTTTAATTTCTCGACGTGCTTCTTGATAGCGGGGATTGCCATTAGGAATCTGCTGTGCTTCTGCGATCGCCGCCTTCAAGTCATCGACTAAACCTGAATTAGCAAACGTTCGTGCCCTCTCTAGACGAGCAACGTCTTCAGTTTCTAGCTGCCAACGGTTAATTAATTGCTGTGCTTGAGCATACAAAGGACGATTGGCTCCCACCCTTTGAGCTATAGCCATCGCCGCTTCCAAATCGGAACTTGTTCCTGATTCGGCTTTCGATAAAGCGTCTGCCAAGTCAATCAAGTCGGCTTTTTGCTCCTCTAATTTGACACTGGCGGGAAGTTTATTGGCAATTTCCAGCACACCTTTCCAGTTGAGTTGTGCAAGTCGTTCCTCTGCCAGCTTCAGCAGCCTTTTACCACAATCAGCAATTAAATTCTGAGCTTCTTGATAGGCATAGCTATCACGAGAGATTTTCTCGGCTTGCTTAATGGCATCTAGGATGCTGTCTACGCTATCGCTTTTACTGAGTTCGCGGGCTTTATCCAACTGAGCACTGGCTTCGCGAGCCAGCTGAATCTTTTTCGCTACTTGGTCATACTTGGTAGTTGCCCAGTACTTGTTTTCTACATAGCTCAGTTGAGAGGCTACTCGAAAAGCTTGATTCCACTGTAACTTTCTCAGTTCTTGCTCGACTTTCGCAACGATTCCTTCTGCTTGCGACCAAATTTTCTGCCAACGCTCAATGTACTGTTGTACCTTTTTATTGGCAGCCGACTCGGTAGGAATTCGTTTGGCAAGTTTGATGGCTTCCGTCAACTGACCTTCTTGAAACTTCTGCTCACCGATTTTCAACAGATCGAGTGACCACTCTTCGATGTGACGGTTGATTTCTGGCCGTAACGGGTGATCGGCTGGCAAAGCTTGAACTAAAGCGATCGCCTCTAGTAAATTCTGTGCTGTCTGCTTGTTTGCCGCCACCTGTGCACAATAAAGGCGCATTGATGCCGAAGCTGTCGGCCAAAACGTCGCCGGACAATTTGGCACGGTGGGCAACTTTAGCAACAGCGATATGGCCATGAATCCCACCCCACCAGAAACCAGTAGGATTAAAATTGCCCAGAACTGTATACCGATAGAAAAGTTTCGCTTATTCTCCCGACGCCGTGAGGTGGGTGGGGCTGAAGTGGCTTCCGGTGTAGCCGACTGTTGAGCTGTAGGATGCCCTGGCGGGGGCGGGGGTAAGGGTTGCGATCGGGTTTTACCTGGCTTTGAAGGAGCAGCCGGCGATCGCTCGTCGCCAAAACTTGTTGGGTAGTTTTGCTTTACCCTAGCGTCTATGCTCCGCAAACGAGGCAGTGAAGGGTTGGTAAAATTAGAAGCGTCAAGACCATCAGAAGCCTCGCCATTAGAAGCCTCAGCGTTTGCTGAAGAAGTATTTGTCCGAGTAACTTTAGGAACGTCTGGCGCTCCTGTGGCAGGACTAACCAAAGGTCGCTTGTCGGCGGATGCCCTCCTCGTTTGTTGCCACTCGTTGAACTGACCTGGCTTTGAAGACTTTGAAGCTGGCCAACCGTCAGGAATTTCTCTATTTCTGGTCATAACTCACACCACCACGCGCTACGCCTGATCCCGGATCTTTATAGCACTCTTTGTAGTTGCAATCCTACCCCTCCTCGTCAGAAAAAGCTACATTCTGCCCTAAACGTGTCGTTATGTATGGACTCTAGGAGGCACCGCTTTCATGCTCTTAGTACTCAGATCTTGTCGCTACTCAAATTTTCTCTAGTCCCTGCTTAGTCTACACTTTGAAAAGTCCTCAAGTTTCGGTCTATCTGCACCTTTTGAAAAAGCTCCATCACAATATTTTTATGTAGACTGACTTTTTCACCGAAACCTTTTTGTACCCAAATATACCTTAACGCTGCCAACCTCAAAAACCTGAGTAGCGACAAGTCTTTTACATGATCAGGAGTCTCAAATAGACTCCGCTCGCAAATTCTCAATTAACTGAGCCAGTTCATCAGAACTTGCTTGGTAAACTTCCCCGCAGAAATGGCAAGTTGCTTCGGCTCCATCGTCTTTCTCAATCATATCCTGAAGTTCCGCTTCTCCAAGCATCTGCAATGCACCCAAAACCCGATCCAAAGAGCAACCACAGTGAAAACGTAACATCTGAACTTCTGGAAGAATCACCAGATTCATATCGCCCAGCAACTGTTCAAAAATCTCCGGCAATGTTTTGCCTGCCTGTAACAAGGGTGTAAATCCCGACAGCTTAGCCACGCGAGATTCCAGAGTTTGCACTAGAGCTTCGTCTCTAGCCGCCTTGGGCAGAACTTGGATTAATATCCCTCCAGCTGCCGTAACGCCTTGGGCACCCACAAACACACCGATTACTAGAGCTGACGGTGTTTGTTCAGAAGTCACTAGGTAGTGAGCAACGTCATCACCAATTTCACCCGATACTAGCTCAACCGTACTGGAATAGGGGTAACCATATCCAACATCTCGGACAACATAGAGGTAGCCATCACGACCCACCGCACCACCGACATCAAGTTTACCTCGGTCATTCGGTGGCAGTTCAACTGCTGGGTTATCTACATAACCCCTTACAGTTCCGTCTAATCCAGCATCAACGAGAATTCCCTCCAAAGGGCCATCACCCTTGACGCGAATATTGACCCTCGATCCTTCTCGTTTCATACTAGAGGCTAGCAACAGACCTGCTGACATGGTGCGACCCAGTGCCGCTGTAGCCACATAGGAGAGCTTGTGCCGCCGTCGGGCTTCTTCTGTAAGGCGTGTTGTAATGACGCCGACGGCTCGAATGCCACCCTCCGCCGCTGTGGCGCGAATTAACTGATCAGCCATGAAAAAACCTTACACTTCTTAACAGACTCTATATATTTATTGTAAGTCTGGTAGTTAGTGTGAGGGTCATTGGGAAAAGGAAACAAAAGGGGAGTATCAATATAGATGTTTATGTTTTTGAGGGCTGCTTAAGACCCGTTTTTTTGCATAGGGCATGAGGCATGGGAAATACTTTAGAAAGCAAGCATTTTGGTCACTGAATCAGAACCTGCCGATCGCCAAGCGTACGAGAACCTCTAAAAGATTGATTTTTTGACAAAATTATGCGGTTACCGATAAGTTCTTCTCCAGCTCAAGCTCGTCAGACTAAAGAGCGATTTGCCAAGCCAGAAGACCAGCTATCTTACGAGTTAGGTAAGGCGGTACAAGAGTTACCGCCTCTATACACGCGAGTGTTAGCGGGCAGCATTAGTATATTGATATTAGGGACGATCGCATGGGCTAATTTCAGCCAAGTGGATGAAGTGGCGGTGGCTAACGGTGAATTGATTGCCTCAACACAAGTACGCCCCGTGCGCTCAATCGGCGAAGGCACGATTCGAGAAGTGAAGGTCAAAGAAGGCGATCGCGTTAAGAAAGATGACATACTCGTTGAACGTGACCCAGACTTGCCCCAAGCTGAAGTTGATCGACTAGCCAAATCTACCAAACTCATTCAAGAAGACCTGAACCGTCTGGAAGCAGAACGAACAGGCGCAGCCAAAACTGGAGCAGTTTTGCAAAATCAACTGCTAACCTCTCGTCTAAAAGACTTTGAAGCCCGTCAAGCCGCTGCTGTAGCCGAAGCCAATAGCCAACTTTCAGCCATTAATGAAGCAAAAGTTCGCTGGAGTCGTTTACAAGAAAACTATACCAACGCCAAAACTAATCTGACCAACGCCAAAACTAACCTCACCAACGCCGAAAGCATCTTAGTTAAGGCTAAAAGTTCTCTCGCCAACGCCCAAAAACGCGAAGAAAGCCTACGCATTCTACTAGCAGACGGTGCTACACCTCGACTGGATTATGTAGATGCTCAATCAAGAGTGATTCAAGCTCAAGCTGACGTTACTCGGTCTGAAGATGGAATTACCAATGCTAAAAATAAAGTAACTGAAGCTCAAGACAAAGTAACCTCTATAGAAAAAGAGATTGCAGCTCAAGCGCAAAAAGTCCGGCAAGCTGAACAAGCCTATCAATCTGCTCGTAATAAAGCAAATGCTCTGGAGTCTCAGCGCCAAAGTGAAATTTTGACTGAACTCAACAAGCGCCGCGAAGAACAAACAACAGTTGAAGGACAGCTGGATCAGGCGAAAAAGAAGCGAGAGGGAGAAACTATCCAATCTCCAGTATCTGGGACAATCTACAGTGTCAAAGCAACCAAAGGACCTGTACAGGCTGGGGAAGAATTGCTCTCCATTCTTCCAGATGGCGAACAACTGTTGTTAGAAGTCAAACTCCTCAACCGAGATATTGGATTTATTCGTCCGGGGATGAAAACTAAGGTAAAAATGGCGACTTTCCCATTTCAGGAATTTGGCACCATTGAGGGCAAGGTGGTTCAAGTTAGTCCTAATGCGATCGTTGATAAGGATTTAGGTTTAGTTTTCCCCACTCGCATTCAACTCGACAAACACTCCATGCGGGTTCGGGGTGAAGATGTCGCGTTTACTCCAGGTATGGCGGCGACTGGAGAAATTGTGACTCGCAGGAAATCTATCTTGACCTTCTTAATTGAACCAGTAACTCGTCGGTTTAACGAGGCATTTTCAGTCAGATAAGTTGTCTAGTGTAGGTAATGGTTCAAAAGTTTTGAGTTTTGGTTATATGCTTCTAATTCAAAACTCAAAACTCAACATTCAAAACTTTTGTTGGTAATGAGTAATGGGTAATGATTTGTCCCATCATTTTAGCCCGACTTCCATTCGCCCAGCTGTGCCCAATTCTTCCTGGAGCATCTGCTGATAAATTCCTGGCAACGCTCCTGTCATCGAATTGTTTTCTATGCCATAGCCCAAACTTGTCCAGGTGCCGGATAGCCGCCGCAACACTGTCTTCAACTTTCCTTGGCGCAGTGTTTGTGAAATATCGATGCCCCAGGCTTGTTTGTCGCTCAGCCAAGCGTAAACCACTGCATCCTGATATTGCGGCTCAAAACTGTAGGTTTTCCAAAACAGAAGACCGAAGGGTTTTGGATGATAGCGCTTCGCCATTTTATCCCAGGTGGTGTTAAGAAACTGATATCGTCCTGCGGCAGTAGTACAGCGACCGACATTAGGACCAGCAACAATTGGGATACAGATATCTGGATGACGACTCAAATCCCCAACATGCTTACCCCCATAGAGGAGCGTATAGGGCTGGGGATCATTGGCCTCACTGGCTGTAATCGTTCGCATCAACGCACGAATGTAGGGGTCACCCCCTCTCATTGCCAGCGACGGTAGACCGAAAGCACCTTTGGGATAATTATTCAAAGGCAATTGGTCTGCTAAATGTTCTGAAGACAGCTTTAACACCAACAGTGTTAACGTCAAAGCACCAATAGTAGCAAGTAGATTCCTCAAGGCAACTTTCTGGAAAATCTGCTCCATAGAACTTAGCTAAACTTACTTAAGTATTGCTATTCAACCAAGATTAGAACTTGGAGGGTCTACTTCCCGCTTGGAGCCAAGGAGGTCGGACTCTTCTTGTCCACGGGCGTCAATTCCGCTCAAGCCAAGCGTACTTGAAACATCAAGAAAAAAAGATGGTGAAAGCGAAAAAGGTTTCGCCGTTTTTTGCCTTGGTTTTCGGCATTCTACATAACCTAGCACAAAAATACCTACTCGTTGCTTTTGAAGTATGGTTAAGTTTAGTTAAAGTTTTGGCGATTTAGTCATGCTCTTTTTGGAATTTTAAGCTGATAGACTTCGGCAAGAGTGATGGACGTGCCAATCTCAATAATCCTCACACTGCTCAAGAAATGGTGCTGTATATTTGCCAATCAGACCACACTGATAAACAACTGCTCCCAGCTTTTCTCGGTAGCCTCTGGCTTCGCAACTACTTCTACAATTTTATTGTGAGCCTCCGGGTGCGTCAGTGCCTCGACGCAAACTTGAGCTACCTTCGTGCGAGGGATACTACCGTCAAAGAGCGTATCTGCTGATGACATCACAATTGGGTCTGGGTTATCTTCGTTTTTAAGACCCCCTGGTCGCACAATCGTATAAGTCAAGCCACTTTTCTGTAGGTATTCTTCCGCTTGCTTCTTCCACACCAGAATCAACCAAAACAGGTTGAGTGGATGGAAAAATTGGGATACGCACAGAGAAGAAACCATAACAAAGTGTTCAATTCCCTTTGTTTTGGCTACATCTACCAGATTCTTGGTGCCTTCATAGTCCACTTTATAGGGGCCAGTTGGGTCAAAGCTAGGGCTGGCACCAGTTGCGCTTAAAATTACCGTGCTATCTCCAATAGCAGCAGCAAGGCTCTCTGGCTTCAACACATCCCCTACAACTAATTCCACCTCAGCTGGCAGAATTTGTTTAGCTTTCTCCAAGTTTCGTACTAAAGCCCGAACTGGAATGTTTTGCTTAACTAACTCTTGTGTAATTCGGCGTCCCGTTTCGCCTGTGGCTCCAGCAACAAATGCTTTCATCCTTACCTCCGTAACAAAAGGTGGTTGACCCTAAGACTCACAAGCTATGCTGAGTGAGCGAGAAATCTTGCGTGTGGTGTAAACCTCAACTTCTCAATTGTATGAACTTTCTAAATATGTACTCGTCTTTACCATAAATTCACTAAACTCAAGTGAAAATTTGAACCTCACAAGGGAATCTTTAATATAGGCAACAGGTAACCGAGGCAAGGAAGCTCAATATGCATTCGCGATTCATTAACAATCAACAGATTGAAGAAGAGCAGGGGCATGTAAATGTCAAATCAATTTTTACAGAAACTGACGCTTTAGTGACACCAGCATCCTCGTCAGCAAGTGAGCCAACTCGGTTTTACAGTCAGTTTCAAGACTGTATGGAGATGTATGCCCCAGCCGAGAAGGTTACTGCCTATCTGGATGCCCATCAGAATTGGTTTTCTCGGTGTGCTCACCCAATGAAGGTAGAACCCATTGGAGCTAATGGCTACGCTTTGGTGATTGGGCGCTTTGGGTCGTTTGGTTACGAGGTAGAGCCGAAAGTCGGTTTGGAACTGCTACCCCAAGACAGTGGTATCTATCGAATCCGGACAATCCCTGTACCCAATTACGTTGCTCCAGGGTACGATGTTGACTTCCAGGCATCTCAAGCGTTTGTGGAAGTACCGACAAGTGAGTATTTACAGGAGCAAGAGTGTGACGGGGTGAAGTTGCCAGAGGCAATAACCCGTGTGGAGTGGAACCTCGATTTAAGTGTTGCTCTACGGTTTCCCAAGTTCATTCACAGATTACCCCAGTCTTTGATTCAGAGTACAGGCGATCGCCTCTTGCAACAAATCGTCAGACAAGTTTCCCGCCGCTTGACTCACAAAGTCCAGGAAGACTTTCATTCCAGCATGGGTATACCCATGCCCAAAAAAATTAAAAAGCACTAAAGGCTTGGCAGAGCTACCTGATGACTTCTTCGGACAACAAGCCCTCTAACCTCCCTCTGACGTCTGATGACCGCGCCGCACTCACCGCCAGTGCGGTAACCGCCTCGGTAGCTGTCGCTGCCGCCCACGGTCTGCGCGTCGATGACCCCAAAGTGCTGGCCAACGCCTACGCCGTGCGAGTTCATCTGCGACCTGCCCCGGTCGTAGCCCGCATAAGTACCATCACTGCTCTGCTACGCACACCGATCGAGTTTTGGTTGGCACGAGAGGTTTCTGTTGCCGGATTCCTTGCAGCGCAAGGCGCTCCAGTGGTCGCGCCCAGCGATGCCATACCACCGGGTCCACACCATCACAATGGTCTAGTCATGTCGTTCTGGCGCTACGCTCAGCCAGTGTCCGATGCTGTCCCAGACCTAGCAGTGACGGGGCGAATGCTTGCTGAACTGCACTCCGTTTTACGCAATTACCCCGGCGACTTACCGCTTTTGGCTGCGCCACTTAACGATATTCCACACGGCTTGGAGCGTATTGAGCGCGTCGGCAACATTCTCACCGCAAGCGACCTGACGTTTCTGCGAGACGTGTATGAACACCTGCTTCCTCAGTTGAGCAAGCCCGTTGAACCGGTGCAGCCATTGCACGGCGACGCACACGCCTACAATTTGATCCCAACTGCGGACGGTCTGCTGTGGAACGATTTTGAGGACACCTGCATCGGTCCTGTCGCCTGGGACTTGAGCAGTATGGTTGACTACGAGGGCACAATGGCTGCTGCCTATCCGAACGCCCCCAACCCCGCGACGCTGGAGCCGTACCGTAAAGCGCGGCAACTACACGGTATCGTTTGGGTATATGCGTTGCTGCCGGAGTTACCTGACTGGGCCCAACAAGCCAAGACCTCACTTGATGACTTGCGCGATCGCATCAAGTTCGAGGCTTGAAACTATGTAGCCGAACACTTTTAAAAATAGGGAGTCGGGAGTCGGGAGTTGGGGAAGACAGGTTTTTTTTACTGTCGGTAGCGGCTTAAGCGTCGCGCAAGCCAACATACGCTACGAGAAATGTTGGATTTCGTTCCAAAGGCCCAACCTACAATTTAGGCTGCCTTTGTTCTGTCATGTTCTGGTTGCATTGGTATTGCAAGACAAAAGAATGGGTAATTGATAGCACTCCTAACCCATTACCCATTATGTAATTACGAAGCCAACGGATTTGAGATTACATCTTGCTGATAATTCTCTGTACGATTTCGACACCCGTTACCGCCTGCCAGCCAAATAGTCCCAAAAGGACAACATTCAGCGCAATATGGGTGAAGCGTGCCCAGTTTTGCCCTTTCTGCATGAACGGCGACAGGGAAGCAGAAACTGCAATTAAAGCCGTCATCCCTAAGCCAGCTAAAAGATGAGGACCGACAAACAGCTTACCATTGTTTATGTAAGTAACCGCAAGTGCTGCGATCGCACCAATCACCATCAGCGCTAACAGCACTGAACCAATTTGATAATGTTTGACATTGTACTTACCCTTGATCAGTTCTTTCTTGACATCGCCGTCAGCATATCTGGTACGTTGAACCTGAATGCCTAGATACAGAGCATAAATGGATAGTGCTAGTAATAGCCACATTAAAGCTGGGTGGACGAATTGAGACCAAACTTTAACTGATTCTGGGATTACGAGGTTCATAGTGTTCTCAGGAGCGGTTTAAGAATCTTGATAAAACTTAACTTAGCATAGCTGTCGTTTGCTCTAAAGTCTGACTATCAAAAACTGCATTCCTCACTGGGGCTACTTCTCCTCGGATGCGATCGCTGAGTTCACAACGCCCTCTGGAAGAAACTTGAGAAATGACCTCAAACTTAGACGTATTACTGCGAAAAGTAGCTCAAAGTGGCAACCTAACTCAAGTACAAGCCATCCTTGCTCAGGACACTAATGTCGATGCCACAGACCGAGATGGCACCACAGCTTTAATGTTTGCTGCCCACCTTGGCTACACCGAGATTGTTAGAGCTTTACTAGAAGCTGGCGCAAATGTCAATCTGCGAAGAAAACAGTATGGTCTGACAGCTTTAATGTTGGCAGCATCTGCTAATCAAGTTGATGTTTTGCAAACTCTGATTGGCAAAGGTGCTGATATTAACATCAAAAATGACGATGGTAGTACAGCACTCATGATTGCCGCCCATAAAGGTTTGATCAAAGTGGTGCAAATTTTGCTTGGTGCAGGTGCTGATGTCAATGTCAAAGACAAAGATGAAGATAATGCCTTAAATCTAGCAGCCCAGAACGGTCACAGCGATGTGGTAAAAGCCTTGTTAGAAGCTGGTGCCGACCCGACTATTAGTGTGGATGCCTTAAATTTAGCTGCCAGCGAAGGTCACACTCAGACAGTACAAGTTTTGTTAGAGCAAGGGGTAAATCCAGACGCCATAAACTTTGATGGCAGAACTGCTCTGATGCAGGCCGCTGAACTAGGGTATATATCAGTAGTCGAACTCTTGTTAGCGAATGCTGCTGATGTTAATGTTCAAGACCAAGACGGTGAAACGGCTTTAACTTTAGCCGCTGATCAAGGTCAGACTGAGGTTGTCATGGCTTTACTTGAGGCTGGTGCTGACGTGAATCTCTCAAACCAGGTGGGAGAGACAGCACTGATGGCGGCAGCGGCTGGGGGTCATACTGAGGTGGTGACAGCTTTACTTGAGGCTGGTGCTGATGTCAATGCCACAAACCAAGAACAGGAGATGGCTTTACATCTTGCCACTGTGGAAGGTCATCTTGAGGTCGCGAACACCCTTGTGGAACGAGGGGCTAATGTCCACGCCACAAATCAGCTGGGTGACACGCCTTTAATACTGGCAGCGTTGCATGGTTATAGCGATATTGTCGCTGCCCTGCTGCAAAAAGGCGCTGACTATAATGCCAGCAACGTGAGTGAAACACCTCTGACTCTGGCGGCAGCTCAAAATGACGCCAAAACGCTTAAGGTTTTGTTAGATGCTGGTGCTGATGCGAATACCCGATACGCTGACGGAAAAACTCTTTTGATGAAGGCAGCTGACCGAGGCGACACTAATATTATGCGATACCTATTAAACGCTGGTGCCCAGGTTAATTGCCTAGATAGTTCTGGTGCTACGGCTTTGATGTGGGCTGCCCATCGAGGTTATACCAATGCGGTACAAGTCTTGCTTGATGCTGGTGCGGATTTAAATGTAAAAAATCAAGGTGGCTATACTGCCTTAATGCTTGCAGAATTTAATAGTTATCCGGAAGTTGTGAAACTGCTTAGATTGGCAGGGGCAAAAGACTAGACTGACACCCATTGAACGCTACACATTGATACCCTGGTTTTTTTGTTAGTCAGGACTTACGCAGAACCTCTACATGTAGGGTGGGCACTGCCCACCCTACTACTGATTTTTTGTCAGTGTTCATGCCAAATCTGGGTTTTATACCCCCTTGTTTGCAGGACTTACGCATAGACGGCACATATAGTAGGGGTGAACGGCCGTTCACCCCTACAAATGGCGGTTCGTCATGAGAAATTGGCGTAAGTCCTAAGATGTACGGCAGCTTAGCCTATCCAACCCTGCTTACCAGCTACGGAGTGAGCAAAGGGGCTATTTGCATTTCACAATGAAGAAGCCCTGCCGATGTGGAAGGGCTTTTGTCTAAGGAAAGTCTCGTATATTTTTCTACTAAGACAAGCCTACTGACGGAGTGTGAATAATTTGTGAAGGATTCTGTCGATGTGAACAGGTTGTTTGTAACTGTTAGTAAGCCTTGCCTTATTCACCTTCTCCAGTATTTTTTGTTAACCCTCGATGGTATTGTTAAATCAACGTTATGCCAAAAATCTTGCGCTTGACTGCGGCACTATCTATAGCTCTACTAACACTTGTGACTGGATGTTCTCCTCAATCTCCCAAATCATCAGTCAATGAAACTGAGAGTACCAAACAGTCAGGGAATCCCGCAGCGCTTGCGAATAAGCCAAATATACCCTCACTCGCATCTCCCAATAATCCCGATCCAGCTACTCAACAGAAAATTCAGCAATACTTTAACGGGTTAGCGGCTAAAGGTTTTGCTCAGCAAAACCAAGGGATATGGATTCAAGCGGGTAATACCCTTTTAGCTAATCACCAAGGCACAGTTCCTCTGCCTGCTGCTTCTCTTACTAAGGTGGCAACCTCTCTAGTCGCACTCTCTACCTTAGGACCCGATCATCAGTTCACTACGGTAATTGGGGCAACAGGTCCGATTCAAAACGGGGTATTAAAAGGTGACTTGGTAATTCAAGGAGGGGAAGACCCGTTTTTTGTGTGGGAGGAGGCGATCGCGATCGGCAATCTTTTAAGTCAGATTGGCATCAAGCGAGTCACTGGAAATTTAGTGATTAGCGGCAAGTTTTACATGAACTTTGAATTTGACCCCCTCAAGTCAGGCAATCTCCTCAAGCAAGGGTTAAATGCTCAAATCTGGCCGCCCGAAGCACGAACCCAGTATCTGAGTTTGCCTCCAAACACCTTGCAACCCCAATTAGCGATCGCTGGTTCAGTGCAAGTAAAGCCTTCAGCCCCCAGTAACATGAAACCTCTAATACGCCATTATTCTTTCCCACTAGCTGAACTGCTCAAAAAGATGAATCAGTACAGCAATAATAAGATGGCGGAAATGCTTGCTAATACTGTCGGCGGTGCCAAAGTTGTAGCACAAAAAGCCGCGAAATTGGCTGGAGTGCCTCAAGCAGAAATTAGCCTATTCAACGGTTCTGGCTTGAGCGAAAAAAACAAAATTTCTCCCCGCGCTGTTTGTGCCATGTTTCTGTCACTTGAGCGTTATCTTCAACCTCACAACATGACGGTTGGTGATCTATTTGCGATCGTGGGACAAGACAAAGGGATATTAGCAGAGCGCAAGCTTCCCCCATTAACAGTAGTAAAATCAGGGAGTTTAGATACCGTCAGCGCCTTAGCGGGAGCATTTCCCACTCAGCAAAAAGGCACTGTTTGGTTTGCCACGATGAATGGAGGAAAAAACTTAGAAGGATTTCGCGCCCAACAAGAAGTTCTTCTAAAAGACTTGTTAAACCAGTGGGGAACCGTTCAATCTCTGCCACCTGAGTTAACACCAAATCCTCAGAGGAATAGTAAAACCTCTCGTAGTGAAATTGTGCGTTAGACATGTGTGGAAAATAGGGAGTCGGGAGTCGGGAGTCGGGAGTAGGGGATATTGGCTACGCATCATTTTTGGTAGCGGTGTGGGCTATGGTGCCTACTCTTGTTGTGCTGCTGAGAGAACGTGAGATCTCCAGCTGACACGACCTTAGGACTTACACAAATTTCCGTTAGAAAGGCCCCATGTAAGGGTGAACGGCCGTTCACCCCTACTAAATGTGGTATCCAGGTGCATCCCCATATACCTAAGAAATTAGCCACATGGGGATGCACCTACCAAATGCTGTCAGGGTAAGCTGTCGAGAAGCATTTTTATCTCTTCCGAACGATCCCTTTTCAGGGTTGAAGACTGGAAAATAACCCTATCCACTTCAACTTCTATTACTTCTTGTTAAAGCTAGGGGTCTTATGACAAATCCAATCGAGTTTAAGTTATTTGCTCCTTACAACAAAGGGGCGGCTTTGATCGGGAGTTTCTCAGACTGGAAAGACATCCCCATGGAGAAGGGAGAGGATGGTCATTTCCGGACAACGGTTGATCTGGAGGATGGAGTTTATCAGTATAAATTCCGCGTTCAATCCAAATCATGGTTTTTTGAACCCGATCAATGGGTTGAAGTCGTTGACCCCTATGCTACAGACATCGATAACCCCACTCAAAATGGCGTCGTGCGGATCAAAGAGGGTGAACGTATTGTCGATACCTACGTTTGGAAACACG
>DALYIW010000100.1:21546-25839 GCA_031970155.1 Coleofasciculaceae cyanobacterium CTOTU46601 | reverse complement strand
GGCGTTAGCCTGGTTTGGGAATCACCACGCCTTCAGGCTGGTGAGGATGTCAAACAGAGAAACTGTTCGTCGATCAGGAAACTGGGCGGCGCGGCTATCTGGTTACTGGGAATACGGAGTTTCTTGAACCCTACCGAAATGGGAAGTTAGCGATCGCTCCTGCACTTGACAAATTAGGTCATTTAGTATCCGATAATCCTGCTCAACTTCAACACCTCAGGATGTTGCAGTCAGATTATGAGCAGCGGCAGCGCTACGCCCAGCCGAAGAAAATACTTCCTCATCTCCCCTGCCCCTCCTGCCTCCCCTGCTCCCTCTACTCTCGACTCCCGACTCCCGACTCCCGACTCCCCACCTCAAAGGGTACGTCTGTGGATACAAGACAACGGTATTGGAATCGCACCAGAATATCATGAGCGCATTTTCCGTGTCTTCGAGCGTTTACATGGTGTTGAAACCTACTCAGGTACGGGTATTGGTTTAGCCATTGTTCGCAAAGGCATAGAACGTCTGAGCGGTCAAGTCGGAGTGGAATCCCGGCCTAACCAAGGCAGCTGCTTTTGGATAGAGTTACCGCAAGTTAGGGGTTAGTTAAGTCCTGAGTGTTATGGCAGTTTTCACTTGTCTGGGGTACCGGGTAAGGGCTAAGGCAAAGCCTTAGCCCTTACAATCCCTTGTACTCCAGTCGAATGAAAACCGTTATAACGGTATCTTTAACAACAAGATGAAGAAGACAAGGAACATGGGGAAGATGAGGAAGATAGTTTCCCCAACTTCTTTACATCTCCTAGTGTTTCCAATGTTCCTGATTTGTCTAATAACTAAATCGGTGTTCTAGGCAACGAGGTATAAATTTAAGGTCGAACTTTACCAGAGCTTCCTTAGAACCTCTGGTAAAGATCCACTAATTCCGAACCATGAACCAAACGCTGCGTATTATTCTGATTGATGACAACCCAGGCGATCGCATTCTAGCTATTCGGGAACTCAAGCGAGAGTTTTCTAACTTACAAGTGGATGAAATGATCGAAGCCCAAGGCTGGGCACAAGCTGTGACAGTAGGTAACTTTGACTTGGTAATTACAGACTATCAACTCCGGTGGAGTAACGGTATAGAAGTCTTACGCACCATCAAGGAGCGCTACCCCTATTGTCCAGTAATTATGTTCACCAATAGCGGCAGTGAGGAAATTGCAGTAGAGGCGATGAAATCCGGACTAGATGACTACGTACTCAAGGCGTCTAATCGTTATATTCGCCTGCCTGCTGCTGTTCGAGTGGCCTTAGAACGAGCTAAAACTCAACGACGAGCAGCCCTTTTAGAAATTCGTCTCCAATCTCTACTCAATCAGTTAAACCTTGGTGTCTTTCGCTCTACCTTAGATGGACAGCTGTTGGAGAGCAACCCAGCGTTTCTGTGGTTACTAGGTGTAAGTTCATTGTCACAAGCCAACATCAGCGACTTAGGAAATCTGCAAGAAATCTACTCGCAACTTCAAGATAGTTCTCCACCCCAACATCAAGAGCGTGAAGTACAGTTTCATCGTCCTGACGGCACTACCATCTGGACATTGCTGAGTATAACCTTCAGCACAATTGATGGAGAAATTGTTGTCGATGGCATGATAGAAAATATCACTGGGCGCAAACAGGCAGAAGCAGAAATTCGACAACTCAACGAGACTCTTGAAGAACGAGTCAAGGAACGCACGCAAGAACTAGAAGCAACCAACCAAAAATTAGAAGTAGTCAATCAGGACTTAGAAGCCTTTGCTTATTCGGTTTCTCATGACTTACGAGAACCCTTGCGTTCCATCCAAGGCTTAGCTCAAGCGTTGCTAGAGGATTACAGTAGCCAGTTACCGCCAGTTGGTCAAGACTATGCTCGACGAATTTCTACTACTACTCAACAGACAGATACATTCATTCAAGAGCTGCTAGTTTACAGCCGCCTGAGCCGCGCGGAAATGCCGCTTGGGCCGACTAACTTGTCATTAATCGTGACAGAAGCACTAGAGCAACTAGACTTAGAAATAAGTCAACGACAAGCTCAAGTGACAGTAGAAGAACCTTTACCTGAAGTGATGGGAAATCGCGTTACCTTGGTTCAGATTCTTAAGAATCTATTGACAAATGCCATGAAATTTGTATCAAGCGACGTGCAACCGCAGATTCGGGTATGGGCCCAAGAATTAGGGAGTAGGGAGTTGGCAGTAGGGAGTAGGGAAACAAACGACGACTCCCGACTCCCGACTCCCGACTCACCACCTCAATGGACTCAAGAATTAGGGAGTAGGGAGTTGGCAGTAGGGAGTAGGGAAACAAAGGACGACTCCCAGACGCATTTAGGACACAGGAAAGATAGAGAAGATACAGAAGAAATTACTTCCTCATCTCCCCCTGCCTCCTCTGCTCCCCCTGCCCCCTCTACTCCCGACTCCCGACTCCCGACTCCCGACTCCCCACCTCAATGGATACGCCTGTGGGTGCAAGATAATGGCATTGGTATTGCTTCAGAAGATCAGCAGCGCATCTTTAATGTCTTTGATCGCTTGCACGGTAGTGAAGTTTACCCAGGTATGGGCATCGGTTTGGCGATCGTTCGTAAAGGGGTAGAACGTATGGATGGTCGAGTCGGAGTAGAGTCTCAAATAGGACAAGGGAGCCGGTTTTGGATAGAGTTAGCTAAAGCTCCAAAAAGCCAATAAATATGAAGCATCATGACATAATTTTACTAGTGGAGGATAATCCCAGTGATGTCCTTCTGATCCAACGAGCTTTTCGCAAAGCTAACGTGAGTGTTCCCCTCCAGGCAGTAGGAGACAAAGAGGCGGCTGTGTCTTACTTGTCTGGTCAAGAGCCTTATGGCGATCGCATCCATCACCCCTTACAGAAAAGCGATGGTGAAAGCCCCCGTCTTTCAAGCGGGGGATGGACAAGAGCGAATCGTCAAGATAGCGGAATTCCCATCCGCAGCCCATACTCAGCCGCTTGCCAGTTGTGGTGCTAACCTCTTCTAAAGAGTACGCTGAAATTAACCGTGTCTATGACCTGGGTGCTAATGCTTACATGGTCAAGCCTGTAGCTTTCGATAATTTGGTGGATATTGTGAAAACGCTCAATATGCACTGGATTATTTTCAACGAAAAGCCGCAAGTAGAAACAGTATAAAACGCTGTTCTTGGGCTGCTTTTCCAGTTATGTTTTCTGTTAATTATCCCTCACACAGACGGTCTAGCAGCACAATGTTAAGCATCCTTTTGATAGATGACAACCCACAAGATCGCCTGCTAGTTGTCCGTTCTTTGGAACAAGAATTTCCGACTCTTCAGGTAGAGGAAATTATTAAGTCAGAAGACTTTGACTCAGCCCTAGAGATAGGTCAATTTGATTTAGTAATTACCGATTATCAACTGCGCTGGAGTGATGGGTTATTCGTGCTGCGGGCAGTCAAGTCTCGTTATCCTGATTGCCCTGTCATTATGTTTACCAATAGTGGCACTCAGGAAATTGCTGTAGAAGCCATGAAATCAGGGCTAGAAGATTATGTGCTTAAGTCAGCTAAGCACTACATTCGTTTGGCCGTATCGGTACGTTCGGTATGGGAGAAAGCACAGACTAAGCGGAAAGTCAAGGGTTTAGAGAACCGATTGCAAGGTCTACTCAATCAGTTGAATGTAGGTGTCTTTCGTCTAATGTTGGATGGGTCTTTACTGGAAGGTAACCCAGCTTTGTGGAGTTTACTTGGGCATAATGACAAATTTCAAGTTCAGGAAATTCAATCGCTTGAGTCTTATTTTTTACCACAAGATTATGGTCAATTCCTGAAAGAACTCAATGAGAACAAGCAAATCCAAAATTGCGAGGTACAGTTACGACAAGCTAACGGTAACCTGATCTGGGTACGCTTGAGTTTGACTATTAACACGATCAATGACCACACCATCGTTGATGGGTTGATGGAGGATATTAGCGATCGCATCCGAGTACAAGAAGAACGTTACCGTCGAGAACAAGAATTTAAAGCTCTGGCAGAAAATGCCCTTGATGTCATTGCACGGCTTGACAAGAACATGCGCTACCTTTATGTCAACCCAGCGATGGAAACAGCAACAGGAGTATCGCCAGAACAATTCATCGGAAAAAAACCATCGGAACTAGGTTTTCCTAAAAGCATCTATGTTCACTGGCAAGAACAGATGCAAAAGATACTAACAACCCAGCAAGAAGGTTTTGATGAATTCGAGTTTCCCTCCCCAAGTGGAATTCGCTACTATCAATCACACCTAGTTC
>DALYIW010000100.1:7968-21536 GCA_031970155.1 Coleofasciculaceae cyanobacterium CTOTU46601 | reverse complement strand
AATTTGCCTTGGATGGTTCAGTCGAAAGTATACTCAGCGTTACTCGCGATGTCACTGAGTACAAGCAGGTAGAGCAAGCGCTGCGAGAAAGCGAATCACGGTTTAAGCGATTGGTTGAGTCTAACGTAATTGGCTGCATGTTCTGGGATGCAAACGGTAATATTTTTGATGCCAACGATGCCTTTTTGCAGATGGTGGGCTATACGCGGGAAGATTTGCGAGCAGGTAAAGTGAACTGGAAAAACATGACTCCAGTGGAACAACTGCCATTGAGTGAAAAAGCGATCGCTCAGATGAAGCAAGTTGGGGCAGCCGATCCACTAGAAAAGGAATACATACGCTCTGATGGTAGTCGCGTTCCTATTCTATTGGGTGGTGTTCTATTAAAGGGTTCTCAAGATAAAGGAGTCAGCTTTGTCCTCGACTTGAGTCAGCAAAAGCAATTGGAAAATCAGCTACGGCAACAGGCAGAACAATTAGAACAAGCTAACCGAGTCAAGGATGAGTTTCTCGCTGTACTCTCTCATGAACTGCGCTCTCCTCTAAACTCCATCCTCGGTTGGTCAAAGTTACTTCGCTCTCGAAAGTTAGACGAAGCAACTATTACTCGTGCTCTTGAGACAATTGAGCGCAATGCAACCATGCAAACACAGCTGATTGAAGATTTGCTAGATGTCTCGCGCATCTTGCAGGGCAAAACCAGCCTGAATGTGTGTTCAGTTGATTTGGCATGGACGATTGAAGCGGCGATCGATACTGTGCGTCTATCAGCCCAAGCTAAGTCTATTCAGCTTGAATGTTTAAGCGAACTAACGGCCAGCATTGTTTTGGGCGATCCAAATCGCTTACAGCAAGTCATCTGGAACTTGCTTTCCAACGCGATTAAGTTTACCCCATCTGGAGGACGTGTATCCATCCACTTGAAACATCAGGGAACGCAAGCTCAAATCCAGGTAAGCGATACGGGTAAGGGCATTAGTGCTGAATTTCTGCCCCATGTCTTTGAATATTTTCGTCAGGCAGATAGTTCAACCACAAGGACCCAGGGTGGATTGGGACTGGGTTTAGCGATCGTACGTCATCTAGTGGAACTGCATGGTGGAACTGTCTTGGCATCAAGTCCCGGAGTTGGGAAAGGAGCAACATTTACAGTTACTCTTCCATTAAAAATTGACCCCGCACAGCTAAAGGATGCACAACAAGTTCTGTTGAGTGGTAACGGCGCACAGATATTGAACAATCCTTCAGTGCTTGAGGGAAAGCGAGTACTTGTCGTTGATGACGACGCTGACACGCGCGACTTTTACACGACGGTGCTAGAAGAGTGCGGCGCTTGTGTAATAGTGGCGGCATCGGTAAGTGAAGCTCTTGAGGCTCTTAAGCAGCAGCGCCCGGATGTACTTGTCAGCGATATTGGGATGCCATCTGAGGATGGCTATACATTGATTAGTAAAGTGAGAGCGTTAGAGTCAGAAGGAGAGGAACACATTCCTGCTGTAGCTTTGACGGCATATGCTAGGGAGGTCGATCGCCAGAAAGCGATCGCCGCTGGATTTCAGGAGCATTTACCTAAGCCCGTCGAACCTGCTGAATTGGTAGCTGTAGTAGCCCACCTCGTCGGACAGACATCACCCATGAACCACCATCTGTAGGGGCGTATAGCTATACGCCCTACCGTATGTCGTGTCTCGATCGTAAGTCCTGAAGCTAATAGTGGATTTTTCCATCAGGCATAGTTGCCCCCTGAAGGTTAGCTTTGCTGAGATTAGTTCCATTGAGGTTAGCCTCAATTAGGTTAGCTCCCATGAGGTTAGCTCCAATCAGATTAGCGCCGACGAGGTTAGCCCCGCTAAGGTTAGCTCCCATGAGGTTAGCTTTGCTGAGATTTGCCCATCTCAAGTCAATCTTGTAAAGGTTTGCTTCGCTCAAGTTAGCCCCTAAGAGGTACGCTTTACTGAGATGAGCTTCGCTTAAGTTAGCTTGATGAAGGTCAGACTTGTAAAGGTAAGCCCCAATCAGTTCAGCTTCGTAGAGGTTAGCGCGGGTCAGATTAGTATTGCTCAGATGAGCTGAAATCAGGTCGGCTTCACTAAGATTAGCTCTTTCAAGTTTTGCCGCACCCAGATCAACCCCTCTGAGCTTAGCTGCTCTGAGCGTCGTTCCGATCAGGTTAGCATGACTAAGATCGGCTCCTTTGAGATTAGCTTTGCTCAGGTCAGCCCCGATAATGTTAGCATTACTCAAATCTGCACCTCTGAGGTCAGCTTTGATCAGGTTAGTCCCAGCTAAGTTAGCTTCGATGAGATGAGCATCGATGAGTTCAGCTTCCTGAAGGTTCGCAAGGCTAAGGTTAGCCTGACTGAGGTTAGCTGCAATGAGTTTAGTTTTGCACAGATCAGCTTTTCTAAGGTCAGCACCTTTGAGATTAGCACCTCTGAGGTTGGCATCTCTGAGATAAGCTTCGCTAAGGTCTGGTTCTATCTGTAGGTTTTTTGTTCTCCACTCAATCCATCTAACTGCGCCGTTTTTAAGTAGCGCAAGATGCTCTAGATTTGCCATTAAGGGTTTACTCCTTAGAGAGTGATGAACATCGATCGCTATTCTTTAAGCCTAGTAGCAAAATCATCACGACCAGCTATGTTTTCAATTGCTGCTAGCGCTGCTCTAGAAGCCGCCAGAATATCTCGTTCTTCGCCGCCCAAATATACACGTCCGAAGCTTCCAATCGGCATAACTTCTAAAATATTGATCGAAGCCGCTTTCTCCGCCTCGTTCGCAGCTAGTGCGGCGTAGGCAGCAGGCTGAACTTCTAACACATAAAGTGTTTGTCCGGCTAGAAGCAGTTGTCCGCGTCGAGAGCGATTAATCAGCTGTGTTTGATGAGCATCGATATTACGAATAATCTGACTAGAAATAACTTGTGGCTTCAGACATTCCTCTCTACGCACTCCAATTGCCTCTAAAATTGCTTTACCAGCCGCCCGCGTCTCGCCCTGTCTAGTGGAATGAACTTCCAGAAGACCGTAAAGTCGCTCGACAGCTTGCACTCCAGGACGTACAGAGGCGGCTTTCAGGGCGATATCAGTAATCCGGTTAATTTCAATGCCAGGTGAAATTTCAATCCACAGCGACGTATCCCCCGGCAAGGGTAAGAACCCGGCCGCCACCGTCCCCAAATAAGCTGCGTACTGAGGCTGTAAGTTGTCTAGAAATACGTAACTGCGTAACTCTATCCCCAAAATTTGAGTCTCCGTATGTTGAGCTTAAGACTATTGTGCATTGGTTCTGGTGTCAGAAACAGGCTTAAGCAAGTGGAGTGCGGCAGTTACGGTGAACAGTAAGCATTAAGTGCATACTTCCTTAAGGCTTGTCTGTAAGCATTAGCGCAGCATCTTATTAAGGTTATCGGCTTCCCTAAAAAGAGGCGATCTGTGCGATCGCGGCAGCACTTCGCTACTGCATTGTATCTCGGCAGTCAGCTAGCGCTATACCGCTATTGCTGATCGCCAAAATGCATCTACGAAGAACGAACCGGAAAACCGATGAAGCATACTGACTGGCTACACCTGAAAAAAGAAGGTGAAAACATCTGCTCAATTCTCAGACAGCAAGATTATCAATGTCGTAAACAAACTCGCTGCTTGACCTGGAAAATTAGCAAAGAAGGTACATCTTACGTGTTGACTTGGCTACCAGCACCAGTGAGTGACTGGAATGTGATTCCAAAAGACCCCAACCCAGTACGGGAAAAGCTCGTGCGTGTAGTTCAAAGTACCCTCCAAACCATCAGAATGGGAGAAGTTGTCACTGACCAACCATTCTCCCAACTAGAAGATTTTTCTCGTCCTTGGGCGATCGTTCGTCTTTTACCTAACGCTCAACGCTACATAGTAAGTAGATTCTACAACCGTGCTGACGCTCAAGACCATCTCAGAGTACTCAACCACTTTATGCCCGCTGCGGAATTTGAAGTCATCTTCAATGTTCCCTCAGATCTAAAGGGAAAAGAAGACGAGTATGTAAGTTCTAACTAAGTGTTGTTGGTTGTTGGTTGTTGGTTGTTTGTTGTTTGTATTGTTTAACAAATAACTAAACGACTGTTATTGGTTGCTTGTATTGTTTAACAAATAACCAAATGACTGTTATTGGTTGTTGGTTGTTGGTTGTTTGTATTGTTTAACAAACAACCAGTAACTAATAACGAGGGGATAACGCTCTACTAGGTTTCAGCTGATGTTGATTCTTTGGTGAATAGTTCGGGTGATTCTTCTCCCTCGTAACTACTGTTAGATTCTGGAGCAACTAACTTAACACCATTATTAGAGTCACTTTCTGTAGTATCAGGCCAGCCATCTATTAGGCTCTTGATAAAACCAGCTAGTGGTACAGCAATGACTAACCCCAACAGTCCTCCTACATAGGTTCCTACTGCTAAGGAAATTAAAACCCATACAGGTCTGAGTCCAGTAAAACTACCCAAAAGTCGGGGCGCGATCGCTTGGTCAATTACCTGATCCACCACAACCGCTACCGCGAGAACCTTTACTCCTAGCCAAAAGTCGTGTGACGCGATTAAAAGAGCGATCGTACCTAAACTCAGTACATCACCAAAGGGAATTACACTCACCAGTCCAATCACTAAGCCAAAGAGTAATCCAAAGCGAACTTTTAAAACTAAAAACACCGAGGTCATTGAAAAACCAACCAGCGTAGCCAAAGCTATCTGACCGATAAAGTAATTCTGGAAATTCTGCTGAAGAGACTGCTTTACCTGAAGGTTAAACCGAGAGGGCAACCTCTGAAATAATCCATCCCAGATTCGCTCTCCATCTATGAGAAGGTAAAAAGCGAGCACTACTGTCAGTATCGCTTCAGAAATGCTATCAATTGTGTCTAGAACAATGCGGAGAATGTGATCGGCAAAATGATCAAATTCATGAGGTAAACGGTTGGCTAGTTGAGTTACCCACTCACTCAAATGAACAGGCAATTTTCGTGTCATCGCCCAATTATCGAGAATCTGGAGTTTTTGTTGCGTCGAATCAATCCAGTCAGGTAAGACTTTAGTAACCTCATTAAACTGTTCTAAAACCGTGGGTACTAATATGATACTTAAAGCTACTAAAATCACCAGAGTTGGCAGAAAAATTAGTAGAATTGCATATTTTCTATCAACTCCGCGTTGCTGAAGAAACTTAACTGGAAAGTCCATCAGGAACGCCAACAAAGCCGCCAGTACAAAAATGGTAACTAGGGGTTGAAAATATTGAAAAACTTTGAATGCTAGCCAGCCATTAAGAACAACTAAAGGAAATAGCAGTGCTACAATCAACCATTGCAGTAATTTATTGAGTGAGAGCGTCATTGTATTCGGGCATCTGTACTAAGCGAGCATGATTATGTACTCATTGTGGCTTGAAATGAGTGCCTGTCGTAGTCAATGCGATCGCCATCCCGATGCCATCAATCCTGTGCAACAGCTTACCCTACAATTCATTCAACTACTCAAACTCTGGTGCCCATACATCAGCAACTGGCAGTTCCCAACCCGGAAGCAATTCTGGCACAGTCAAGATATCTCCATCATGAAGCACAATCTTTTCTGCACCAGGAGAATAAACCTCCATTGTGCGAGTTCTGGGGTCAACTAACACCCCAACTTGAGTACCCAACGCCAAAAAGTCTTGTATCTTTTGACGGAGTTTTGTTAAAGAGTCGGACTTAGATTTCACCTCAAAAATTAGGTCAGGTACCAACTGAGCATAATCTGGTGTGGTTCGCTTGAGTCGATCTGCCCGGATAAACGATGTATCTGGGGCGCGAACATCCTCATCTGCATTCGGGAGTCGAAAACCAGCGCTAGAAGCGGTAACTCGTCCTAACTTGCGAGGTCTTACCCAGTTTCCCAGAAGCCGAGTAATTTCTGCGGCCACTTCATCTGACTCTAACCCTGATGGACTCATAACAATAATCTCTCCCCCCACTAACTCCATCCGATAGTCCGGATTTTGTGCACAGAGTCGCTCTAAGTCTCTAATCGTCAAACCAGACATCGTGAGAATCTCCAAGAAATCCGATATATAGTTCCATTATCTACAAGACTTACGCAAATTTCTCATTACGAACCACCATCTGTAGGGGCGTATCGCTATACGCCCCTACTATATGTTGTGTCTTGAGTGGAAGTCCTATCCTAACGTCGCAGTGTGCTACCAATCTCACTACTTCTCAGTACTCGTGACCAGATTCTTACCTCGTCAATCCTGCCATTGAAACGAGACCAAGTGTTGTTAGCGTCGCCAATGCGTATTGGAACATTGCCCGATGCCATGCCACTTTTTGGGAAAGACCTTTCAGCGACTTTCTGACCGTTCCAGTAAAGCTGGAGTTGACCAGCACCATTATAAGTAGCAGAAACTCTCGTCCACCTCTGAAGGTAGCTGTTGGAAGGAATTGCATATTCGACCGCGCCCAAGGTTCCATCCGAGAAGCGAACTTGGAAACTAAGACGACCGTTGCCCTCGTTGTAAAAGGTGAGAAGAAACTGGTCGCTTCCATACCACTTAGAAATGACAGCATCCTCGTTCGTGTTTGCAGAACGCCATACGGACGCTTCCACGGTCAGTCCCCGGGAAAACGTTACGGACTTGGAGTCGGGAATTTCAACGTAGACGTTAGAGTCATTCATCTGAATGCTGTTGCCTAATACCCCAGTAGCTGCCACGGCATTGCCCGCGATCGTGCCAGTGTAGTTTGTAAAATAATGATTTCGCACCACCTTATTCCTGAAGTCAGTTTGATCGTCAAACTGGTATTCGATCATGGGCAGAAAACTAGCAAGGGCTTGATTGGCTGTCATACCCCCAACTAACAACAAGGATGAGGCTAATGTCAGGACTGATTTAACTCGCTTTATATTTGTACACGGTGAATGAATGTTTAGTTGAGAGGTTGTTTGACAAGTTTTGGCAAGAGAAAAAAGCTTTTATATGCAGACAACTCTTGTTACCAATAAAGTAGATTTATCAAGCTGATAAAACTTTTTTGTTAGGCAAAAACCTTGATATTCTTCTCTAAAGAATTATCAGCTACACCCCATAGAAGTACGCAATTTTATCCGGAACTTTACTGAAAAAATATCTATAAAAACTTTGTATGAAGATATAGCGGTTTTTATCTTTTGTGGAGTAAACCGATTGTAGAGGGCACGGCAGTGCCGTTCCCCTACCTCGTACCTCAGGCAATTAAAAGATGATCTTCTGCGTCTTGTCGATTGAAAAACCGGGCTTTGGTAACCGTGTTGGCGCATAGTTGCACAGATGCTGTCGCCTGACGCTCGAAGACTCGCTAACGCTACGCTATCTAATTTGAGGCACAGCCAGTCGGAGTGTTTCATTGTCAAAATCTGGGTAGTGTCTTCAAGAAAGGCGATCGCAGCGCTCTTTTTAGCGATCGCCTGCAAGGAACTTTACTTACTGTTTGGCACTTGGACATGCCAAAAATCTATTCTGTTATATTTATTGCATACTCATAAAATAAAAGTCAATACCGAGTCGTACTGATTTTTTGCGTATGCGATAATTAGGAAGAATTTATGACCCAGCAAAGGAAAGATGACAAAAGGTCGAGGCAGACCAAAATCAGACAGGAACACGAAGACAGTGACCTTGAGGCTGGAGCCGAGAGACTGGGAACTATTCCGTCAGAAAGCCAAAGCTCTAGGGATGTCGAGATCTCAGTTAGTGCAGCGGTTAGCCAGGGGAGAGATACGGATCGATTCGGCGATACTCACAGAGGAACTACTGCTGGGGGAATCATCCGCGAACTGCTTGATGAAAATGATGAGTTAACGGCATATCACAGTTCGCAAATAGATTTTCATAACAACCGACTCAAGCAGTTAAGCAGCAGGAGGGCGAGGCTTGAACGTCTCTATGCTGAACTGCAAGCTAAGACTGGCGAAGATCTCGACGACGAAGACGAGGTTGATGACGAGGAAGACGACATTAGCGATCACATTGATGACGCCAGCGATGAGGAAGAATAATCTGTTCCATAAGTAATCGCTGTTAGACTGTACAAGAAAATTTGCTCCTATTTATCTGAGCTATGTTGTGGCAGCCGATAGAAGACTTACCACCAAATTGGCAAAGTTTGGCTAATTCAGAGTTACCGCCTTTAGTTACTGTTTGGAATGAACAAGCAGATCGTCTTCGTAACTCCGGCGAATTCAAGACTTTCATGGAGAGATTACGCCGGGAAATAGCCATTGAGACTGGAATTATTGAAAGGTTGTACACCATAGATCGAGGAATTACTCGATTGTTAATTGAACAAGGCATTAATGAGGCTCTAATTCCTCATGGAGCTACAGATCGTCCAGTTAAACAAGTTGTGTCTCTAATCCAGGATCAAGAAGCAGCGATCGAGGGACTGTTTGATTTCGTTGGTAGACAGAGGACTTTATCAACCTTCTATGTCAAGCAGTTACATCAGCTTCTCACTCAGAGTCAGGATAGTACAGAGGCTTGGGTTCCAGCCACAGGGCAAATAATCCGCATTCCTCTTATACAGGGTGATTGGAAGCGACAACCTAATAATCCTATGAGACCAGATGGAATTGTTCATGAATACTGTCCACCAGAGCAAGTAGCATCTGAAATGGATCGATTGGTTGAAATACATCATCAACATCGAGAACAAAATGTTCCCCCTGAAGTCGAGGCAGCATGGCTACATCATCGCTTTACACAAATTCATCCATTTCAGGATGGCAATGGTAGAGTGGCTCGATGCCTTGCCAGCTTAGTTTTTATTCAAGCTGGATGGTTTCCGCTGGTTCTTACCCGTGATGATCGAGCAGCTTACATTACAGCTTCGGAACAAGCAGACCAAGGTAATTTATCAAACCTAATCAACTTATTTTCAAAGAGCCAGAAACAAGCCTTCATTCGTAGTCTTGGTCTATCGGAACAAATTTTAGCTGAGGCACGACGCAGCCAGGTTATCATAGCTTCTATTGCTGATAGGCTCAAGCAAAACCAGACAGCATCTATACAGGAGCGATGTCGAAAAGTTGAAAACTTTGCTACACGTTTATTTGAGATAGCATCAGATCGCTTGCAGGATATTGCTGATGAAATTAAGCTGTCTGTTCAAAACCTAGTAAATGATGCTCAAGTTTTCAGAATTGCTGCTTCTTCTAGCGATCCTCGCTCATACTACCATCGATATCAAGTTGTAGAAACAGCTAAACAGTTGGGATACTTTGCTAATCTTCGTAGTTATCATAGTTGGATACAACTGGTTATTAACGTAGAAACGTCAACAATACTCTTGATTTCATTTCATGTTCTTGGACATGAGTATCGTGGTTTACTTCTATGTAGTGCTTGTGCATACCACAGAGATGAGACAGAAGAAGGTGAACGCAATATTAGCGACATTCAAGCTCTAACGGATTCCCCATTTCAGTTCTCTTATGCTGATGAAGAGAGCAATTTGACCGAGCGTTTCAAGCAGTGGCTAGAAGATGTAATCGTAACTGGCTTAGAATATTGGAACAAGAGTCTCTAGAAGAATGTGATCGCCTGATTGTCGGTATCGACTACGAAGACCAAACGGTTTACTACAAATATTTTCTCGCCTCATGCCGAATACGACCAGGGCAAGTGGAAAAATGACCCTTACTTTTGACCAAGCTGCTTATCGCAATCTACTAGCTGAAGTCGCTCCCAAAGTGATTGAAACAGAACAGGAGTACGATCGCGTCTTGGCAGTGGCCGAGCGCTTAACGTTTGCAAAAAACCGAACTCCAGAGGAGCGAGCTTTACACAAGTTGTTAGTGACGCTGATTGAAGCGTATGAAGCACAGAATTATCCGATGGATCAATCTGCACCTCATGAAATCCTCCAACACATTCTGGAATCGAGTGGTACTCGTCAAGCTGACGAGAGTGGGTGTGATTGGATCGAGTGGCGTAGTGTCCGAAGTTGTGAATGGCAAGCGATCAATTAGTAAAGCACAAGCCAAGGCACTTGGCGATTACTTTAAGGTGTCGCCGACGCTGTTTATTTGATGCATCTACTGTTTTCTCAGGAACAAGTACACCATCGATGTCTAGAAATATTCACATCGCAGGAAGATTAGAATTGTGTTTTTCAACTTCTACTGAGCCTAGCACTGGATTTAATCGTCAGGACTTACGCATGGACGCCACATATAGTAGGGGTGAATGGCTGTTCACCCTTACATATGGCGTTTCAAAGGTCATTTTGCGTCAATCCTAATAGCGATTACCCCACAGACGACCTCGAAGCACTAGCCTAACGATTAGGCGACATTGCAACGGCCAACTTTAGCAGGGTTGTCCTAGACCCCTTCCATCTGTGTAGTCAGCGTAAATCATTTGCGAAACCTTGGGAGGTTCATCACCAATATGAAAGGCACGAGCACGCTCTTCCATCGCTTTATCTGCATTCGTCACCCGCTCAAATTGCCGCTTATGTTCCGCCCAAGATTCAACAACAATAGTTTCCACAAACCGACTGGGTTCAGATAAATCTTGGTACATTCCCCACTGAATCGCCCCATCTCGACGACGAATCTGACTGAGTGCTTGCATTACCTTAGTGAATTCCTCAGCATTTTCAGGGTCAATGCGATACTCTAGCGTAATTAGTACCGGGCCATCATTGGGGCAAGGCTCAAAGGCATGTACAGGTTGATGCCAATGCAAAGAAGCACTCAAGTCCAATTTCTCTGCACACCGGAGGCGAAAACGAGAAGTCAGCAGCACACTAACAATCAATCCTACGGCTGATGCGGTAAGGGCAACCGAAATACTTGCTCGTTGCGCGATCGCACCCCACAACAGACTACCCAAAGCCATGCATCCCTGAAACACCAGCATCTGGGTAGCTATAGCCCTAGCACGCACCCAAGTCGGCACGGAAGTTTGGGCAGACACACTCAGACTCACCATCACCGATAGGGACGCAATGCCTACCACGAACATCACCCCACACACCAAGTAGTAGTTGCGGACGGACGCTAACAGCAGCATCATTGCTCCCATCAACACCGATGCCCCTGCCACCAGACGGTCAATGGAAGCTTTTTGTCGCACCTTGGGTAAAATAAATGCTCCGGCTAGCCCACCGATTCCCCAAAACCCTAAAATGATGCCGTATCCCAGTGCATCTAGGCCTAACTCTTTGCGCCCCAAAAGTGGTAATAGCGCAAACAAAGCACTAGCGAAGAGAATGTAACCCGCTGTGCGGATGTACACTGTCTGGAGGGCAGGTGCGAAACGTGCATAGCGAATCCCTGCCTGGATAGCTCCCACGAACCGTTCGGCAGGTAAGGCACTCTTCTGGGGTGTTCTAGACCAGTTATAAAGTACCAGCATTACCCCGACAAATGAAGCGGCATTGAGTAGAAAGACAACTCCGGTTCCAGCAGCAGCAATGACGATTCCCGCCAGCGCTGGACCAACTGAACGAGATAGGTTGACAACAATGCCACTTAATGTAACAGCTGAGGGAAGTTCTTCTTTAGGCACCAATTCAGGGACAATGGCTTGCCAGACGGGCATGTTCATGGCACTGCCGACACTGAGAGCAAAGGTGAGGATTAGGAGTATCCAAGGGGTGGTTATACCCGCAACTGTCAGCACACCCAACAGCGCTGCGGCAATCAGCATCCAACCTTGAGTTAACAAAAGCATTCGGCGGCGGTCAATTACATCTGCGATCGCACCGGCGGGTAATGCCAACAGAAAAAACGGCAAGCTAGATGCTGCCTGCATCAGCGCTACCAAAAAAGGTGAGGGCGACAGAGAAGTCATCAGCCATGCTGCCCCTACGTCATGCATCCAGGTGCCAATGCTTGACACCGCAGACGCAATCCACAAAGCACGAAATACAGGCTGACGTAAGGGACTCCAGGTAGAGGTCGGCGTTATTGTTGATGCGCTCATGAAACCTTGGGGACAAAACAGATAAAGATTGCGATCAGGTGCTAGACGCGTACAGCACTGCTGCAAAGCGCACAGCGCAGGTCAGGACTTACGCAAATTTCCTGTTGAACGACCATTTGTAGGGGCGAACGGCCGTTCGCCCCTACTATAAGTGGTGTCAATGCGTAAGTCCTGAGGTTATTTTCAATCCAGGACAGCAACTGTTCGACTGCAATCCTTTTATAGAGGTCAGCCACTAAGTAGTAGTTAAATCATGACATTGTTACCAACTATTAAATTTCCAGCAGTAACATTTTCCAATACAACCAGGGACATAAAAGGAGAAGCTCCATTAATACCATCTGAATCGACTTGCACCGCAGTACTTGAACCCTGCTGTACAAATTGCATATAGCCATCAGCAATTGGGTTAACACCGTTGTAGTTTAGCGTCGCCATCGTCTTTGTCAGGACAAGAGTATCCTCGTTGACATTGAAGTCGGTAACTACGTCAGTGCGTTCGCTAAAGCTGTTGAAGATAAACTGGTCACGACCTTCGCCACCCGTCAGTAGGTCGCCGTCGGCACCACCGACGAGAGTATCGTTACCTTTACCGCCAATTAGCGTATCCCGCCCCCCCAGCCCTCTAAGGATGTCGCTATCATCCGTACCAATGAGTGCATCATTACCTAATGTGCCGATTATGTTCATTAGCTTTGAAATCGGTAATTGTTTTAGTCCTTTCACTAAAGCCTGTGCAAAAAGAACTTGCTGTGTAATACAGATATATAAATAAAGCAAATTTTCTTTCAGGGGGTCAAGTGTTTTCCATGGTTTGCTCTCAGGGGAAGACAAACTCTGCGACTACGGGAAAATGATCGGAAGGCCAAATCCCCTCCCAGGCAAAAGTATCTACCTTCACGTTCCGCAGGTTAATTCGGCTGTCATAGTAAATGGTATCAACGGCAGCAAATGCCTTGCCAGTGAAGTCATGGAAGCTTTGTTGATGCTCTAATTCAACACTCTTGAGTGCGTCGTAGAGGTTTACTCCATTAGGAAAGGGATGCTTTAGTGTTTCTCGAGGTGCTGTGCCAGGGTCTGCATTAAAATCACCAGTGAGAAACAGATAAGACTGGGTGAGATTGAGGTGACTGATGCGATCGCATATTAGCCTTGCACCCAATTCTCGCGCCTTGGCACTTCTATAGTCGAGATGAGTATTAAAAACGGTAATCTTTTGTTCTTCACCCGTAGCACTGGCAAAAACAGCCCAGCTAGTCATACGCGGCAAAGGATTTTCCCACTCGGACGTAATACTACCCAGAACTTCAGGAGTTTCGCTCAAGGCAAAATTACTGGTTTCCAGGCACCTCAACCGCTGAGTACTGTAGAAAATAGCGCAATACTCACTCGTTCCAGTACCTGTACGGTCACTCCCTACACTTTGGTAATCTGGCAGTAACCGATGCAAGTCAAGCAACTGATGTGCTTTTCCTTCCTGAGTGCCAATAATATCTGGTACATGGTGGTCGATTAGCGCTGCCACTGCCTCTTTCCGCACTGCCCAGGCATTGTCACCAAGATCAGGTTTGTCATAGCGCAGGTTAA
>DALYIW010000100.1:0-7870 GCA_031970155.1 Coleofasciculaceae cyanobacterium CTOTU46601 | reverse complement strand
TGGGAGTTGGGAGTTGGGAGTTGGGAGTTGGGAGTCTGGAGTCGGGAGAGTTTATGAGCGTGGGCAGTGCTTACCTATTACCTATTACCAAAAAAAGTTTTGAATGTTGAGTTTTGAATTAGAAGCATTTCCCTCTCGCACTCAACACTCTTGTACTCAAAACTTTTGAACTCTTACCAGCTGACCCCACAAAGCCGTCAAGCTGTTGCAAAAAAAGTGTCATTCGACAAAATCCTTGAATTCACTGTCAGAATGGATTCCATCCTCTTAAGACTCCCACGGCAAAAAAAGCAAGTGGGATGCTTGGCTCAACACACGAACTGACTATGAAGCCGTTACCTACCTTACTACTTGCTGCTAGCTTCTCCAACGCGGCATTAAAGACTGCTAATACACTCAAATCGGTGGTTCATTCCACCACTTCAGGGAGTGAGCTGACTTGCTTGATTTCTGGAACGCTTAGTAGTGGTGCGATACAGTGCCCAAAAAGCCATTGAGCTATGGATCGGGGTTTTATGAATCTGTCTAAAAAGCTGTCTAACTCATCTATTCCTTGGTTTGGTCTCGGTCTGACTGCTATCTTTTTAATTTCAGTTGCCCTGCGCTTTTGGGGATTGGGTCGATTTAATACCTTAGTGTTTGATGAAGTTTATTACGCTAAGTTTGCTAACAACTACTTGACAGGGACGCAGTTTTTCAATGCTCATCCGCCCCTGAGTCAATACATAATTGCGATCGGGATGTGGATTGGCTCTCATCTTCCCATTGGGCAGGATACGGTAAACAGTTTTACAGGTTCCCTGCGTTCCACCTGGAGTTACCGTTGGATGAATGCCTTGACTGGCTCATTTATTCCCTTAGTGGTTACCGCACTTGCTTATCAAATAAATCGACGCAAAAGCTTTGCTTTGATTGCTGGACTGTTTGCTGCTGTTGATGGTCTATTTCTCGTAGAGTCTCGCTATGCCCTAAACAATGTCTATTTAGACATTTTTGGTCTATTGGGTCAGTTGTTCTTTCTGATAGCACTAAGTCAGCAAAAGCCTCGACGTTGGGTGAGTCTTGCCTTATCTGGCGTCTTTTTTGGGGCTTCAGCCTGTATTAAATGGAATGGCTTGTGGTTCTTGTTAGGCGTCTATATGGTTTGGGTAGCAGCTTGGGTAATGCGGTGGATTCTCTCCCGACTCAAGAGTCCAGAATCAGAAGTCAAGAATGGGAAACTTCTCAAGACACCATTGCAAAATCTGACTCAGTTAAATGTTTTCCACATTCTCTGGAATTTTGCAATTATCCCAGTTTTGACCTACAGCCTTCTCTGGATTCCTCACCTACACATGAATCCCAGCCCTGGATTTTGGGAAGCACAGAAGGAAATTCTTTCATTTCACGAAAAAATAGGCGACGGTCCGAAGGTACATCCTTACTGCTCTAGATGGTACAGTTGGCTGTTGATGTGGCGTCCGGTGGCATACTTCTATCAAACTGCTCGTAATACGACTGAGCAAGTGCCAGCTTACCCGCCTTTGCCTCCTGGTGTCGGTCAAGTGGTTTATGATGTCCATGCGATCGGGAACCCTTTCCTTTGGTGGCTATCGACGGCAGCAATTTTCTTGCTAGTGTTGCTTTTGGTTGTCCGTTTCATAGAAGGAGTGGGCTGGAAACTTCCCCCAACACCTCACACTTGGATAGCACTTTATTTGGTTCTTAACTGGCTAGCCCAGTTGCTACCTTGGGTGAGGGTGACTCGCTGCACGTTTCTCTACCACTACATGGGAGCTTCTGTGTTTTCTGGGTTAGCTCTAGCTTGGCTGGTTGATCGTTGGCTCTCTAGTAAAGAACCTCACTACCGAAGTGCTGGTTTCACTGTAATCTTGGTCGTTCTAGTGGCTTTTGTTTTTTGGTTACCTATCTACTTAGGTCTTCCTATATCTGTTCAAGGTTATCAAATGCGGATGTGGTTCAGCTCTTGGATTTAGCAAAATGGGGATTCGCTTTTTCTGAACCCTACCCGAAACGGCGGAACTTAGTGGAGTCATCTTAGGAATTTTTGCAAGAAGTCTATTAGCCCATCGTAACCACTGGGAGTGCGAGCCAGAAAATCTATTAGATCAAATTCAAGGGCGGTTAAAGGCAAAATTTCTGCGTTAAGTGTCACCTCTCGACGCTCTAGATTGATGACCAACTGACCATAGGGAAGGGAGAACTGTAGTTCAGTAGTAACTTCCCTGCGTCTCAAAATCGCCTCAACTTGGTTTTCCAGTTCTCGTAAAGTAAAAGGCTTCGTGAGGTAGTCATCACTTCCTGGTTTAATCCCGCTGTCTTGGTAGGCAGCGTTTTCCCGACTGGTGAGAAAGAGGACAAAGACATCGGTGCGGCTTTGCATTTCCTGACACAGGTTGTAGCCTAGGGCGTCAGGCAAATTCACATCCAGAATTACTAGGTCTGGATTGAATTGCTCAAAAAGTACTCGGGCTGTTCTTCCATCTTGAGCACACTGCACTTGATAGTTCTTCTTAATCCTGAAAAAGCGCCGGATTAAATTTTGAATTGCTTGGTCTTGATCTACGACAAGAATCTTGAAGAAAGTCCTATTCATCTTGGGAAAAAGTTTTTGTTAAGCGGTTGAACTAAGTGCCCAATTTCTGTTCCTGATAAAACCGACTTAATGCAGTTTTCCAAGAGCTTACCTCGACTCTTCAGATTTAGAGCGAACAAACAAGGAGCGATAGACCGGTTCGCCGCGAGAGAGAGTAGAGATTTCTCGCTCAGTGGGAACGGGTAAAGGATTAGTTGCTAACCAAGGTTCTGTGCCTTGTCTGTGGAAGGCTGGGTGGGAATTAAAGCGATCGCACATTTCCACTGCCACAGCCTCAATATCCGACTGTATAAACACCACTCCCCCATCCCCTAGATAATTCGCTAGAGTATCAACTAATTCTGGCTGAACTACACGCCGTTTCGCTTGTCGCTTTTTAAACCAAGGGTCAGGAAATTGAATCGTGACGCGCTGCAAGATTCCCTTACCCAAGGAGTCAAGCAGTGCCTCTAAGGAGTTGTTGGCGTTGCCAAACAAGTAGTGGAGATTGCTCAACCCCAACTCCAAAACCTTAACATTTGCCTGTTCTACCAACGGTTCCCGAATTTCTAACCCTAAAAAATTCCAGTCTGGTTGTAATTGAGCCATACTCAACAAAAACTCTCCTCTAGCACTGCCAATATCCAGATGTAGTGGCTTGGTAGGTTGGGTATAAATTTTCTCCCACTTGGGAGGAGTTGATGGCGTTTGATATTTCTTACTGAGTGGATTGACATGTTGACGAACTCGGACTCTTGGCAATTTTTGCAACTCCTTTTTTAGGTATTACAAGGTTACATCATTTTCTGATTTTATTAATTTTGGGTTATTTCTGATTTTTTATCTCAATTAATTGACGACAACAATAAAGTTATTTTTGTGTGTTTTTAAAGGGAAAAGTTGCGTTTATTGCGCTTTTAATAATTAAATCTTAAACATTTAGTGTTATAATAATAAGCTGGTTTTTATAAAATAAATAGTTAAGATTCAAAACAAAAATAAGTTTTTTATCATCAAAATTAAACCAATCAGAGATAATTCTGAGAATAGCTTGAAAAATTTTTGATGAAATTTATACCATGAGTCCAAATTTTCGCTTTGGGGTGGTGAGCGACCTGCATATAGGTTTGCCCCACACCATCTGGAATAGTCCCAGCCGATTTCATCTGGTGGAAGTCAGCCTGCCGGCGCTAGAGCTAATTTTGGATCGTTTAAAGCAGGAAGAGCTGGACTTTCTTCTGCTACCAGGAGACTTGACTCAACATGGTGAACCGGACAATCACGCCTGGTTACAAAAGCGGCTGAGCCAGCTGCCTTTTCCAGTTTACGTTGTACCGGGAAATCATGATGTACCAAATTTGCTGCCCGATGAACGCTCGATAGGACTAAAAGACTTTCCTCAGTACTATCATCAATTTGGCTATAACAATCTAGAGCAGCTTTACTATACTTGTGAAGTTCTACCAGGGGTTCAACTGATTGGATTAAATTCCAATCAATTTGATGATTCTGGTAAACAACTGGGACGGCTGGATGAGCCGCAATTAGCATGGCTGGAGCAAGTACTGCGGGAAAGTAAAGATAAGTTAGTGCTGGTGATGCTGCATCACAATGTTTTGGAGCATCTGCCCGATCAATCTCATCATCCGTTGGGGCGTCGATATATGTTGGAAAATGCTCCGGTGCTGCTCAAAATCTTGAAAGCCGCAGGAGTAAATCTGATATTTACAGGTCACTTACATGTTCAGGATGTGGCTTGCGATGAGGATGTATATGAAATTACGACGGGTTCATTAGTCAGCTATCCTCACCCCTACCGTATATTGGAACTGCGAACCGATGAAGGGGGACAAAAATGGTTACAGATTGAGTCTCATCGGGTTAAGTCGGTTCCCGGTTGGGAAAATCTGCCTGAAGTATCACGAGAATGGATAGGCGATCGCTCATATCCATTCATGCTAAAGCTCCTCACGGCTGAACCTTTAAATTTGTCGGTCGGCGACGCTGAAAAACTCGTCCCCAGTCTGCGCTACTTCTGGGCTGATATTGCAGCAGGTGACCCTGTGTTTGACTTTCCAGATTTCTCCCCAGCTGCACGCCGCTACTTCGAGGCATTTGGTGCGATCGCCAGTGACGGTAAACCTGCCCTAATCGACAACCATACAACGCTTCTAGTCAAGAACCCCACCCTACTTCGTTGAGGGTGGGGCTTGAAGAGAACAATCTTCAAGCGTAAGTCTTGTCTACCACACGAGATTCAGCTAGGCACGAACTTCCGCTCGTTTTCCTAAAGCGGACTATGTTCAAACTCTTTGTTCAAGAGTGCTTGTAGAAAGGACATCCTAGCTGAATTAGTGGGAAGGAACATACAACTGTTTTACAGGATTATCTCCATGTCAAACACAATAAGGGTTCCAGTACAAAACCCAGATGGTAGTCCAGCTATGCCGACAAAAAGCAGTCGCGCACGGGCGTGGGTACAACGCGGGTTAGCCATAGAGGTACGAAATGATTTAGAGATTTACGGAGTACGTTTACTGGCTGAACCATCAGGCAGAATCACTCAAGATATTGCTCTTGGAATCGACCCAGGAAAAATGTTTACGGGTATTGGTTTGGTTTCAGCTTCATCGACATTGTTTAAAGCCCATCTCCAGTTGCCGTTTAAGTCAGTGACTAAAAAAATGACAACAAGGCGGATTTTAAGGCGGGCTAGACGTGGACGCCGAATTAACCGAAAACTTCCCTATAATCAGCGCTGTCATCGCCAGAAACGATTCGACAATCGTAGGCAGAATAAACTTGTTCCAAGCATCCGTGCTAACAAGCAGATGGAGTTACGAGTAGTTAGAGAACTGCTTAAGCTTTACCCCATCTCTCACATTGTCTATGAGCGGATTGAAGCACGGGGCAGCAAAAGCTTCTCCCCTGCGATGGTAGGTCAAAAAATCATGGTGGGGTGGTTGTCAGAACTTTGTCCAACTACGACTCAACTAGGATGGCAGACTTCTAACCTAAGACAATGGCTAGGACTTGCCAAAGACAAGGTTAACAAAGCTAATCCTACACCAGAAACGCACTCTCACGACGGCATCGCCTTAGCCACTAGTCATTTTATTAAATGGCAAGACTGGGTTGGCAATAAAGCTCGTGGGGGTCATTGGGTAGGCGAAATCGAACTAACCAAATGTCCGTTTGCGGTGATATCTAGACCGCAGTTATATCGCCGTCAACTTCATTTCGAGAACCCAGTTAAAGTCTCGGATAGCCATCCCGAACACCGTAAACGCAAAGGTGGTACTGTAACACCTTTTGGTTTGCGTTCTGGAGACAAAGTAAAAGCCGAAAAAGCTGGACAGTCTTATATTGGCTGGATTGGTGGATACGTCGAGAAACAGAAAAAAGTGTCTGTTTACGACATTAACTGGCATCGCATTGGGCAGTTTTCCGTGTCTAAAGTTCAACTTGTCAAACGTTCTACAAGACTACTTTCTTATGTCAAAGTTTGCTGATTTGGACGGCTCCGTTCCTGCGCCGTCCCGCTGTCCCTCCCCACCCGTTATTGCGTTCATTCTCGCCTGACGGCTGCGAAAATCCGCCTGTTGAGGATGGGGAATCCCGCGATTCTATTGAATTGAAGCTTAATAAGCGGCTGTTCATTGACGCACAGCATACTTGAGTTACGTGTTGTTTGTTGACGGTTGATGGTTGACAGTTGCTTAGTGCCTAAAAAATATATACAAACAACAAACAACAAACAACAAACAACACTCACTTGCTTAAGGTGAGTTAACTCTTTGAACGACAAATCCCAAAGACAGAGGTGTAGTTATGCACAAAAGTACTCTTACCCACGGGGCCAATTTCTCCATTGGAGAAGAAGCCACTTAGCTGAATATTATTGAGGTAGCGGCGAAACAGCTTGGAATCAAAATCAGGTTCTCCGTACAATCCTACTCCTCGTCCTAAACAGGAAAATAACAAGGCACCAGCGGCATTTGTAGAGCTATGGTCTTCTTTTTGATAGTGCTGGAGGAGGAGTTCCAAGTCTTCTTCTGAGGCACGAGCATCGCGTAGGTGAAACTGGATACGTTGGCCGGGGCGGAGGCGATCGCCAATTGCGATCGCTCCCAGTCTTGGATCCACTCCCAACAAACTACGGATGAGAAAGTCTCCGTGACCTAGTTGTTGTTTAAACTCATCTCTGGCAATACCCACAAACAGAGAATTTTGTGCCAGTTGCTGATCGGCTTCACTTAAGCTAGGAATTAACTCTCGTAGGATTTCTAGAGGGGCACGCGACTGAGCATCGCTAGTTGTGGTATTTGTATCATCCTGCACAGCCAATTCCATCACAATGTTCCGTTCGCAGGCCGTCACCTGATACGTTGGGCCAATAGGGCGACAGCCTTGTGCCACAATTGTTTCGATCACAATATTGCCACTTAAAGCTACTCCTACTACTCCATCGCGGTAGAGTTTATAGTTGCAAAACAGACCACTTGGGGCACCCATCGCACTAGCACTGGCCAGCCCTCCAACCTTGATTGACCCCGGATAAGCAAAATCTAGTCCTTGAAGTAGGTCATTGACTCCAGCAAATAAGGGGTCGGCCAGCAAAATAAACTGAGGTTGGTTTTGGGGTGGAACGCCAACTAACTCTACCCAGGCAGATGGAGGGCTATCTAGGTCGGGTAGGTTTTCGGCGGGGATGTGAAAAGCGTGAACGTCAACTTCAGGCAAATGAGCTAAGCTCAGACTGAGAGCTGGTTCTTCTTCAAGTTCTTGAGCTTCGCCCTGCTGGTTCATGCCTACAATCCCACTTCCACCGCAGCCAATCAGCACTGGCACGGATAACCGCTCTTTGAATAGGGGCATGAGGCGGGAATACTCGCTTGCATAGGCAGAGGAAATGAACACTAGCCCTAAGTCAGGCTCAGCGGTCAATGACTGCTGAACGCGGTCTATGACTTCCGCGATCGCAGCTTCCAAAGATGGACGTGTTGATAAGGCGTTTGCCCACTGAATTGGATTAGCCATTAGATTTGCCGATTTCATGCCCGATGCCAGTGCGGGTTGAGGCAGTTGGCAAGAGTTTAAACTTTTATGATAACGTCAAAAGCCGCAGCTCTACAGATAAAGCCCTATGGCTTAGCAAGTATTGAGACCGAGTTCCGTTGCTACAACAAGTTGCTTGAAGAAGCTCTCACAAACAGGCAGGACTTACGCAGAACCTCTATATGTAAGGTGGGCACTGCCCACCCTACTACTAGCAGTAGCGTTTAAATCAGCAAT
>DALYIW010000099.1:0-25946 GCA_031970155.1 Coleofasciculaceae cyanobacterium CTOTU46601 | reverse complement strand
ATGGCTTGACCTCTAGGGTTGCCCTCTCTAACTTACGCTTTTTGGCAGTTCGCAGCAAAGCATATAGTAAAAATTGACCCAGGCCTTGACGCTGGTAGTCTGGATGCACCGCAAGAATAGTAATATGCGCCTCCTCTAAAATTGCCCAAAAACAACCTAAACCCACAATAGAGTTTTGAGTAATTGGGGCGGCTTCAAAACCCGCCCTTTGAGAGCTTTGAGTTAAATTTTCGGACGATTGACTCAGATTGCCAGAGTCTTTCGACGCTTGACGCGCTTCCAAAACCAGCAGTTGACTGCTGGGGCTATCTAACTCTCGCTCGTAACCCGCCCGCGTCCAAAGCCCACCGAAACACAGTTGGTCTAGTTCCACTGCTGCATCCAGCTGCTCTGCTGTTAGCGGCTTAAGTTCTAAGAAAGTCACAGCCCTCAATTGTACACTGATTAACGAGATGCAAGTTCCGTTTGTAAAGCCAACCAAGGACAATAATTACATTATGGTATCGAGTTATCCGGCTGGGGTTCAAAATTCTTTTCGTCAGTATCTTTCCTCACCCACAAACTCCCCCGCGAGTCGATCGCCCAATCAGGAATTGCTGCCTCTGACAGCCCAAGTTAACAGCCGTGACTGTTTAGAAATTGGTGGCTGTGACGTAACGACGTTAGTGGAGCAATTTGGTTCCCCTCTTTATATCGTAGATGAGGTGACACTACGAACCGCTTGTCAGCAGTATCGGAATGCTTTTGCTAGTTACTACCCGGGTGAATCACTGGTACTGTATGCTTCTAAAGCTTGGAATTGTCTGGCTGTTTGTGCGATCGCCGCTTCTGAAGGCTTGGGTATAGATGTCGTTTCGGGTGGTGAGCTTTACACAGCCTTGCAAGCGGGTGTTAGTGGTAACAAGCTCTATTTCCATGGTAACAACAAATCTCGTGCTGAACTTGAGCTAGGGATCGAGAGTGGCTGCACGATTGTGGTAGATAACTGGTTGGAGCTACACACCCTAGTGGATATGACTTCATCTGCTGCTCAACCCATTCGGATTATGCTACGGCTAACTCCAGGGATTGAGTGCCACACCCATGAGTACATTCGTACAGGTCATCTCGACAGCAAGTTTGGCTTCGATCCCAACGCTTTAGAGGAGGTTTTTGCGTTTGTGAGCCAACACCCCACACTCAACTGTATCGGTCTACACGCCCATATTGGCTCTCAAATTTTTGAAAGCCAACCTCACATAGACCTCGCTGGTGTCTTAGTCGATTGTATGAGTAAAGCCGCCAGCTACGATCTGCCTGTTCAAGAATTGAATGTGGGAGGTGGCTTAGGTATTCGTTATACCGAATCGGATGATCCTCCGGCGATTGATGCCTGGGTGAAGGGCGTCTGTGAAGCGCTCATCGCTGCCTGTGAGGAGCAGCAGCTGCCTCTGCCTAAGGTTTTGTCTGAACCGGGGCGATCAATAATTGGTCCTGCCTGTATTACGGCTTACACCCTAGGTAGCCGTAAGGTAATTCCAGATATGCGGACTTATTTAGCCGTTGATGGAGGCATGTCAGATAACCCTCGCCCCATTACTTACCAGTCGGTGTATCGTGCTGTCGTCGCTAACCGAATGTCAGCTCCCTTAACAGAAACCGTTACCATTGCTGGTAAGCACTGCGAATCGGGGGATATCCTGATTAAAGACATCACTGTGCCGGAAACTGAATCGGGAGATATCTTTGTTGTTATGAGTACTGGAGCCTACAATTACAGCATGGCTTCTAATTACAATCGATTGCCCCGTCCAGCAGCTGTATTAGTAAGCGATGGAGGCGCTCACCTGATTTTGCAACGGGAAACCTACCAGGACTTAATTCGGCAGGATCGTTTGCCAGAACAACTAGTTTCTAAAGACTAGCTTTTATAAGGAATACATAGGGGGAGTGTTTGAACATTTACCCCTAAAATATGCCTTGACACTGCACTACTGTTACCTTTCGGAGAACCCGAACCGATACTCCATGCTTCTACAGGTGTTAATTAGGTTGATGCCAATAACTAACAACTAATTGCTTTCTCCGGCTAAAATCAAGCCAGAGTCAAGCATTCCAATAGATAATTGTTTATTGAATTTCAATGCCTCCGTCGTCGTCGGGTTCTATTGCTGACCCTGGCTGGGTTCAGTCCATTTTGCTTCATAGCATCGATGTCGGATTGGTTCTAGCCCTAACTTATATGGTGCTCCTCATCATTGGGGAACGCCGAACTTTGTGGATGGTTCGGGGGTTAATTGTCCTGATGCTAGCGGCAGCACTGAGTAATCGACTGGGATTGCCGCTGTTGAGTTTTGTGTTAGAAAAGTTGGTGGTTGGTTCAGCGGTGGCGATGGCTGTTATTTTTCAGTCGGAGTTTCGTCGATTTCTAGAACAGGTAGGGCGAGGAGAAATCACGCAGTTATTTCAAGCTCAACGACGCCCAATCCCTAAACCAAACAGTGTGATTGATGAAATTGTGGACGCCGTCAAAGAATTGTCTCAAAATCGGGTCGGCGCTTTGATGATAATGGAAACCAATGGACCGATTGATGAGCGGGATGTATCTGTTCCGGGTGTTCAGCTTAATGCTGAGGTTTCTAAAGAACTACTGCAAACCATTTTCCAGACGTCAACGTTATTGCATGATGGAGCGGTGCTGATTCGTGGTTCGCGAGTTGCTGCCGCTGGCGTAATTTTGCCTCTTTCCGATCGCACCGCCTCGCGACAGCTAGGTACTCGCCATCGGGCAGCGATGGGAATTACAGAGCGTGTCGAAAATTGCCTTTGTATAGTTGTATCTGAAGAAACAGGTTCAATTTCCTTGGCGGAAAGAGGAAAACTGAACCGACCACTAACTAGCAATAAACTGAAAGAGTTGCTAGAAGCTCGATTCTCGACCTCTGTAGACCGTGAGGCAGTTGCCCCAGATTTACGCAGTTTAGGTCGGAAAATCAAATCTAAGGGCTGGGCTGTGGTTTCGCGTTTCCTCCGTCTTCCGTCATCAACTTCTCGAGAGAAGAAATGACTGCTATGCCTACTATATTACAAGAGTTACCAAGCGACCTCGATCAAGACCGTCTGCCCAGACATGTGGCAGTAATTATGGATGGAAATGGTCGCTGGGCTAAACGCCGAGGACTGCCCCGAATTATGGGGCACCGACAAGGGGTAGATGCCCTGAAAGATTTGCTGCGCTGCTGCAACGATTGGGGAATTCAAGCACTCACAGCTTATGCGTTTTCGACAGAGAACTGGGGGCGTCCGCATGAGGAAGTGACGTTTTTGATGACTTTATTTGAGCGGGTGCTGATGCGAGAACTCCAAGAAATGATGAAAGAGAATGTGCGGATTCAGTTTGTGGGAAATCTAGAGGATTTGCCCCTATCGCTGCAAGCACAAATCGAGCGCTCGATGAATGAAACGAAGAACAATCGAGGCATTCAGTTTACCGTTGCTACTAACTATGGAGGACGTCAGGAGATTTTGCAAGCCTGTCGAGAAATAGCAAAAAAGGTTCAGCAAGGTCACCTCCAACCGGATGAGATTGACGAGGAATTGTTTTCACGCCACCTCTACACCGCCAATGTGTGTGACCCAGATTTACTAATCCGCACTAGTGGGGAGATGCGCCTAAGTAACTTCCTGCTTTGGCAAATGGCTTATGGGGAACTTTATATTACAGATGCCCTATGGCCTGATTTTGACCGAGTTGCGTTTCATCAGGCATTGTCTGCTTATCAACAGCGCGATCGCAGGTTTGGAAAAGTCTAAAGTTGAAGGTTCGTTTAGGGTGCAGGTTATCTTCTAAACCCACCAAGATTTGCTGGTTATTGGTTGGTGGGAGTTGAACGAGATTTACGATCAAGACGCGACATATGGTAAGGGCGTATAGCTATACGCCCCTACAGATGGTGCCTCAAAGGTTAAGTAAGCGTAAGTCTGTGGAAAACTCCTTGCAACTGGTAGATGAGGTATTCTGATCTTGCATACTTCATCCTTCAACCCTTACGGTCCAGAAAAAACAGCAGCTTCTATATCTCTACGGCTCAGAGAGTACTTGAAGGAGCGTTGAATATCTCGTCCGCCTTCACCTGCGGCAAGATAGCGCACGGTTAGCTCTTCAACCTCCAAGCATAGATCAGCTTTCCAACTGGGTCGCTCAACATGCCAACAGTGTAAGTCGTCGCGGTCTTGTTCACATCCTTGTGCTTTCAGCCACTGCTCAATTTCATGGAGGGGATGGTTATATAAGGGAGTCTCAGCTGACGGAAGGGTCATATGAAGTTTGGCGTTTTGAGTTTGTAAGGGCAGTGCGTGTTGATTTAACGTTGTAAGCTGCTCAAGCCATGGCAAACGGCAAAGTGCTACGGATTGATATTTTTCAGCATGTTTAATTCAGGAATTTTGGGAGCATCGGCGATCGCCAAAGGCACCGCTGACAGCAGCCGAGACTCAACAGCAGCGGGTGCTTTGGGCTGGTGAGGTCTCAGCTGTTGGCGTTTTGGTAAGCTACTGCTGCTAGGCTCAGAAACTTGGAAAGCTGATTCTCCTCGGGTTAAACCAATGGCGATCGCTAACAGCAAGCAACCCACAAAAGTTAAGGCCAAAATGAACAGAGCAAAAATTTCACCAGCAGAGAGCGGGCGGTCAGTTGGGTCAAGATAGGCTGAGGACGAGTACGTCCGTCGGGGTTGGTTAACCGGAGTATTTAAGTTTGAAGGTGGTTGAATCACATGGAGGCGTGAATAGCCAATTGTCTGGTCATATACCATTCGCCGTTCTGGATTGCTCAGAGTGGCATAGGCTTCGTTGAGCTGTTGAAACTTGGCAGTTGCCGTTGCGGCTGGTAGGTCAGTAGTATCGGGATGATAGCGCTTACTCAATTCCCGATAGGCGCGTCGGATTTCTATAGGTGACGCACTCGGATGTAACCCCAATAGCGCATAATAGCTTGTTGGGCTGGGTAGTACGCGCTCCCTGATTGTTTGTCTTACCCGATCTTGAGCCACCGCGTTCCATCCTGCTTTCTCTACAATGGCTTTTCGATCATTCTAAGCGATGCGCGATCGGGCTGCTACTAGACCTCAGTGTGTCCAATTCATTCGGAGATGACTCGCTTAATTCCTCTTTGGAGAACTATCAGTCGATATTCTGGTGAGTCATCTACGTCATCCTCGGAGTCTGGTACAAGTTGCTCTAAAAGGGAGTTGAGTTGGCTTACCGTCTCATCCCGAAATATCCTGCGAATGTCTTGTCCGAGTAAATAGATGGGCGCGTCGAGATACTCAATGTCTCCGTTAGCAATTTCATCTATCAGTTCTGCGTAGACCCGCTCATCGTCGCTATAGTTCTTGAGGATAAAATCAATATCATCCAAATCTTTCTTGGTTCTTTCTCCACGATCGCCCCAGGCAAATAGCTTCAACACCACCAATGCAGGAGTATCAACAACCTGAAACTCCAGGTCATCAATGGTTTCTACGCTAGCGTGTACTAGAGCTTCGGCAAACCCTGCTACATTCATGGGATTGCCGCTATCGGGCCATTCAATTTGCTGATCGGGTTCGCCGATTTCCCCAAAGGGCACAATATCCACAGCAATTCCGGTTTCCAGGTGAATGAATTTATGAGAATTCTCCGTAGTCATAAAGCGAGGAGAATCTCCTTGGGTCAACCAATCTCGCAACACTTGATAATCTGACCAATTTTCTATAGGGATGGCGACATCCCAATCTTTGGTACTGCGTCCTTGAATGTTGTATCGGTTATCAAAAATAATCAGCCTAGCCCCCGCACCTACTAGGAGCATTGGTAAATTCAAAGCATCGAAAATAGCTTTGAGTTCAGTCAAAACTTGCTTATCTTGAGCGCTCAGCATATCTGGAGAAGCTCTATGATGCTAGAACACTATATCTAGCCTACTTGTGTAAGTCCTGAGTTCTTCTGCTCGATTCCGTCGATAGACAATGTATTTCTCGTAGAGTCGTTGAGCAGTTTCTTTCAAGCGATCGTCCGGAATCATCATTAATTCAGCATAAAGTAGAAGCGGATCAGCGATTGGATCAGGTTCTTGGTGTAACCACCAGCGATTCCGCTTTCCAAATTGATGGAAGAAACTAATATTGCCCTGTGGATCGGGCACCAAACGCAGATTTACCATTAGTTTACGATAATTCTGTTCTTCTGGGATGTGTAAAACAGTCCCGATAGGTCTTAAGTACTGTGTTAAAATCGCTGCTCCCAATTCCCCACCAATCAGTAAATTATTAGAGGCAGCAAACTTAATCATTTCATCCGAAATTTCTGAAAAAATTTGTCGCTTTAACGGACGGTATGTTTCAATCAACAAAGATGGTCGTAGATTTTCTACATAACCCAATTCCCAGCGTTCTAAAAGCTTGTTGTAGTCTGAAATTAAATAGTCCCCCGTTGGTAGACGCTGTAGATAACCCAAGTTGTGAAGGCTTTCTAACCCTCGTGAAACAGTCTTCGTATCTATACCTGTGAGTTCTGCTAAGCGATTTTGATCAGACTTTATCAAACGCTGCGGATCTTGCAGTAGAGTGAAGGCAAGCTTGAGAGTGCTTGTTGTTAAGTTGTTAGATGAACTTGCCTTCTGAGTTTGACGAGTAGAGTTCCGAACAAGAATATAGAACGTTGGATTATTCAGATAAATTGTGCCGTTTGTATCAAGAAACTCAATATTTTTTTCGAGAAATTGATCGATAACAAAATCTGATAAATCATTCGTTATTAACAGAGGACGGTTTGGAGCATAAAGACGATTGCTGAAATGATGTAGATATTCAAACTGCAAGTCCAACGTATCGGCAGTGATTCCGCTCTTAATTACAAAAATATAGTTAATCTTGTAGTTGCTTGTTTCAATCGTCAGTTTCCCGTCTGCTAATATTTCTTCATAAACATACGGTTCAGTAGTGGCTGTCGCGCAAATCTGAGGCAGCTTCTCAAGCTGTTCCAGACATTTTTTCAGCCAGGGATGTTTAGGTCGCATAGCAACTTGAAGCAGTGAACCAGGGAAAAGTGCGATCGCCTCTGAAATAAGCGCGAAAGCTGAGTCAGAGTAGCGGTAGTCTAATACAAATTGCCATCTAAAAGCTAATGTTCTCGCCTTGAGCTATCAGCGAACAGCGCTCAGATTTCAGGCTGTTCGCTGACCAATGATGGCTAGAGAATTGGCATTACAACGCTTCCTCTAGTGCTTCTGCTTCCTCTTCTTGACCGGATAGAGGCACCAAGGCAACAGCAGCGATCGCATCATCCTCATCTAGTCGCTGCACTCTTACCCCCGTCGCCATCCGGGATTGGGGTGAAATGGCACCAATTGCCTGACGAATGATGATACCTCGACTGGTAACCATCAATAGCTCATCTCCTTCATTGACGACTCTTAGTGCCGCCAGCTGGTCTTTAGCTTTGCGGAACTTGGTTGCTAGAATTCCCATACCTGCTCGATTTTGCAGCCGGAACTGAGACACTGGCACCCGCTTGCCATAACCACCCATCGTTACAACCAGAACCCAAGGCCCTTGCCCTGCTGTTTCAACTAACTCCTGCTCCTCTGTCGCTGCATCTTCGCTATCGCTAACGGTAACAGCATTGAGGTCTTCTGTTTCCTCCTCCAACTCAGCTGATACTTCTTCTGTGTCAGCGATTGAAGCCAGACGATCAACGACTTGACCGGAGATAACGTCCATACTAATCAGTTCGTCATGCGATCGCAGTTTCATCGCCTTGACCCCCCGCGTGGCACGACCCAGAGGACGTAGTTGATCGTGGTCAGTCTTGAAGTGAATCGCCATCCCTTTACGCGATCCAATGATAATGCTGTCTCCTTCACTAGCGCGACGCACCCACCGCAACTGGTCACCTTCTTCTAAAGAAATTGCAATCAATCCATTTGCCCGGATATTGCTGAAGGCATCCAACGCTGTTTTCTTGATGTAACCTTTGCGAGTCAACATCACTAGATATTCATGGTCGGTGAACTCAGACACCGGCACAACCGATGTGATTTTTTCATCGCGAGGAATCGGCAACATCTGGACAATTGGCACTCCTCGTGCTGTTCGAGAAGCGGCGGGGATTTGGTACGCTCTGAGGCAGTAGGCAACACCGCGATCGCTAAAGAACAACAGACTATCGTGGTCGCAACAAGTCAGAAAATGCTCAACCCCGTCATCTTCTTTCATCCGGGTGCCTGCCTTGCCGCGAGTTGCTCTTGCTTGTGCGACAAACTCGTTGACTAGCATTCGCTTGATGTAACCTTGCTCAGTCAACAGAATCACCGCTTTCTCATTGGCAATTAGGTCGGTGTCATCCAGTTCACCTTCGACCAGTTGAATGACTGTACGTCGCGGCGTAGCATGAGTCGCTTTTAGCTGACCCACTTCTGTTTCAATAATTTCTAGGATGCGACTTCTGTTGGCGAGGATGTCACGCAAGTCGGCAATGCGAGCTTGTAACTCATCGTGTTCAGCTTGAATTTTCTCTGCTTCCAATGCTGTCAGGCGTCGCAGCTGCATTTGCAAGATGGCGTCTGCTTGTGCTTCTGAAAGACCATAGATCTCCATCAACTCTGCCTTGGCTGTAGGGGCATCAGCGGCGCGGCGAATGAGTTCAATAATCGCATCCAGGTTGTTTAAAGCAATCAATAGCCCTTGCAGTAAGTGGTCTCTTTCCTCCGCTTTCCGCAGTTCGTATTGAGTTCGCCGAGTAATTGTCTCGATGCGGAAATCTAGGAAGACTTCCAAAAACTGCTTGAGTGTCAGTAGCTGGGGTTCATTTCTCACCAACGCCAGCATGTTCGCCCCAAAATTCATTTGTAGGGGCGTCTGCTTGTATAAGTTGTTGAGGACGACACGCGGATAGGCATCACGCTTGAGTTCGATGACGATTCGCATTCCGTCGCGATCGCTTTCATCCCGAATATCCGAAATGCCCTCTAGTCGCTTTTCGTTGACCATCTCGGCTATTCTCTCAATCATCGCTGCCTTATTGGTTTGGTAAGGTAGCTCTGTGATGATGATCGCTTCCCGGTCAGGACGCCCTCGATGTTCAATCGTTTCAATTTGAGCAACGCCGCGCATCGTAATTGAACCGCGACCTGTCGTGAAGGCTTCTTTGATACCAGATGTTCCTAGAATCTGTCCCCCTGTTGGAAAATCCGGCCCAGGAACATACTGCATCAACTGAATATCTGTAATCTCTGGATTGTGGATGAGTGCCACTAAACCATCAATCAACTCTCCCAGGTTGTGAGGCGGGATGTTGGTGGCCATCCCTACGGCAATTCCACTAGAACCATTGAGCAGTAACTGGGGAATGCGAGAGGGTAAGACTAGTGGTTCTTGCTGCGAACCATCAAAGTTATCGATGAAGTCTACAGTTTCTGACTCAATATCCTGTAGTAGGGCATCTGTAGATATGGGACGCAAGCGGCATTCTGTGTAACGCATCGCCGCTGGGGGGTCGTTGTCAACTGAGCCAAAGTTACCATGTCCGTCGATCAGGGGCGATCGCATGGAGAAATCCTGAGCCATCCGCACCAAGGCATCATAAACGGCGGTATCTCCGTGAGGGTGATACTTACCCAGTACTTCTCCCACGACACGCGCACACTTCCGGAACGGGCGGTCTGGCGAAAGACCCAGTTCATGCATTGCATAGAGAATCCGCCGATGTACGGGCTTGAGTCCATCCCTAGCATCTGGCAGTGCCCGACCCACAATTACACTCATGGCGTATTCCAGGTAAGACTGTTGCATTTCGTTCCGCAAATTTGTCGGGACAATCCGCTCCTGGGAGGTACTCATAGGACGAAAAACTCCATTAAAATTGAGAATTTGACATAAAAAAGCCGAAAAGCTGCAAAAAATGCCGCTTTTCACCCAAATATTTGCCAAATAATGCTAGTTTCTTTTAAAATTTTAACACAACAGCCCTTCTCTCAGCCAGTACCGCTGGGGGAACATTGGTGTGGAACAATTACAAATCAAGGAAGCTATTTAAAAATCTGCTCCTAGCTGACTTATGTGCCTTTTTAAGATATTTTGAAAAGATGTAAAAAGCGCGATTACTGGGCGTTAGCGTTTACAATCGCAGGATGCCGACGCGCAATGTGCGTAGACTCTGCATTTGTCCTTGGAGAAAACACCAAACATGGAAACAATCGTTGCTTTAATAGCCTTTGCAGTCATTACTACTCTGGTGATGCCCGATCTCCTTTCCAAGGAAATTATCATAGCTTTGGTGGCCTTGGGTATTCTGGCTTACGCAAACCCTAGGGTTTTTACAAGAGAACAAGTTTTTGCTTTGCTAGCCTTTGGCATCCTGTTTAGCCTTGTGATACCTAAGCTCACCAAATAACCCGATCAAACAGTACGGTTGAACCTCAACTAGCACTAACGCTACCTCAGCAACCTTGGGACGTTAGTCAGGTGGAAGCGCCATCTTGATATGGCGTAATTGTTAACATCCAAAAATTCAGGACTTAGGCAAATTGACCCTGAGCGAAGCCGAAGGGTCAATCTTTAAACCACCATCTGTAGTAGGGGCGTATGGCTATACGCCCCTACATATGTCTTGTCTCGGGCGTCAGTCTTAAAATTTTCACTCGCTAGGTTGGCTTAACTGCTCTTGCTGAACCTTAAGTTGAGAGGCAATCAGTGGCACTTTGGGAGCAAGAAAGAAGCCAATCAAACTGGCAAAGAGGATTGGCGTAAAAGGGCTGAAATTGGTCAGTTTCGTGAGTAGTAAGGTTGTACTTACAGGTGTTCGGGTCACTCCAGCATTGAGCGCAGCCATCGTACAAATCATGGCTAGAGCAGGATTGAGTCCTGGAATCAAAATTGCTACGGCTTTGCCGATGCAGGCACCTGTGAAGAAGATGGGGATGATAAACCCACCGCGCCAGCCACCCGTGACGGTAACGCTAATTGCGGCCATTTTTGCACCAGCCAGAGCTAAGAGGAAAATAGCAGAGAAGCTAGTGGTAATAACTTCGTTTAACTGTTCGTGTCCAAAATAACGAGTTAGTGGGAAGATGGTGGCGAGAGTTCCCAGTCCTAAACCTGCTAATGTTGTCCGTAGATAAATCGGGCTTGGGATTTGGGAGAATAAGCGATCGCACCCCCGAAAAATTGCCATAAAGACCCATCCTGCCATAGCTCCAATAATCCCAAACACAATAGCTAAGGCAAAGTCATCGATATTGCTTAGACCATACTGAGGGAAATGCCAGGTAGGTGCAATTCCTAGGTGTGTAATCGCAGCAAAAACCAGATAACTCGCGCAACTCGAAACAATAGCTGGTAGCAGTGCCTCGTAGTACTCCACAACGTGTTGATGGTGCAAAATCTCCAAGGCAAACATAGCACCGCCTAGAGGTGCGCCAAACAAAGCCGTGAACCCAGCCGCCATCCCTGCTAAACTCAGTGTTCGGACGTCCTCACCCTCCAGTTTGAAGCGATCGGCAATCCATGTGCCAAACGAACCAGTTACTTGTACCAGTGGTGCTTCAGGGCCAGCACTCCCTCCAGCCGATATGCTGACGAGGGAAGAGAGAATCATTGAAGGATTTTTGCGAGTATCTAGTCGTCCACCGCGAAAGTGAATATTATCGACAATCACGGCAATCTCACCAGGATTTCCTAGAAAATGAATTACTAAACCCAGGACTAACCCGGCTAATGGCATCATAATTAGCAGACTCAAACCCTGAACTTGTCTGAGTTCGTGAGTCAGTAGCTCTAGAACACTCCAGTACAACCCAGCAAATAAGCCACTTACTGTACCTACAAGAGTCCAACGTAGAACCCAACGAGAAATTATTAAAGGATTACGCTTTATCAGTCCAGAAAGCTGAGGGATTGTCCAACGTTGAGTTTTATCAGCACTGGGAAGCTTCTTTGGTGGCACGGTTGTTTCCTGATTATGTCGCGAAGCCAAAATACCGAGTATTTATACTATTTATGCTAACTGAAACAAAAGATACAGAAGTGTTTGTATTGTATATGCTCTATGTCAACTACAGGACCTACGCACAGACACGAAATATGGTAAGAGCGTATAGCTATACGCCCCTACAACAGAAGAAAGACAGAGGAACGCGATCGCTATGCGGCAGGGTTGTTATCGTGAAGAGAACTCTCAAATGTGTTCAAAGCTCTCCCTCTAGCTCAGACTATGTTGCCAGTTATTTACTCGGATGAGTTTCTCAAGCACGACAATGGACGTTTTCACCCAGAACGACCAGAACGTTTGACTACAATTGTGAATGCCTTAAAAGCTGCGCCTTGGGCTGACAAAATTGAGTGGCAGCTGCCGACACCAGTAGAGACTCGTCCAGTACTGCCTCTACTGCAACAAATTCATGACCAAAGCTATATCGAGACAGTTCAGCAAATAGCCAGTCGTGGCGGTGGACTGCTTGACGCTGACACAGCAGTTTCTGTCCACAGTTACGATGTGGCAATGCTGGCGGTGAATGCTTGGTTAGATGGGATAGATAAAGTCCTCGCGACTAACAATCCAGCCTTTGTCCTGGCGCGTCCCCCTGGGCATCATGCTGAACGGAATATGGGGATGGGGTTTTGTCTGTTTTCTAATGCGGCGATCGCAGCTTACTATGCTCTAGAACAACCAGGTATTCAAAGAGTTGGGATTCTAGACTGGGATGTTCATCATGGCAATGGCACCCAAGACATTGTTGAGAACGATGCCCGAATTGCTTATTGTTCGCTGCATCAATCTCCTTGCTATCCTGGCACGGGTAAAGCCACTGAACGGGGCTTCCACAACAATGTACTAAATCTGCCCATGGCACCAGAAAGCACAGTGGCCCAGTACCAGCCAATGTTTGAACACAAAGTTATGCCATTTTTCCAAGATTTTCAGCCAGATTTACTAATTGTCAGCGCAGGTTACGATGCTAATGCGGCTGACCCTTTGGCGGGTATTGCACTACAGCCAGAAGATTATGGGCTGTTTACTAACTACTGTCTTCAACTGACTCGTCGTATTTTATTTGGTCTAGAAGGTGGTTATCACCTCAGCGCGCTGGCTCTATCAGTTGTGGCGACAATTGAAAGTTGTTTAACCTAAGATGAAGTTCGCCTTCCCTTCACCAAGTCCTGACATATCTACAAATAGTAGCCACTAAATGAGCCACTTAATTTCTCTGGCAAAGGTTACCGCTTGGTTCTTTCATGCCTTTCTCCGGTCTAGCTACTGAGGCTCAGTACAAGAAAAACTTTAGAAAACCCACATATTTAGCACCTATCCAAAGATATATTTTTTTATCTATCTTTGGGTATACTTGGCAAAACTATGTATCTCCTGAGGAGACCATAGGCAAGCTCACCTTACCTAGGAAACTCAATAGCCAAGTATGAACTCTTTTAATTTAGACGTAGAAACTGGCAAGATAGTGATGGCCATGATGAGCCGTAACTCTCAAATTGGAGCAGCCCTGATTGCACATCTAAGAACTCAACTAACGCTTGAATGTGTAGCTGGTGTTTTGCTTGTGAGTATTCAGCGAACACTCTGGTTTGACCCGGAATCAGTGGCATGGTCAGTAGAAAATTTGATTCCCGCAGATATCATGCGAGAAATTCAAAATATAACTTCATTCACACTCTACAAGCATTTGATTGGCAAGGGCTTTGTTCCAGGGCAAGACTTGAGTGTCGATGCTAATGGCAGCTTACTAGTGAAGGAAAAGGCGCAAGCTATTATATGACGGACAAAGTTTAGCAAAAAAAGCGCGATTGCCTCCAGAACCATCGACGCTAATTTACTTGGGTTAAAGTGCTTCATCCAGAGAGTTTTGCGATCGCAAACGGTTAGCTCTCTTGAGGCGCGATCAATCGCGATCGGTTCCTTCAAAGCTAGTATTCGGTAATTTAACAACTTATACCGCAAGCGGTACAACTTAACGCGGATAAAAGTATTGATATAACGCTAGCAGTGCTTAGCCTAGTGGAAAGCAAGGGAGCATCCCAATGCCAGCAAGAATATTTGAGTGCGAGCCGGAGAGCTCGCCTGAGTGTACGCGAACCGGAGAGTTCGCACTACCGATTTGCAAAAACGGGATGCACCCGAAAGCAATAGTGTCCTTCGGTATGGCAATCTGCTGCCAACTCTCTTTATCAAGTCTTTACAGATATCTTTATCAACTTCTTACATAAAAACTCAAAAAACCTAAATTTTCTCAGTCTTGGTCGTGTAGGATTAATAAAAGACTTCTACCCATACTTAAAGACCGCTCATTGCATAGGCTTCTTTGAGAGACTAGGTTGGGAAAGCACTTGGAAAGCGGTTCAACAGCTTAAAAAATCAACACTATCCGTTGTGGATCAATTAAATAAAACTTGAAGGGAATAGCCTGGTTCTGCAATTTACTATGACAGATCAAGCTCTTGTTCGTAGACCGATAATTAAAACCACTGAAATCTTGAATCAGTTGCAGAGTGGGCAACTGTTCAGGGTGAATGGTACACCTGGCAACGCGATCGTTATCTGTCATCGCCACCATGCTGAACTGGCAGGACCCGGTGCCGCTGTCGGTGGGCCATTTGATGTAGATTGTCGTCGAGTGATTCCTGTGGGAAAAATATCGATAGTTTATCCAGCCTCACGTAGCGATCGCAGGAAAGCGTATGCTGTACGGCAACAATGGATTACCTTTACTCAGAAGGCAATGGAGAGTTGGGTGCCCTTGCAGCGTGCCCACAACATTTTAAGTCGGCTTGACCAATATTTCGACCCTCAGATAATTGACCAATTGTCTGACGAAGCGATCGCTCAACTGGTGGGAGTTTTCCCAAAAACAATAGGTATGGTGCGTCCAACCTTTAAATCTCAGCGGTCAAGAATGCCGGAAAATTTAAAAGCGGTCAAGGTTTAACAAGTTAGAAAGTTGAAGGTTAACAGGTTGCAAGTTGATAGTGTCTAACGTTCCAACCTGACAACCTTCAACCCTAAGATTTAAATCAACTTGACAGCCTTCAGACTAAAAAATAACCCTAGAGCGACGCCCGTAGCACCACCTAAGAGTAAAAAGTAAGCGACGACTCCAGACATTTTTATTTCTCCACAACAACTTAGAATCAAAAAGTCTAGTCAACAACAGCGGTTACTATTGCCTCACCAGTAACCTGATTTTACGACATCTCGTCTCTTGTAGGGGCACGATATGTCGTGCCCGTTGTCGAATTCATACTTACTACTCTTGAGATGGACAATTATTATATTGATGTTTGATAGAAGCATTTAGTGGGATAGAATACAGCCCACGGTTGCTTGGGAAAAGGGTCTGGCTCATGAAATCTGTAATTCGCGTTGATGTACCGCAACAGCCTTATGAAATTGCAATAGCTAAACGTAGTAGCGATCGCTCAACAAACCCGTCAGATTCAGCGCCAAGCGTGGCGGGTGGTTTAGACGATTTGGGGGTTTGGATGAGTCGTCTGAAACTGGGTAAAAAAGTTTTAGTGGTGTCAAATCCAGTAATTTTTAAGAAATATGGGAAAAGAGCGATCGCCGCTTTGGAGTTAGTTGGATTTGAAGTCTCTAGCTGCACCCTCCCGGCTGGTGAACGCTACAAAACTCTCAAGTCCATCCAAAAAATCTACGATATTGCTCTGCAAAACCGCCTAGAACGCTCTTCTACAATAGTTGCTCTAGGGGGTGGAGTAGTTGGTGATATGGCTGGTTTTGCTGCCGCCACTTGGCTACGGGGGATTAATTTGGTACAGGTACCGACATCACTTTTAGCGATGGTTGATTCCGCAGTAGGCGGCAAGACAGGTGTCAATCATCCTCAAGGTAAGAATTTGATTGGTGCTTTTTACCAACCGCGATTTGTTTTAATTGACCCTTCAGTATTACAGACTTTGCCGCCACGAGAATTTCGGGCGGGGATGGCAGAGGTGATTAAGTACGGCATTATTTGGGATGCTCAACTATTTGCCAAGCTGGAGGCAGCTAAACGTCTTGACCAACTGCGTTATGTGGATGAGGATTTGTTAGAACTGATTGTCTCTTGCTCATGCCAAGCGAAAGCCGATGTTGTTAGCAAGGATGAGAAAGAAGCGGGCTTGAGAGCAATTCTTAACTACGGCCACACCATTGGTCATGCGGTAGAGAGCTTGACGGGTTATAAACTAGTTAATCATGGAGAAGGAGTTGCGATCGGCATGGTTGCTGCTGGTCAAATTGCGGTTCAACTCAAGATGTGGAATGCAGCTGAGGCCGAACGCCAAGACGCCCTGATTGAGAAAACAGGACTGCCTACCCAATTGCCCAGTGTGCTGGACATTGAAGCGATTATTGATACTCTGCAAACTGACAAAAAGGTCAAAGATGGTAAAGTGCGATTTGTGCTTCCGACTCAGATTGGCGCGGTAACTGTTACCGATCAAGTACCATCAGACGTAATCAGGCAGGTGCTTCACCAGATGAAAGCATCATAAAGAATAGGTGTAGAGTACTAGGTATTTGGTTAAAATCTAAAACCCATTACTCTGCTTACTAATAGCTGATTCTGTGACTCAACCTGAAGCCCTACAATCCCTACTCGAAGCTGTTGCTGCTGGAGAAGTTAAGCCAGCTGTTGCCTTAGAGAAACTGAAGCACTTAGCCTATGAGACAGTAGGCGATTTTGCCCGAATCGATCATCACCGCCGATTACGAACTGGGTTTCCTGAAGTAATTTGGGGGCCAGGTAAGACACCTGACCAAATTGCCCAGATTATGGAGGTGATGCGCGATGCAGCAGCACCCGACATCGTACCAATAATGGCGACACGGATTGAGCCTGATGTCTTTGCCAAGCTGCAAGAAAAAGTCCCAGGCATTCAATATTACCCAACAGCGCGAATATGTGCCATTACTCCTAAAACACTTGAACCTACCTATTCAGGAATAATCAGTCTCATCTGTGCCGGGACATCTGACTTACCAGTAGCCGAAGAAGCCGCCATTACTGCTGAACTATGTGGTTTTCAAGTGCGGCGTCTGTGGGATGTTGGAGTTGCTGGTATTCACCGATTACTGAATAATCGGCAGGTAATTGCCGAAGCCAATGTCTTGATTGTGATTGCTGGTATGGAAGGGGCATTGCCCAGTGTTGTTGCTGGTTTAGCCGATTGTCCGGTGATTGCTGTGCCCACCAGCGTGGGATATGGCGCAAATTTTAGCGGTCTAGCGCCTCTGTTGACAATGCTCAACTCTTGTGCTGCTGGAGTGGGTGTCGTCAATATTGATAATGGATTTGGGGCTGCAATTCTAGCAGGGCAAATCCTAAGGACGGCTCACAAATTGCAGGGTTCAACAGGAGAAGGCTGAGATTGTAACATTACAAAAAATCCCAAAAGTCGCCGTTGTTGGTTGTCTGTAAAAAATACAAATAACCAACAACCAACAACCAACAACCAACAACCAGGACTAAGGTCGCCTTAGATCAAAATACGATTGTCCAGCCTTGCTTCCTAACTGCATCCTTGGTGTAGGAGACACCATCAATCTTGATGCCTTTGCTATCAAGAAGGGTGATAATTCCGCCGTTATTCCCAAGCTGGATGTCTTGTCCGGTCAAAGGCACTGTGACAACTGCACCGGGTTTAAGGCTGATTCCTTTTAAGAGGTGTTTCCGCTTCAACTGATCGGCTAATGCCCAACCATTAAGGTCTACCGTATCGGGCGAGGCATTAATTAAGGTGACTGACTCCTTGCCTACATCGTCGCCAGGAGGATTCACCAATGCAGCAACAATCCGAACCGTCCCATCTACCTGAGGAACGTCCTTATCTGGTGAGGGACCCGGTACATCCAGTGGGTTACCAGTAGTGTCGTCAGTATGGAATGCCTGAGACTGGAATGCAAAGAACCCCGCAACCCATTGATTTCGGTCTGGGAAATGTATCAGCAATCCGCCGTCTTGGTAGACACCATTTTCTTTCCCGAACTTGCCACTGCTACCTTGGTTCATATGGATATTATGAACACCTTGGTCAGGCCGGAATTTGAAAATTTTTTCAACCTTACTCTCGTCAGGCCCCCAAGGTTCTCCGAAGGCATACAAAACGGCCTTGTCGTTACTTTTGATTGCTCGCTGGATGAACAAGTCGATCAGATCGTTGAGGTCATCGTCTAGTCCAGGCTTGTTGGCTGGCAAGGGCTTCATCTTAGTAACCTCAAAGAGATTTCCCCGGATGTAGTCCAGCGTAATTCCTCCAGCTTTGCGATCGGACTCCTTAACCTTATGAAGACCAAAAGCTAACTCTTCTAAGCGCTCAGTGATAGGGTGTTTAAAATTGTCGTCTACGAAGTACAGCAGATCGTAAGGTTCCTGAACCGACTTAACGTTAATCGCAATACGATATTGGTGCTGATCGTCTTTCACATGAACTTGATAGTGTGGACTCTCGTCATCCTCTCTTTCCGTCTGACTACCCACAGCCCGACACTTCAGAACAACGTAACCATCGCTAAGTGACATACAATTTCTCCTTTTATTCGATAATTAGCTTCAAAATTGTTGTTGTTTGTTGTTTGTTGTTTGTTGTTTGTAAAAGAACACGCACGAACATTGGATGAAAATTTCTCTTTCCCGACTCCCGACTTCCGACTCCCGACTCCCTATTTTCAAGACAGGTCACAAACTGCCATCTGGTAGCTCAAATTCTGCGATAACTGGTGCGTGGTCTGACTCTGGATAAAGCTTGTCGGTGGCAAAGGCAAGTGATTCGTCGTGCAGTAATTCGTTATGAATTTCCGAACCTCTGTAAGACCCTAGCAGTCTCCGAGATACTAGCAGATGGTCTAACATCCGCCCTTTACCCTGATGCAGTAGCGAGAAACGAGAAGATTCAGGGATGGTTCTTTCGCAGGGCACCATGACACGTTTAGCCAACTGACCATTGCCTGTATTTTCGACATCTCCGCGAATCGCTTCTACAGGCACTTCATCAATTTCTGCATTGAAATCGCCACAGACGACAATCAGTGCATCCTCGTTGGCATCAAACAGCTTGTCAATTAGGATGCGTGTCTCTAGTGCCTGTCCGACTCGTTTGATCGAAGCCAAGAAAAATCCCTCAGCCCAGCCAGAAGAAGTCTTCCAGGTAAAGTTGTCGAGTTTTTGCCCTGAAATGGGGGCTGGTAGTTTGGATTTCAGGTGTACGTTAATTACCTCGATCGCGCGATCGCCAGGTAGCTGAATTTTGGCGTGCAGGATGGGTCGCTCCCAAGTCACTTCCTGGGCTTCTTGCTCAGGTGGGTTCGCCGTCACTGCTCGATATAAAGGGGCTAGAGCGAATTTGTGCTTGTACTGTTGGTATTCGATAATATTAAAGCGACTGAGAATGACGAGGTTACGTTCGTCATAGACTTGCCCTTTGTCTACAGTGGTTGTGGTCGCTTGGTTATAGTCATTGTAGGGTGTATCCTCTAAAAGTTTTTTCAGAGCCAAGATTCGTCGAGGCTGTCCCGATTCCTCCTGACCATTAACCTCTTGGAGGCACAGAATATCAGCATTGAGCCGAAGGAGTTGGGGTCGCATAACGGCGATGCGCTCATCTAGCGTTGGCTTCTCCCCCGGCTTGTCGTCCAGGTTCTCTAAGTTGAACGTAGCAATGCGTAGCTTGATTGACATATGTTGCCCCTCAGAGTTCTGCTAAGGTACTTCCGAAGCACTCAGTTCGTTTCCGGAAATTCAGCACCTTAACGTCTCCATAACGTTCATTGATGAGAGTACACCGATTCTAGAGGCTCGGCACAGCAGTGCCCGTACCCCAGAGTTCAGACAATTAGAAAACCGCTATATCTCAGTGCGTAAAACACACAATTCTTAAAAACTGCTTTTAACCTTCAAAGTGAATCGCTGAAAGTTCTATGTGGAAACAGCTGCAAAAACAGATTTGGGAATGGCGGGGTGTCTGGACAGTTGCTCCGACAGTCGCTGGCATGGTCATTGCCCTACGGTTTCTCGGCTGGTTGCAGCCTTGGGAATGGGCGGCGCTTGACCAATCTTTTCGCTGGCGTCCGCTAGAACCGATTGATCAAAGAATTGTGATTGTTGGCATTAGTGAGGAGGATTTAAAAAAAGCAGCACAGTGGCCAATTCCCGATGCGGTGCTGGCTAAGCTGCTAGAGAAAATTAAAGCCCAAAATCCAAGAGCAATTGGTCTTGACTTGTATCGAGATTTACCCGTTGAACCCGGTAATGCTGACTTGGTGAAAGTTTTTCAAACGACACCTAACTTGATTGGCATTGAAAAAATTGATGTGCAAAACCCTAATTCTGCTGTCGCCCCTCCACCTGTTCTGAACAAGTTAGATCAAGTTGGCTTTAATAACGTTGTGGTAGATCCTGACGGGAAACAGCGTCGAGTTTTGCTGTATCTGGAAAAAAAGGGTAACGTAGTGGCCTCTTTTAGTATGAGACTAGCGGGGCTTTATCTCGACGCTCAAAAGCTTGTGCCTCAAGCGGTAAAGAGTGACCCCAATGCTTTTCAGTGGGGAAAAGGTATCTTTGAACGCTTTAAAGCTGATGATGGCGGCTATGTCCGTGTGGATGATGCGGGCTACCAGATTTTGTTGAATTATCGAGGGCCGGCTAGAAGTTTCCGCACGGTGTCGATGACGGATGTGCTGGAAAATAAGATTCCAGGAGAGTGGGGACGCGATCGCATTATTATGATCGGTTCCACCGCAACTAGCTTGAATGATTTCTTCTATACTCCTTACAGTGGCGATCGCATTACCACCCCAGAGCGCACTCCTGGAGTAGAAGTTTTAGCCAACATCACCAGCCAACTGATTAGTACAGCATTAGACGGACGCCCTTTAATCAAGACTTGGTCTGAACCTGTAGAGATTTTGTGGATTGTCCTATGGTCTACTGTAGGTGCTGTGCTCAGTTGGCAGAGTCGATACGCTGGCGGCGTTGGCAAATTGTCATTTTATAGAGGTTTTGCCACAGTGATGGCTGGAGGCATTTTGCTAGGTAGCACCTATGTGGCGTTCTTAGGCGGTTGGTGGATACCTGTTGTGCCACCAATCTTAGCGTTATCTGGGTCGGCGATCGCAATCACCGCCTACATTGCCCGCACCGCTCGCGAAATTCGTAAAGCCTTTGGGCGTTACCTAACCGATGAAGTCGTAGCTAGCTTACTAGAAAGCCCCGAAGGCTTGCAACTGGGTGGAGATAGGCGAAAAATTACCATCCTCACCTCTGACTTAAGAGGATTTACAGCCATAGCCGAACGATTGCAGCCAGAAGAGGTTGTCAAAATTCTCAATATTTATCTGGGGTGCATGACAGAGGTAATTAGTCAATACCAGGGAACTATTGATGAGTTCATGGGTGATGGAATTTTAGTCCTATTTGGTGCCCCTACCCTTAGAGAAGACGATGCCGAAAGAGCCGTTGCTTGTGCCGTTGCCATGCAGTTAGCCATGCCTGCCATCAATGAAAAGATGAAAGATTTGAACGTTGGAGAATTAGAAATGGGCATTGGCATTAACACAGGCGAAGTTGTGGTAGGGAATATTGGTTCAGAGAAACGCACTAAGTACAGTGTTATAGGTAGCCATGTCAACCTAACTTATCGCATTGAATCCTATACAGTAGGGGGTCAAATTCTCATTTCTGAATCGACGTTAAAAGACGTTGAATCAATCGTGAGAATTGATGAAACAAAAGAAGTCCAACCGAAAGGAGTTAAACAACCTATTACCATCTATGATATTGGGGGAATACATGGAAAACATAACCTCTTTATAACTCAAGAAGAAGAGGTTTTATTTGACCTTCCCGAAGAAATATGCTTGCAATTCCACTACGCCCTTTTAGATGGCAAGCACATTGATGATTCATTGTTCAAGGGGAGTTTAGTCAAGCTTTCAGCAAAAGGAGCTGAACTGCGCTCAGATATCGAGGCAGGGAATGCATTACCAGAGCCACTAAGCAATATCAAACTCAATTTATTAAGCCCAAGTAACCCCAGAAAAGTCAGTGAAGATATCTATGCAAAAGTATTGAAAAAAGAAGCAGACAATTCAAGTTTTTGCATTCATTTTACTTCTCTCCCACCCGATGTAGAAGCAATGCTCGATCAGCTCTATCAAAAATCTAGGGAGTCTCGTAGTTGAATCATTTGTTGCGAGTGAACTGTTGAAAAGAAATTCGTTAACTCTCAGCAGTCAACAGTCAACAGTCAACAGTCAACAAAAAACGAGTAATTAAAATAGGCTGTGCGTAAATGTACAGCAGCTTAGTTATTGTTTAATCGCTAGAATATAAGCCAAGTTTTAATGGTGGGCGAATTATGACCTTTCCAGACTTGGTAACTTGGCTACAAGAACGAACAGCCTTTGGCATTCTTTCAGAGGAAGTGCTCAACGCGATCGCACAAGTCATGGAAAAACGAGTGGTGAGTGCCAACACTCGCCTAGTTCTCGAAGATACTCCTGTTGACCATCTCTATATTCTCGAATCAGGGCGTATGGAGAGCGATCGCGCCAGCCAAACTAGCCCTGTTTGGGCAATGAGTTTGCTCCCTGGTGCCGTCATTCATTTACAAGAGCTACTATTCGATCAACCTGCTCAAAGAACAGCCAAAACTCTAAGCGAATCTCACCTATGGGCAATACCTGCCGACAAGTTCCAGGAATTACTAAGCCAATACTCTGAAATTCGTGAAGCTTTCTCACCACAACTGGCCGCTGAACTCGCCAAGCTGTCCTCTCAGTTAAGCTACGAGCAAGAACGCCAAGTTACTCTGCGCCCCTACCTAGTAACCAAGGCTAGACGCGGAATTATTGGCAAAAGCCGCTTTGCTACGCGATTACGACAGCAAATTAAAAAGGCAGCAGAAGATCGCAAGTCTGTCCTCATTTTCGGTGAACCCGGACTGGAAAAAGACAATATAGCCACTTTGATTCACTTTGGTTCCGCCTATCGACGAGAACCCGTGATTAAGGTGGATTGCAGCACAGTGCAAGCCAGTGGAGCAGAACTGTTCGGCCGTGCTGGCGGTAAACCCGGGTTAATTGAAGCCCTCGGACAAGGCACATTGCTGCTCAACAATATTCAGGAACTACCAAAAGAACTGTTACCAACTCTGGCTAATTTGCTAGAAACTGGCACCTACACCCCCGTCAGTCGCCCAGAAGAGCCACCAGCAGAACCTCGTGCTTGTCAGGCTCACATCATCATGATTTCAGAAAAAGCCCTGCCAGAAATTGAACGCTGGGTTACTCATTTAATTAAAGTCCCGCCACTGCGAGTGCGAAAAGCTGATCTTGGCGACCAAATGGACTATTTCATCAGCCTTCTATGTCGAGCCAGAGGAATTCCTAAACCCAAGGTAACGCCCGAAGCCCTGCGCTGGTTACAGGCCTATGATTTTCCTGGCAACTTGAGAGAGTTGCAAAACCTTGTAGAGCGTGCAGTTGTCCAAGCAGCTGGGGCAAAAGAACTCACTGAAGAAATTGTCTGGCCTTCCCAGATTAAGAAAAAACAATTTCGCTTCAATCTCCTGAATGCCTACCCTGGCTTGAGGAACTTCTTAAGAAGTAAGTGGTGGCCAGATCGAATCAACTACGGCTTTACCTTGTGGTTCTTTGCCCTGGTTGTAATCGTTGGATTCATTGGCCCACAAAATCGCCAGGAAAATTTTACATTAAATCTGTTTTGGGCGTGGTGGTGGCCTTTAGTCCTCGTCGGCTTTCCCTTTGTCGGCCGCCTATGGTGCGCGGTTTGTCCCTTCATGATTTACGGAGAAGTTACCCAAAAGCTTTCCCTATGGTTATGGCCTCGTCAGCTGAAGCCTTGGCCACGAGAGGAGGCTGAGAAATGGGGGGGCTGGTTTTTATTTGGGTTATTTGTCCTGATTTTTTTGTGGGAAGAACTCTGGGATTTAGAAAATACCGCTTACCTCTCCGCTTGTTTACTACTATTAATTACCGCTGGAGCGATGATTTGCTCAGCGATTTTTGAGCGACGGTTTTGGTGTCGGTATCTGTGTCCCATTGGTGGCATGAATGGTCTATTTGCCAAGCTGTCGATGACGGAACTTCGAGCGCAGCAAGGTACTTGTTCAGCAGAATGCACCACCTATCAGTGCTATAAGGGCGGCCCCCAAAAAGGGGAAGGTTTGGAAACGATGGGCTGTCCGTTGTACTCTCACCCAGCTCAACTGCATGATAATCGAGACTGTGTGTTGTGTATGACTTGCCTTAAGGCTTGTCCCCACCGTTCAGTTGAAGTCAATCTGCGTCCTCCAGGAATTGAGTTATGGACAACCCATATACCTCGCACTTATGAAGTAGCTCTGCTGTTGTTGCTGTTGGGTGGAGTATTTCTTCATCGATTACCAGAGTTGCAGTCTGAGTTAGGATTGTCGCTGGATTTAACTAAGTTTTGGCCTCACGCTGGATTGTCACTGGCAGCGTTAAGCATTCCTGCTGCAATCCCTCTAATTGCCTATGGTGGGATGCAACTATTACAACGGTTAAGCAATTCTCTAAAATGGTCTCTACCTAAGCCCCGATCTTTTGTAACGTTGGCTTATGGGTACTTACCGTTAGTACTGGCAGGCAACTTGGCTCACTATTTGCGATTAGGTTTGGAGGAAAGTGGGCGAATTTTGCCTGTAACTATGGCGACGTTTGGTTTGGGTGGTGAAGGGTTGCCTGTGTTTGTGGCTCACCCAGCGGTGATCGCATTTTTGCAGGCGGTCACGATTATTGCAGGTACGATTGTGACGATGATACTCACACAAAAAATTGCGGGTCAACCTATGCGATCGCTTCTCCCACAGCATCTAGGGGCAGTGGTATTGGGCGTCTGTCTCTGGGCAATTATCGTCGGCTATTGAGGTAGATGGCTTCAGGTTGACGAAGAAAGGATGAGGGATGATAGCGCAGCGGGACGTTAGTCCGGGATGAGGGATGATAGTCCGGGATGAAAGACAAGTTCTAAGTTTGTTTGTGCGACTATTCCTCCTTCCTCCTTCCCAGTGACTCGTGGAATACCCGGCTAATGAGTCAAATATCGCTTCAGCAAATCTTGCCTGCGATCGCCGATTTGCCGCAGCTGCCTCTCAATCTTCTGTATAGCCAGCGGTGAAGGTTTAACCTGCCCATTCTCCCATCGGCTAATCGTGGGGTAAGTAACACCTAATGAAACCGCAAACTGTGCTTGTGTTAGCCTATTCTCCAGCCGAATTTCACGAATCAGATTGCCAATCTCTGGTTGGTTTGTCACTAAAGGTGTTTTAATGGCCATCGGTTTTGGGTGAACGAAATTGAATAATACATGCTACAATCTACTCTTCCTAAAGCATCAGTGTACTCAGTGAATTCACTGGACACGGATTCCACTAATAATCAAGGCATTTAGTGGAATTTCATACATATCAACTCGATGCTATGGGAAATCAGGGTTGAAAGTTCAATCAGATGAGAGTGATTGCATCTAATGAAAACCTTTAGCAACTTCGCTGAAGGCAGTTATCAGGGCGTATCTACTTTTCTTAAATCCGGTATCACTGTGGCGGCTTCCGGAAAGATTAACCGTTACAAGTTGGTTCCTATGAGAACGTAACAAGTCGTCTTAGTGCGTCTGTTCAAAGACCCACAGAGGAAAACTGAGGGTCATCATCAGGGTAAATCTTATTTCTAATTCCCGCCTCACTTTTACTACTTTCTGATGGTGAAAGGATGTAAGCTAATGCGCCTACAAGCTGCATGGCTGCCATCGCTCAGTATCTCAACACTATTAATTTAGAGAATTTTGCCTTTTAAATCTTGAACGGCTGAGTGACCTTATCGTCCTCAGGACTTACGCAAATTTCTCATTACGAACCGCCATTTGTAGGGGTGAACGGCCG
>DALYIW010000098.1:21672-25947 GCA_031970155.1 Coleofasciculaceae cyanobacterium CTOTU46601 | reverse complement strand
CCTTGAGGATGTTGGCGATATCAGGGGCGTACTTAGCCCCCGCCTGCCCTAGGTTACCCAAGGCTTGTGCCGCACTGCCACGAACTTTTGCCTCAACGGTTTTATCCTTAAAAATGTTGGCAGCTTTCTGTGCAATAGCTTCCGGTTTCTTAACAACCGTCTTTAAGTCTTGCCACTTGTATTTAACTAATTGACCAAACGCATATTCCTTTACTTTGGGATAGCTATCATCGAGGGCAGCCACGATGCCATTAATTTGCCAATCTTGGGGCTTGGGTTTGGGCGCTTCTTTGGCACTTACCCAAGGAAGGGAGAGGAGGAGGGTAAGGAAAAAGGTAAAAGGAATAAGGAAAAAGCGAGAAAGCTTTCGGGTTTGGCGGGGAGTTGTGAGCATAGATGCAGGATAGAGTGCGACTTGGGGCGATGCTGCTGCATTCTGATGTGGTTTAGATCCCCGACTTCCTTGAAGAAGTCGGGGATCTTTCTTGCCTTCACATTAATCTTTAATCGAAATACTACAAAGGTTTGTTAGAGGGTTTCGGACAAGTCTACCAAACCGCCATACAACACCAAAGTGCGATCGCTTGAGTAATTGTCGTTTTTTGTAGGTGCGATTACTTCTGTCTACCCCTTGCCCCTACGTCTATCATTATCAGGACTTACGCAAATTTCTCATTACAACCCACCGTCTGTAGGGGCGAACGGCCGTTCGCCCCTACTACCATATGTCGTATATCGAGCGTAAGTTCTGATTATTTGCGATCGCGAAGTGCTAGTCTTTGAGCTAATCGCTAAACGCATCACAAGAGGTGCGATCGTTCATGCTTCCTGATTATCCTTAAGCGCGACCCCTTTAGAGCGATCGCCTAAATCAAACACAACTTTTTTGCTAAAGTGTACAAGACTAAGGCGTAATAGCCGTTGGATGAACAGCCGTAATTTCAGAGTAACGGGCAAAGTCACTGATATTAAACGTGAGGATATGAGTTAGCCCATGAACAAGCATGGCAGCAACAAGTTTTGCATCATGCACGTTTACTCCCATAACAGCATGAACAACCACAAGTCTTTCCCATTCTTGGTAAATTTCAGAGGTATCTAGTAAGAGCGAAAAAAAAGCCTTTAGCCGATTAACCTCAGCCTCAGCTTCAGTTGCGGTATGTCCCAAGCCGTTCCTCTCCAAAGGGCGAGTATAAACATTCCAAAACTCAATCAAATTTTGTGGAACAATATGAAGCTGCTCACCCCGTCCTTGCAGAGTCGCTATTGCGTTTACAGCGTCCCCATACATTGGATGGCTTGGCTCAACGCTGCGTAGAAGTAGGTTTGTGTCTACAAGAAAAGTCACTAATACTCCTCGTCGTCATACATACTTTCCCGGCTTACAGCATAGTCAGACAAAAGTGGTGTATTTCGCTCATGACCCGAAGCCCAAGCGCGGAATGCTACTAACCATTCTTCTGTCGTAGCAGTTTCATAAAAAGGGCGTTCCTGTTGAGATTGCACTAACTGTTCAAGCAGCGCATCAAGGTAAGGTTTAACCTGTTCAGGAGTGCGATTGGTTATCTTGACCAAAACCTGAGTAATTGTCTTTATGTCTTCCTTGTGGGCTTCCTGAAAATTCTCACTAGTGGAAGTAGCTTGATTGTTGATATCCATAACATCCTTACCATTCAAAACAAAGCACTGTATTCAGTTAATGTTAGCCATACATAGGGGTAGGCACTCTAGGCACTACCCCAAAAAGAAATTAACCCTTGCAATCAGCTAAATCAAACACAACCTTAAATTGCATGTTAGGGACTCGCCGACGCAACAACTGAAGATGTCCCTCTGCATCTGAACAATTGTGGTAACGACCAATAATTACCCATTTTCCATGAGGAAGTAGACGGGCAACTGCCCAAGGCTGGTAACATTTTTTGTAAGTCATAATGAACTTGTCTCCTTTTTGATCTAATTGGGAGCCAGAGCCAGCCCGGAACCGTGCAAAGTAAGGGGCTGGCTTTTTGTTGCAGTTGCAACATTGTTACTTTATCAAATTGTTTTAATATATGCAAGTAAACTATGTTACGAAATAAAACTACCGCTTGATGCACATTATGTAAACTATGTCAATAAACGGTAATAAAATAGAGCTATTCGATTCCTGGTTGCGATCGACAGTTTTGATCTATAGTGCTTGACGGAACTCAGTAAATTTTCTGATTAGTTAGTCAAATACAAAACAATGGTTATGACACGTTATCGGTCAATTCTGGCTTTGATTCTGGCAATGGTGATGACCTTTGTGGTTAGCTGTAGTAGCCCGACAGCCAAGACTCCTCCTACCTACACAGCCCAACAGATTGCACAGATTCAGCAATTTGCTTCCTCAGTCGAACAGCTGCGCGATAAGATGTCAATCCTCGAAACCAGTATTCAAAACAGAAACTGGACAGATGTAGGAAGCTTTATCCACGGCCCCTTAGGAGAAGTGCGACGGCTTTTGAGTTCTGTTACTCGCCAACTCCTTCCCGATCAGCAACAGGAGGCAAAAGAGGTAGCAAAGGATTTGTTCACTAGCTTGGAGAACATTGATGTAGCTGCGACAAGTGGTAACTATCGGGTGGCGGTAGAAAACTACCAAGCGGCATTGAAAGACTTCGATCGCTTTTTACAACTCGTTCCTGAACCCAGCAATTCAGCGGCTAGTTAATAAATGAGTCAGGTTGTAGTCATTGGATGCGGTATTATTGGGGCTGCGATCGCATACGAACTGGGCCTAGTACCTGGGCTACAAATCACCGTCCTCGACCGAAACTCCCCAGCACAAGGAGCAACAGGTGCTGCGCTAGGCGTCTTGATGGGTGCGATTAGTAAAAAAATGAAGGGCAGGGCGTGGCAGCTGCGACAAGCAAGTATGCAGCGCTATGAAACACTGATTCCTGAATTAGAAGCACTCACCGGGCGTAAAATTCCCTTTAATCGTAGCGGTATCCTCATGCTCACTTTTGCTGGGGAAGATTTAGCCTCTTGGGAACAGCTGGTAGAAACTCGCTGTTCTCAAGGTTGGCACTTGGAAATCTGGGATGCAACTCAAGTGCAGTCTCGTTGCCCTCAGTTGAGTACCGAAAAGATAACGGGCGCTATTTATTCTCCCCAAGATAGACAAGTTGACCCGTCTGCCCTAACTAATGCTCTCGTGGCAGGGGCTGAGTGTAATGGCGTTACTTTTAAGTTTGGGGTTACTGTCGAGGGCGTTCAATCAACAATTACTGAGGCCTCGCCTCTACGTATCTGCAACCAGATTCACACCAATATTGGACAGCTAGATGTTGATTGGTTAGTAGTGGCAGGTGGATTAGGTTCTTTCCCGCTAACGGCTTCTCTAGGGCAACCTATTGAGATTAAACCTGTGCTAGGTCAAGCATTACATCTGCGATTAGGGCATCGAATGGGGAATGCTGACTTTCAGCCCGTGATTACTGGCGATGATGTTCATATTGTGCCAGTGGGTGAGGGGGAATATTGGGTAGGTGCGACGGTTGAGTTTCCTGATGAGGCGGGTGATGTGGTGGCAGAATCTGCTTTGCTGGAGAAGGTGAGACAGGAGGCCTTAACTTTTTGTCCCGCTTTAGCAGAGGCAGAAATTCTTCGTACTTGGTCCGGCAAACGTCCCCGCCCTGAAGGACGCCCTGCCCCGATCATCGGTCAACTGCCTGGTTACAGCAATGTTCTTCTAGCAACGGGTCATTATCGCAATGGTATGTTACTTGCGCCAGCAACTGCACAAGAGATTTGCGATCGCTTGATATCTTGTTAGTTCAAACTGATATCTCTGAGGAAAATAGAAGTTAGGAGTCAGGAGTCAGGAGTCAGGAGTCACGAGAGAGGCTTTCATTTCCACTCAACTGTGTAGATTTTTCCTTGCACTATCACGGAATCGCCTGTTACTAATTTCCTGGCGCGTCGAATCTCGGTTTCACCATTGACTTTCACAAAACCTCCTTGAATCATGAGTTTTGCTTCACCGCCCGTTTGGGCTACACCAACCCATTTGAGAAATTGGTCAAGTTTAATCGTTTGTTCGTCTGTTGTCATATTAGGTGCGATCGCATTATTTTTATATGGTGTCAGGTGTTGTAAGGATGAATTCACTTTACGATGAGTGCATCCCGTTGTTGTAAATTCGCAGTGTGAGCATCTTGCTCACGTATCCCCAGCAGCGAGCAAGATGCTCGCACTACCCATATTTACCTATCCCCAGCAGCGAACAAGATGCTCGCACTACCC
>DALYIW010000098.1:15285-21572 GCA_031970155.1 Coleofasciculaceae cyanobacterium CTOTU46601 | reverse complement strand
CAAGATGCTCGCACTACCCATATTTACCTATCCCCAGCAGCGAGCAAGATGCTCGCACTACCCATATTTACCTATCCCCAGCAGCGAACAAGATGCTCGCACTACCCCAGATCTTTGTTTGTGAGCCGCCTAATATATCGGTAACCTCGCCCCTAGTATGCTCTCGGAAGGGGTACTTCCTAAAGGTAATCGAATGGTGAAAGTGCTACCTTTGCCCAGTTCGCTCTGTACTTGTAAGCTACCATTGTGTGCCTGGACGATCGCACGTGCGATCGCTAATCCCAATCCCGATCCACCTGTGCGCCGCGAGCGATCGCTATTCACTCGATAAAAGCGATCAAAAATTCGAGCCTGATCTTCCAATGCAATGCCAATACCTGTATCTTGAACCTGAATTAGAGCATGGTCGTTGCTGCTGTTTAAGATAACACTCACCTGACCGCCTGCGGGTGTATATTGAATCGCATTAGCAATTAAGTTAGAAACCAAGCGATAAAGCTGCTCTACATCACCAGTAACATACAGAGGTTGGTAAACTCGCTGATCAGAGGTTAGCTTGATATCGGCTGCGATCGCTAGTTCTTCAAACTCCTCTACAAGATCGCTAATTAAATCATTGAGACAACAGGGCAGCTTTTTTACTGATAGTACTTGCTGATCCATGCGACAGAGCAACAACAAGTCTTTAACAATTTGGGACAATCGATTAACCTGACGCTCAATCGTTTGTTGCTGCGCTTGCGCCTCAAGAGGAGGCAACTCATGCATTGAGGGTGTAGATTCAACCGTTGCTTGCAGCGCTGCTAGAGGAGTGCGTAACTCGTGAGCAGCATCAGCCGTAAACTGCTGCATTTGTTGATAGGATTTGTGGATTGGTTGCATTGCTAAGCCTGCCAGCCACCAACCAGAAACACCAATCAGTCCCATGGCTATTGGCAATCCTAGCCCTAAAATCCATCTCAACATAGCCAGATGGTCGTCAAAGTCTTTGAGACTTCGCCCTACCTGAATGTACCCCCAATCCAGATGGTTTTGGGTATGTAGCGTTAGGGAAATTAGGTGGTAACGGTTACCTTGAGTGTCTTGTAATGTTTGCCAAAGTTTCTTGTTTAAGACTAGGGACAGTCCCTCTGGATAAACGCCTGCTGTGGCAATTAGGCGTCCTGAATTATCAAACAAGCGCATGTAGTAATCGCCTTTGTGAATTGCGCCTACTATATGGCGTCTAGAATTAGGCTGTTCTTGAAAACAGCTGACTCCAGCTAGACAAATATCTGGTAGAAGTTGCTGTACAATCGGCTCCAAGCGCCCCGGATACTTCAGGGTTGGTTCAATGCCGTCGTGCAGGGTTCCAGCGACAGATTCCAACTCACGTTCTAGGGTAATCCAATAGGTGTGAGCGATCGCTCTATACACTGCAACTCCACACAAGCTCAAAATCAAACCCATGACGACTGCATACCAGACAGCTAATCGAGTGCGGGTTAGACGGAAGAGTCTATTTTGATTCATCGGTGAGATTGAGACGATACCCCATGTTAGGCACAGTCTGAATTAGGTGAGCGCAACCCATCTCTCCTAATTTACGCCGCAGCAGACGTACTTGAGCTGCTACTACATTACTAATAGGGTCTGCGCTCATATCCCAAAGTTGATTACGGATGCGATCGCGAGTCAGAATCTGATTAGGGTGCTTCATGAAGTACTCTAGCAGTTGAAACTCCTTAGTAGTTAAAGGAATCACCTGTTGTTCACTCGATGTGCTCTGAAAACAAACGGTGCTGGTAGCGTAGTCTAGGGTGAGGTTTTCTACCTGTAGTTTAGGAGGTTGAAGCTGAGGCGATCGTCTTTGCAAAGCTCGCAACCGTGCCAGCAGTTCCTCTTTCCGAAACGGTTTTACCAAGTAATCATCTGCCCCAGCATCTAGCCCAGTTACCATATCTTCCATGCGGTCTTTTGCTGTTAGCATCAGGACTGGCATTGGATTATTCTCTGCACGTAATCGCTTACATAGCTCTAATCCTGACAATCCTGGTAGCAACCAATCGAAGATAGCCAGTGTATATTGCGTCCACTGAGTTTCTAAATAGTCCCATGCTTCAGTGCCATCAAGAACCCAGTCAACCACATACTTTTCGTTACTCAGGGTTCGCTTGATAGCTGCCCCTAAGTCTGGCTCATCTTCAACTAGCAGAACTCTCATTTGTTGTTGGTTGTTGGTTATTTGTTGTTTGTATTTTTTAACATTTTTAACGGGACTTAAACAGATATTAAGCCCAAATAAAGCCTAAAGCAGCTTTGTGAGCGGCAAATACGTCATGATTATGATTCAACCACTTGACAAAACGGCAAGACATCGCTGTGCGAAATGCCTCCAAGGCATCAACAAAGGTGTTTAAAGGTTTATTCGCCCACCTACGTCTTAATCCTCCAGTTAAGGTGTGCCACAAAATAAATGTATAGGCACAAAATACAAGAATAAAATGCTATGTAAATAGAAAAACCAGGGAGAACAATGGTTGAACCCAATAGCTTCAGTTCTTTTACTAATAGCGATTGTTCTAAGCTACAGGAATTGTTACAGGCTGGTAAGTGGGAGGAGGCTGACAACGAAACTTTAGCGATTATGCTTAGAGCAACCAACAGAGAACAAGAGGGCTGGCTTGACATAGAGCATATTCAACAATTTCCTAACTCAGGATTAAATACTATTAACCAGCTTTGGCTCAATTACAGCAATGGACACTTTGGCTTTAGTGTTCAGAAAAGCCTTTGGGGCCAAGGGCCAGATCTAACAATTAATTTTTTCTGGTGGGTTGGATGGCTTGAGCAAAGATCTTGGGGGAATGGAGCGCAGGGGGAATATCGATTAAAAGCAAGCTTTGAGATAACAGCACCTAAAGGTCACTTACCTAGACTGGTATTAATTAATTATCTAAAGCGGACTGGTTTTGCTGGTCTTAGCTCTGTCTGGGGACATGGGATGTGGGGTTCCAAGCGAACAGAGGCTTACAAATCGATGCTCGATGAGTGCGACAACTGTCGAAAAGACCTAAACTGCATTCTTGGGCGTCAATATTTGGAATAAAATCCCCAGTCAGTTTCCAGCTCCCGCAACTCAGTTTGGAGTTTGAGAATCTGCTGGCTGGGGTGTGAGTAGGAACCGACCAAAAACCTACGTTAAGTCCAACTTGGCGCTCACACTGTGTCCACCCCGCCATGCCCTTCAGCGTAGCAATTAGTGAAGATAATTTTCAATAAGGCGGTACGGGTTGATAGGTTACCCCCCGCAGAGAACGCTTTTACAGGGGTGACAGCTGTTATTACACGAAACCCGACTTTCCCTGCTAACTGCTGACGCAAACGAGTCAAATTCCGTTCAACTTGGCGCAGGCGAGCGCTCGACATTCCTAGACTCCAGAACTTGATAAACCACTATATCGGTTTTACTCTATTGACTCCGTAATATCCGCAATGTCCTCACAGAAATCAGAACTTGTCTGTTGCCCGAAGCTTGCCAAATTCTATTGTAAGTGTTATAAGTGACACCAACCATCATCCCTACCCTTCCGGACACTTGCATTAAGCCGTGGGCGCTTCAATTTCATCATGGATTCTTCGGTAATTTTGGGTCTTGGCGACAAGTTTTTAGCGGCAATTGTCTGCCACTTTGAATACTAATAATTCTCATTTGCTTTCTATCTGTTACAACACGTAAGCAAGCACAGCCATATCCATAGCTACCATTAGTTGTGACATATTCCCTGTCGCTAAGAGAAGGCATATTATCTATTCCTCTGGCTTGATACCCTCCTTGCGCTGAGATAGTCCAAGTGCCATCTCTGTCTATTAGCCACCAATTTGCCGGTGTGGGATTTTGTAGCCATCCACATCTATTTTCAGTCGCGTTAGCAGAAAGGACAAAGATAGAAAGACTTGAAATAAGGGCAAGTATAATAAGCCACTTTCGTTTCATATTTTTACAGCTTCCATTCAAGGCGTAGTAGTTTTTACCCAGTCTTTACTCATTTGGGATGCACCCATTTATCCGGGGGTCAGTGATGCCTATTACTGCTTGTACCAGGCTTGCCGCCACTGCTTCATCTGGTCAATTTCTTTTTGTTGTGAAGCCAAAATATCTTTAGACAATTGCTGAATTTCTGCTCGTTTAGACTTACCCAGTGCATCTTTAGCCATGACTAGCGCCCCCTCATGGTGAGGAATCATCGCATTAATAAAACGCCGATCAAAATCAGCATCGGCAGCACCTAAATCCATACTCATCATCATGCTTTGCATTTGCTCAGGCGACATTTCCATCATGTGTCCCATTTGAGTGCTATAAGCCATTGGTTTATCTCCTGCCTTGGGGTACCAGGCTTTCCGCCACTGTTTCATCTGCGAAATTTCTTTGTTTTGAGCCTTGATAATGTTGTCTGCTAATTGTTTAATTTCAGAGCGTTTAGATTTCTGTAGAGCTTCTTGAGCCATCTTAACAGCACCTTGATGGTGTGGAGTCATAGCGTCGATGAACCGCAGGTCATAGTCAGCATCTGCTGGCCCTAAATCCATATTCATGCTGTGGTTCATATGGCTTCCTTGGGCCATCCCACCATGTCCCTTCATGCCGCTAGCATCCGTTGAAGTTGGGCTTGAGGCTTCGCTTTGGTTTTGAGAGGGGACATTGGACGAACAACCTTGAGTCAGCAACAAGGTTGTGGTTATGACAATTCCGGTAAGAAAAAGTTTCATTATATTCCTCGTTCAAAAAAATTATTGATTGAAAGTGAAACGACCATTTACTTTTTCACCATTAACATCTGCAATCATTTTTACCTGATGCTGGCCTGCTACTTTTCCTGGCAGCAAAGCAGCGTAGTGTTTATCCGCCGCATCATAGGTAAGGTTTAAAGTTTTCTGTGTTCCATCAGGCAGCTGAACTTGAGCTGTTACTTTGGCATTAGGAATTGCTTCGTGATTGTCACCTTTTTGTAAATAGAAATCTAAATGAGTGCCATTATCTTCTTTTACAGGGACAAATTCTAAGTGGTAGGAACCAAACTCAATAACTTGACCTCCTTTTTGAGGAACGTTAGGTTGATTAGATGGTTCCTTTTTTGTCTCACTGCCAGCTTGTGCAACTGATTCAGCTGGTTTGGTACTTTTAGAGTTGTTATCTGGGTTAGATGTTTGGTTACTGTTACTACAAGCTCCTAAAAAAATTAGTCCTACACTGCTTGAAACTATCAAAAGAGACTTGAGAGATTTCATACTTTTGGCTCCTAATTTGAAAATAGGGAACGGGGAGTTGGGAGTAGTAAGTAGGGAAGAAGAGAAATTTTCATGGCAATAACATCAATTAAAGACTTAGATTTTCTGCAACTCCCTAGGTGAAACTGGGGTTGTATTTTTAGGAAACAAGAATTTCCCAAACTGGGCGTACAACGCTGGTAAAACTAGCAGAGTTAAAGCCGTAGAAGTAAATAATCCACCCAGTACTACAATTGACAGGGGTTGTAGGATTTCTTTACCCGGTCCACCTTCCATGACTAAGGGAGCTAAGCCTAAAGCTGAAGTTAAAGCAGTCATTAAAATAGCATTGAGTCGTTCCATCGATCCTTTAGCGATCGCATCCTTAAAAGGCATTCCTTCGGCAAATTTAGTGTTGTAGTTATCAACTAATAGCAACCCATTACGGGTAGCAACACCAAACAGAGTAACAAAGCCAACTAAGGAAGCAACAGAAATCACGCCTCCAGTCAAAGCAACAGAAACTATTCCCCCAACCAATCCGATAGGTAAGTTAATCATAATCATGGCAGTTGAAGCGATGGATTTGACAGAAAGGTACATCAATACCGTAATCACAACAAATGCGATCGCACTAAATATCAAGATATTCTGTGAAGCGCGTTGTTCAGCTTCAAATTGACCCCCATACTGGATAAAGTAACCAAAAGGTAACTGAACTTGTTGCTTGACTTTGGCTTGAATTTCATTCACCACCGAGCGCAAATCTCTACCTTTAGCATTAGCGGACACTACAATCAAACGGGAAACATTCTCTCGGTTAATCGTATTCGGCCCAGTACCGTATTGAACAGTAGCAACTTGAGCCAAAGGAATTTTATTACCCGTAGGAGCATCAACCAATAAGTTCTGAATTGTCTCCAGATTATTTCGGGCTTCTGGCTTCAACCACACCACTAAATCAAACGTTTGTTGCCCTTCTAAAACTTGGGATACAACTTCTCCATTGAGAGCTGTTTCAATCATTTTGGATAGTT
>DALYIW010000098.1:0-15190 GCA_031970155.1 Coleofasciculaceae cyanobacterium CTOTU46601 | reverse complement strand
TTCCCTCAACCGTTTTCATTTGTTCTTCAACTTTGGCACCAATTTTGCGGAGTTCTTCAATGTCAGAGCCAAAGATTTTGACAGCAATTTGACTTCTAACTCCAGACAAAACCTCATCCATTCGATGAGAGATAAAGCCGCCAATATTGGGTGCTACTCCTGGTAGTTTTGCAAATTCTGCCCGCAGCACTTCTAGAGTTTTTGCTCGGTTTTTCATTCCCTCTTCACTGATACCCATATCGATGTGCGCGAGGTTAACTCCCGCTGCATCGCTATCTCCTGGAGCGCGTCCAGAACGCACTTGAACATATTTAAATCTGGGGTCTTTTTTCAAGGCATCTTCAATAGCAAAACCAGCGCTATTTGTGGCATCAAGAGATACACCAGGATAGAGGAGGATGGTATTCACTAAAGTTTGCTCTTGAAACTCTGGTAGAAACGTCCGCCCAAAGGATGGAAGAATTATTAATGCTGCAACCATAGCAGCAGTAGCTAGACTTAAGATGATTGGCGATCGCCGCATCGAAAACTGTAAAAAGAAGCCATAAATACGTTTACAAAATCTCGGCAACCAGGGTTCCTTTGCCTTCATACGTTTGCTAGGCAGCAAGATAGCACACAACGCCGGAGATACAAGCAGTGATTCCAGACTAGAAATTACAACGACTACGAGATAAGTAATCCCCATCGGTGTAAAAATCCGACCTTCCACTCCAGGCAACGTAAAAATTGGAGAGAAGACAACGATGCCAATTACTGTAGCTCCAATTAGAGAGTCACGTACCTCCTGGCTACCATCAAAAATCACGTCCATTATCGGACGGGGGTGAGGCAATAACTTATTTTCTCGTAAGTTGCGGTAGGTGTTTTCAGCATAGACAATTGCATCGTCGATAGCTGTACCAATTGCCACCGACAACCCCCCTAGTGTCATTGTATTCAGCCCCAATCCCAGCCAATGCATGAATAGCAATCCAAATAGCCATGTTAGAAAAAAGTCCAGCAGAACCACAGTGAGAGTGCGCCAATTCATCAAAAATGGGATGAGAATAATGGCGACAATAATGCTGCCTTCAATTAATGCTGACCTAACATTTTCTACCGAGGCATCAATATATTCTTCCTGACGAAACGTGACAGTAACTTTAATATCTTTGGGGAGAGATTGCTTTACCTCTTCCATCGCCGCTTCTATCGCCCTAGTCACGGTGGGAGTATCAGCACTAGGTTGTCTGTTTACCATTACGATGACAGCTTTCTGACCATTTAAGCTACCATCACCTCGCTTAATAGCTGCACCAATCTGCACCTCTGCCACATCAGCAATTGTGACAGGCGTTCCCTTGCGCGAAGTAATTGCAGAGTACTTCAAGTCTTCCAAGGACTCAACCCGCCCCACTCCCCGAATTAGAGTTTCTTTATCAGGGGTGATTAAATAGCCGCCGGGAGCGTTAACATTAGCAGCTTGTACAGCTTCAGTGACATCCTGCAAGGAGACATCAAAGGTTTTCAACTTGACGGGATCGACTAAGACTTGATATTGCCGCACATCTCCACCATACGCTACCACTTGAGCCACACCAGGAACGGCTAATAGCCGATTAGTCACTTGCCAGTCAACAATGCGCCGCACTTCCATCAAAGAAGTTTTCAGTTGAGATTCTCCTGAAACCCCTCCCAACTCCTGATTCCTAACTCCTGACTCCTGACTCCCTTCTTCTAAAGTAAAAGCGTAAGTAATAACAGTGCCAACGGGAGAGGTTGTCGGAGAAAGTTGGGGTGTTTCCACTCCTTCAGGCAGCTTACTCGTTGCTTGCTGCAATCGCTCTGTCACCAACTGGCGAGCTTGATAGATGTCGGTTCCCCAATCAAAGATGACTTTGACAACAGAAAGTCCTACAGCTGAGGAAGAGCGTACTGCTGTTACTCCTGGTGTTCCGTTAATTGCACTCTCAATAGGTAATGTCACCAGAGATTCGATTTCTTCGGGTGCAAGTCCCGGTGCTTCCGTCTGAATTTCGACTTGAGGAGGTGCAAACGGTGGGAAGACATCCAGCTGCATCTGGGGAATGACGTAAATCGTCCACAGGGTAACGATGACGGTAGCGATAACGACTAGCCATCGGCGGTTAATTACCCATCTGAGAATAGTGCTGAACATCTGTCAAGTATGAGGTGTCAGTGCTGAAAACTCCCTTTTACATAATTGACATAGGAGAATGAAATCAGGATGAAATGGGAAGACACCAGGTATCAGAACTCTGATTAGACACGATGCGCTGTCGCGCACCAAGAAAGAATGAAAATGTCTCTTCTCCCCGACTCCCGACTCCCGACTCCCGACTCCCTATTTTCAAGTTAGAGTTCCAAGTCTACCAACTTATTGACGGCTCTTACCAGGTTAAACAGTTTAGAGATTCTGAGCGCATTGAGTCTCCAACATTCTCAGAGTTGAACTTGACAGCTTCTCAAATTTTTGGGGCTGGGGAGTAAACCAGGAGAGAACGTCAGGGCAGGAAAAGCCCGAAATAATCACGAAAATCAAGAGGGTAATCATAGAGATAGGACTTATTTAGCATTTAATTTTAGATGCTGCTGCCTTTTCTGAAGGTGCTGCGCCATGTAAGACTTGATCGTTGACATCAACGCGCATCGAATGGCGGAAACACCAATTGATTTGTATCGAAGCGGCAATGCTAACTCTCCTAGAATGGATAATGTCAGACCCAAGGATGTTGCCACTTATACTGATGATAACGGTCAAGTCTGGGTCAATGCTGCTTTAGGCGGAGGAATCTCGACATTTGCAACTCCAAGAACGGGAAAGAACTGTTGGAAATTAGAGCGAGGAACAGAAATTGCACCTGAACTAGAATTGGTTAACGATCATGACGATCATTGGTTATGGAAGCCGAGTGAGACTATGCTGCTGGACGAATATAAAGCAGCACTGCAACTGATAGGTACATCTTTTTACAAAGTGAGTTGATTGTTGGTTAACAGTGTTAATAAGTATAAATAAGGAACTTAAAATGAATCTTTCTTATAAGGCAACGCAATTTATCATTGAAGCTATTGAATATCAAATCAAGGTATATCAAGAACGCCTCAATCAGGAAGATTTAGATGAGGATGAATCCTCAGACATAATTAATGATTCTGGTTTTTTAGAAGCGCTTTGTAGAGACTTAAGGAAGAATCTCAATGAGGGTAATACACCTAACGTACAAAATTCCTCTGATAGCTCACTCGAAATAAAAGATAAGTCCACAGAAGAATTAGTAAGGCAAGTTCTACAGTTATCAATGAATGAGCGATTATCACTGGTAGACACGATTACTGAATCTATTCGTCAGGAATTCCAGTCTCGCCAAGCACAGAGGTCATTTACCGCTTACTAAAATGCCATACAGTGAATTCACATTAGCAAGAGTAATGAACGTGAGGAAAATGAGATTTCGGTCATTTATGGGGCTGTCAGTTCGGGAACGAACTGGAAATTTTTAAAGGGTTAATTGTTACTACTCCACTTGCTACAGACTGGCAAGCTTCTTCAATTAACTTATTATCTTGCTGTGATATGAACTCTGGTATATGAAGTTCTTTAGGACGAAATGGAAGGTCTATTGCTGGCCAGTACTCGCAATTGTTGTAAAAAGCTAAAATTTGTGCTTCTGTCAGAGACATAATTACCCTCTTAGAAATTAGGCTCCTACTATTGTGGGCTTAGTGGTTGACTGCTCACACACCTTACTCCACTCCCCACACTTTAACTATCTTGTCCCAATTGCCAGTAAACAGAGTATGCCCATCCCAACTGAAGGCAAGACAATTCACGCTGGGGGTGGCGATCGCCTCCAAACATCGCCTCCACTTCATCAAATGGAGAACCGTTTAGAATTCAAGTGAGAGGCAACTTGAATCCTATGACCCAAACCGTTACCCTGCAACTCCCAGAGCCACTTTATCAACGGCTGGTCAATACTGCCCGCGCTACCAACCGCCCCCTAGAGGAAGTCATGCTCTACGCCCTGAAAGTGGGCAGTCCACCAGACTGGGATAATGTACCCGATGAGTTTCAGGTTGACTTGGCTGCCTTAGACAGAATGGAAATGAGGCATTGTGGAAAATTGCTCAAAGTCGAAAGACTGTAGCGGATATGGAGCGGTACAATATCCTACTTGATCGCAATCAAGAGGGTACGCTGACGGATGCCGAACGAGCAGAACTAGCAGTACTGCGAACCGAGGCTGACTGCTTCATGCTGCGGAAGGCACAAGCAGCAGCACTACTTCGCTGGCGCGGACACTATGTACCCCTGCCCTAATTTCTTGTGTCTAGCTATATACCTGAAAGCGTCAAGGCTCAAATTGAAGAGTGCGATCGCTTTTTTGAAGGAGTGAGAGAAGATGCGATCGCTTTCTCATCTCTTCAAATAACAAACTCTGACAGATACGCCCTAATGAGTTGGGGAAGGGGAAAGATTCAGGTAAAGTGCAGATTGTGGTGGAGTGAGAGGAAATATCAGGATTGAGTTATGATAACGCCTGTAAATATTTAGCTGAGCAGTATCCTGCCGAGTTTGTTAGCTGGCTGCTTTCGGCTCAGTCACAAGACATCAAGGTACTTAAAACTGAACTGACTCTAGAAAGGTTTGAGAAAGATTTAATTCGCGGGTTTTTTCGGGAGGACGTTATGCGCGAGTCTGTCATTTATCAAGATATCTTGCAACAGGGATTACAACAAGGAAGGCAGGAAGGAAGACAAGAAGGAAGGCAGGAAGGAGAGGTGGCTTTGATTACACGCCAGCTAACGAGACGACTAGGTGAGGTTAACTCATTACTGATTGAGCGGATTCGGAGATTATCCACTGAACAGTTAGAGGCGCTGGGGGTGGCGCTATTAGATTTTTCCGACGCGGCTGATTTAATGGCTTGGTTCGAGCAGCAGGAGAGGTGGGAAGCAGAGGTGGCTTTGATTGTACGCCAGTTAAGGCAACGGTTGGGTAAGGTTGACTCATCATCAATTGAGCAGATTCGCAGGTTATCCACTGAGCAGTTGGAGGCGTTGAGTCTAGCGCTGTTGGATTTTTCCGAAATGGCTGATTTAGTGACTTGGTTTGAGCAGCAAGAACTAAGTTTTGGTAATGAGTAATGGGCAATGGGTCATAGACTTGAAGGCTTTCCCCGACTCCCGACTCCCGACTCCCAACTCTCGTGCATGGGTAATGGGTAATTACAAAGCCAAACCGCAACATAGGATAAGACTAAGCCCAAGATTTGAGGTGCGATCGCTTCCATTCTTAACTCAGCTGTTAGTCTCGATCGCTCACCGATGAGTGATGGTGATTGTTTTTAGCCAAGGCGGACAATTCACTAACCCTGTCAGATACTGGTAACTCAGCTGAACCATTGGGAGATTTAGAACCGTTACTCGTTTCATCGGCAAATCTTTCGGCTGACGGCTTGCTGCGGCGTCCTAACCAGAAAGCAGCAGTTGCGATCGCACTTCCCACTGGCAGAACCCACCACCCAGGCAATGGTACTCCACTCTTACTTTGAACCTTGTCTTGATGTCCTGCTTGCTGGCTTTCTTTCGGCTTGCTACCACCTCGCAACGATTGAGCATAAAGTTGAGGAGTACGCTGGGTAACGACCAAATCCCCTTCAAACAAACCAGTTTTAACCTCAACCATGTCTCCAGAAGTTTGACCTAACGAGACTTCAACAGCCTGATAGGTATTCCCACTTTGTACATAGACCAGTTTCTTGCCATTGCCCTCCACCACAGCTGAACTTGGAATGGCTAAAATCGCTGTTGGTGTCCGGTTAGTCAATACCTCCAACTCTGCAAACATTCCCGGCTTAAGTTGACCCTCAGTATTATCCAGTTCCGCTTTCATCGGCACCACACGAGTATCTCCTTCAACCACCGAACCAATTACAGCAATCTGCCCGGTAAAAGTGCGATCGCGTAAGCTAGCAACCTTCACGCTCACTGGCTGACCCTTTTTTACCTTATCCAGGTCTTTTTCGTAGATATTTGCTGTAGCAAAAACACTGCTGTCATTCACGATAGTCATCAACCGTTTGCTATCCGCCTCAGCTGTAACCGTTTCTCCTGGGGTGATTTCCCGATTTGCCACTGTGCCAGATATCGGAGCAGTAACGGTGACGAGTCCCTTAGTATTAGCAACAGTCGAGAGTTGTTGCAATCGTGCCTGATATCCCGCGTCACTGAGGCGCAAGCGAGATTGAGCAGCTTCCAGGGCAGCTGTAGTACGTTTGACTTCGGCTTCAGCTTGCAGAACTTCTTGACGACTGGTTGCTTTAGTCAGTTTAGCCTTGCCTTCTGCTAGGTGAGCTTGCGACTCTAGCATAGTGCGTCGTGTGATCGCTCCAGCATTCACCAAATCCTGATCTCGCTCATACTGCTCAGTTGCCACATTAACTTCAGTGCTGGCTTGTGCGATTTCTGCGGCGGCAATTTGACGCTGACGCTCAAGATTTGCTTTAGCTAGTTTCAAATCAGCTTCAGCCTTTTGAATATCCGGTTGAGCTTCTGCTCGTTTTTGCACTGATTCAACGCGCAGTTGAGCTAGTTCTGAACTGGATAAAACAGCAACGGGTTGACCCTTAGATACTTTGTCACCAGGTTTTGCCAGCAACTCCACTATAGTTCCAGCGATGGGGGCTGTTACCTCTACTTTTTGATTGGGTAAAGTTTCAATTTGTCCAGTGGTTTTAATGCCAACAGCCAACCGTTGCTTTTTAACAGGCTCTACTTTAATTCCCAGCCGTTTGGCGGTTTGTGCATCAACCTGGATAGAACCAGAAGTCTGAGTAGCTTCACTTGTTTGGTGAAATTCGTCTCCGTGTCCGGCATGAGCTAGAACAGCTGCTGGAGCAGCGAGTAAGATAAAGCTCACGATCGCCAATGAAACACAACGATTCGTTATAGGTAGTTGGGAATTGGAAGACAAGAGCATAGCTGCTTCATTTCTTGAGTGCTGAAGGCGATGCCTCGCTGAATATCGGTCTTGTATTGGGCATCTCTATTAACCCAATGTTTCACAAGTCGATGAAATCCGTATGAAATCTTTGTATTTGTAAACAGGCAGTTAGTGCAGTAGCAAAGTAAGGTAAAGTCTGAATACCAAATCGGTTCTGGTGAGGGTCAGTCACCAGAGGTAACGGGGAAAGTTTGGTGCAAGTCCAACGCTGTCCCGCAACTGTGAAGAGATTACTTAGGAGTAGTCTCTGAGTCAGGATGCCCACCGATGGGTTAATAACTCAAATGTGCGAGGTACACAGTGTCAAAAATTCAGCTTTTTGCTTCCGGTAAAAGGGAGTCATCAATTGTTGCGTTTGCAAAGCCTAGTGCATCAGCAGCAAAGTTTTTTGTAGGAATCGCTACGCTCACCTGCATCGGACTTTTGAGTGCTGCTTACCCAGCGGCTGCTCATCATGCCTTAGGCGGCAGGATACCAACGAATTTCTTTGAAGGGTTTATTTCTGGACTAGCCCATCCTGTTATTGGTCTTGACCATTTTGCTTTTGTCGTTGCCATTGGGTTACTCTGTATCGGTCAAACCCATGCTTTCGTTATCCCAGCGACGTTTGTCCTAGCCGCAATGGCAGGAACAGGAATTCACTTACTCCACTTCGATTTACCCGCTACTGAGTTTGTGATCTCGGCTTCGGTGATTGTCTTGGGTGCAATGCTTATTGTGTCAAAAACCCAAAACTGGATAATGCTAGCGGGGTTAGGGGCAATTGCTGGTTTGTTTCATGGTTACGCTTACGGCGAGTCAATTGTCGGTGCACAAATAACACCATTAATTGCCTATTTAGCAGGCTTTAGTTTGATACAGTATGGGGTGGCTATGAGTGCCTGTCTGATGGGCAATGTTGCGAGTCAGAAACTCCCTCATCAGTTCTTTAAGATGAGGCGATTGGCTGGCATCGCAATTTGCTCAATTGGCATTGTTTTTATGGCGAGTTCTCTAGCTGGTTAAGTTAACTGCGGTGCATCTGGTATTGCATCACTCCAGTAACTGTTGAGAGTCTGAAGACTCCTCTTAAAGTAGATATAGAACAGCGTCTTTTAGCGATCGCCAAACAGGTAAAATCAAAAGCAATGCGTTAGCGGCAGCAACGTTAAGAGGGGGCGGTATTAGCATAACGAACCGTAGCCTTACCAAGAAAGCGCTGCAAATGGCTAACGCCTTCTCACCACTGAACCTGAAACAATACAAATGCAAGTTGATGTAAACTGCGCCCAAGACTGCGTTAATGGCTGTATTCTGGGTGACAAATGCCCCAAGAAGGAATATTCAGCAGAAGCGTCAAAGTTTATAGAAGGGACTTCGCTGGACAAAATGCTGGAAATTGCTGAGGAAGCAAGAAGAAAGAAACTTACCGAGCCACCAAAATGGATTATTCCTGACTTTCCTGAATAGGAGGACTGATTTAATCCCTATTTGGAACTTAATAACTGGGGACTGTTGCTGCTGACAGCCCTGGAAGAAGCAGTAAACATCAAAATCCGGATATGCCTGGACTCCCATCAGTTTTATGGAGCAATGTCAATAACTCACAGATCACTCTGAGGTTGCTGTGATTGCCCTACTGAAAACATAGGCGCTGTGTAGAACTTACGAGAATCTACACATAGACACAGTGACAAAGTGATCATGATCGATAAAACTATTTTCTCAAGCATGGCTAACTTCTCCGATCGCAGCTGAGTTACTGCATCAACTGCCTGTAGTTTAAATATCCGTGATTTCTATCTATGGGTAGGTGATCTATCGGTTGAAGGTGTGGTGATCAATTTATTTGAGTTAGGTGATAGGGTTCATAGACACTATATTCAAGCAAGATACCCGACTTCTCCAAGAAGTCGGGTATCTGTGTACCTCGCTGCGATCGCACTCTAATCAGCTGATTGCTGTGTATCTTGAAAATAGGGAGTCGGGAGTTGGGAGTCGGGAGTCGGAGAAGAAATATTTTCATTTTGCGAGTTGTGAGCTTCTGCTTATGGTGCCTATCCTGAGAAAAGCTAGCATTATCGCTTGTTTTTCCCTCCCTTAACCCAAAAACACCTCAACTATGGCACTCTGAGAGTAAGGATAAATACCTGATAGTCTCGCTACAGAATCAGCCAACAATTTATGCAGACTCTCCCAAAACCTGAAACTGCCTCCCAGCAACCAACAATAGAAACCACCATCCAACGCCGTAAAACCCGTCCTGTCAAAGTCGGCAGCGTCACTATCGGCGGTGGTCATCCTGTGGTAGTGCAGTCCATGATTAATGAAGACACTTTAGATATCGAGGGTTCCGTTGCCGCGATTCGCCGCTTGCATGAAATTGGCTGTGAGATTGTCCGCGTCACCGTGCCTAGCATGGCTCATGCCAAAGCCTTAGCCGAAATTCGGCAAAAATTGACCCAGACGTATCAACCCGTGCCATTGGTTGCCGACGTGCATCACAACGGCATGAAAATTGCTCTGGAAGTTGCCAAACACGTTGATAAAGTGCGGATTAATCCAGGGTTGTATGTGTTTGAGAAGCCAAAAGCAGATAGAACCGAATACACCCCAGCCGAATTTGACGAAATCGGAGAAAAAATTCGTGAAACCCTAGAACCCCTTGTCGTCTCCCTCCGCGATCAAGGTAAAGCCATGCGAATCGGCGTCAATCACGGTTCCCTTGCCGAACGGATGCTCTTTTCCTACGGCGATACACCAGAAGGCATGGTGGAATCTGCCCTAGAATTTATTCGCATCTGTGAATCCTTAGACTTCCACAACATCGTGATTTCCATGAAAGCCTCGCGGGTACCAGTAATGCTAGCCGCTTATCGCCTGATGGCACGACGCATGGATGAACTGGGTATGGATTACCCATTGCATCTAGGTGTGACAGAAGCTGGTGATGGAGAATATGGACGCATTAAATCTACAGCCGGGATAGCCACGCTTCTAGCTGATGGCATTGGCGACACCATCCGAGTATCCCTAACTGAAGCACCAGAAAAAGAAATACCCGTCTGCTACAGCATTCTGCAAGCACTGGGACTGCGGAAGACGATGGTAGAATATGTAGCCTGTCCTTCCTGTGGTCGCACCTTATTTAACCTAGAAGAAGTACTGCACACAGTCCGAGAAGCAACCAAACACCTCACAGGTTTAGATATCGCCGTTATGGGTTGTATCGTCAATGGACCCGGTGAGATGGCAGATGCAGACTACGGCTATGTTGGTAAACAAGCTGGTTATATATCTCTCTATCGCGGTCGAGAAGAAATTAAAAAGGTGCCAGAAGAGCAAGGCGTTGAGGAGTTGATTAACTTAATCAAAGCAGATGGTCGCTGGGTCGATCCTTAGGAGTTGTCCAAACATCAAGTTACTATTTTAAGTTTCTGGTTGTTTGTCAGTAGTCAGTTGTATTTTAAGTACTACTCACTAACCGCTGACTACTGACTACTGTTTTAATCAAGTTGCCAATCGGACTCAGTGGTGTCACTACCAGGGTGAAATAAGAATAAATGTTAGCAATTGTTAACGTTTTAAGATCAGATTTCTAGTAAACTGTTCCTCTCACCCTGGCTTTGTGGCAAGGATAACAGATCAAATATGAATCCACTGACTAATCAAGAGAATCGGCAACTCCAACATTATTTAACGGAGAATTTAGAGCAGCTTCCTAGAACATTTGCCGAAGCGGTTACCAAGGTAAAGAACTTTGCGCTTCAGGAATTTGATAAAGAAATCGCTCAAAAGCAGCTTTACTATCACACTCGTGAACACGTTAACGGTGTCCAACGCAGAGCACAGATAATTTTTCAGGTCATTCGTCCTGATTGGGAAGCATCACAAGAGGGCGACACAACCTCAGACTACATAACACGAATGCAGCTTCTGCTCAATCTTTGCGCTGCTAGTCATGACATGATTCAGATTTTTAGTCCTCAAACTGAACCTCATACGTCCAGGCGACGAGAACCTGGTGTGAGTGAGGCAGCGACTATTAATAAGCTGATTAATTATGTCCAAGCACAAAACCAATGGTTGCATCAATACGATCCGGAGAGTCCTGCACTCTTTACCGACTCTGATCTACACGTACTTAGAGAAGCTATTGAAGTAACTATTGCTTTGTTCGATCCTTCTGATCAAGCTATTTATCAACCTGACCTCTATAATCCCGATAAAAATTTGTCGCTTGTGGCTCGAATTATTGCCCTAGCTGATATTGGATCGTTAGGAATAGAAGGAATTGAAGCCTATAACTGGGAAGGCAGTCTTCACTTAATAGAAGATAATCCTGATATTATCCCACTAATTTTGAATGGAGATATTCACAACCTAGCCTCAGAAAATCAAGAGCTATATGAAAACATAAAACAGCGATTTTTGAGACGCGCTCGTTTCCAAGTTAACTTTGCTAAGTCAAGGTTGGCTAGATATACTCGTGAAGTTAAAGGCTTGCCTATTGAGGCTATTCCTATTTTAACCCATGATGTATTTAAATATTTAAACCCAGAAACTATTCGTAAAATTGAATCAATTACTCCTACAGATGAGGACACAACTCTTGATGAATTGATGGAGTTTTTTGAGTTGGATAAGTACATAAAAAATTAGATTAGGTAGAAAATTTTGTTGTTTGTTGTTTGCTTGCCCTGAGCTTGCCTGCACGGTCGCTGAGCCTGCGATGCTCTGAGCTTGTCGAAGAGTCGAAGTGGAGCTTTGCCGAAGTGTCGTTGGGTTGTTTGGCTTGCCCGTTCGGACTTCGGCGCGTTCGGTGACCTCAGCGGAACCGTGAGCAGCAGTCGCGCCAGTCGAAGGAGCGCGGTAGTGGTCGCTGAGCTTGCCGAAGTGGAGCTTGCGATGCTCTCTCGCGTGGCCGTTGAGTCGAAACTCAGATCGTAGCTCTCGCTCATGACCGAAGCCTGAGCTGGCCTGCACAGTCGCTGAGCCTGCGAGGCTCTGAGCTTGTCGAAGAGTCGAAGTGGAGCTTTGCCGAAGTGGCATTGGGTTGTTTGTATTTTTTAAACATTCGACCAACAACAAATAACTAAGTAGGGTGAAGGCGTCCATCCCACCCTTAAAAGCATGTGGGCTTCGAGCTGACTTTCGATGAGTTGTAAAAAAAACGAATATTCATACTTTTCCTACTTTTACTGCTTTTCCTACTTTTTAAAGTAAATAAACTTTAAAATAAATAACTCTTCTTGTTGATTTGAAAGGTTAACTATACTTGTAAAGTCAGAACACAAAACTAATTAGGTGTACTCGCTACTTTACTCCGGTGTGGCGTCATCGCGAAAACCCACTACTTGTACAGTACGTAAGCCCAAAAAGTATCAGACTTTAAACTCATTTATCTTCCAAAATATGGCTATGATGAAATCATCTCATCTGTTCAAATTCCTAACCCTCTTCATATCCTTGGAACTTGGGCTACCGCTGGGACTACCTGCTCAGGCTCAGTCATCATTAGAAACTAGAAGCGCGACTCTAACAGAACAAATCCTTTTTGATAAGGATTTTGAGCCACCAGGGGATAAAGAACCTAAAGATACCTCTGGTGCAGGTTCTCGCGATGGATTAAAGTGTTCCCAAGATGAACAGCCGATTCGAGCTTTAATGCCACAACGCAACTATGGGTTGACACTGGAGGAGCGTCCATCTATATTTATCGACTTGTCTAAAACGTCAGCCAAGCAGGTTGTGTTGACGTTTCGAGATGAAGCTGGGACTTCTCACGAAAGAGCATACTTACCGATCGCCGATCGCACTGGTATTGTTAGCTTGACCCTACCTAAGGAAACACAACCCTTAGCTGTAGGCAAAAATTACCAATGGTCATTAGTAGTAGTTTGTGGAGAAACTGTACAACCAGAGGATCCTGTATTTAAAGGTTGGGTGCAGCGAGTGGCGCAAACTTCTGCGTTGGCACAAGAGCTTGGGCAGAAATCTGTCATAGAACAAGCACAGTGGTATGGTGCGAAGGGGTATTGGTATGACATGCTCAAGGTAATAGCGCAAGCCAGGCGATCGCATCCCAACGATGTCAAACTGGTTACCCTGTGGCGAGAGTTGTTGGAGTCGGTAGGACTGAGTGCGATCGCATCTGAACCTCTTGTACTCAAAGACTAGACACCACGTACTCTCACGCACAAAAAATTAACCTCCCCCATCCCCCATCCCCCATCCCTCATCCCTCATCCCTACTCCCTACTCCCCATTTTCAGATTAGCCGTGTTACCCACCTCCAGTTCCTGCAACATACCCTCAATCAACGCTTGATTTTCTGGGCTTTCTGCTTGCTTGAGATATTCAATAGCAATTTGTCCCGCAGCAGGTTGCTCCTTGGTAATCGCGGCTAGCAACTTCACACTTTGACGCAGTTGAATTTTCTCTAGCTGCCTGGTAGTGACAATCGGCAGAGTAATAGCCGCAACAACGACGCCAATCATCGGAGGAACAACAGGAATCCACCAACCTTGTAAAAAGGCTAAATAAGAAATTCCCGTCAGTCCTCCTACGGCAATAGCAACGAAAACAGCTATTGCTTTAGGTAACTTCAGCTGCCAACTCAATGCAGCCCCTATTCCACACCACAGCAAAATCCAGATCCACTCAATTGGTTTTGACCAAACTCGCAGCATAGCCCGGCTATCCAACGCTGCACTCAAAATCTGGCTGGTGATATTGGCGTGAATCACCACTCCTGCCATTTGTTTGGGTGGGCCAAACAGCCGACTACTGTAGGGTGTTTGAAATGAGTCATTGATACTTTCAGCAGTTGAGCCAATTAAGACGATGCGCTCGCTCACGGCTTCTGACGGTATCTTATTTGCTAACAACTCTCTTATCGAGAAAGTCTCAAACTGTTGCTGAGTGCCGTAATAGTTGAGCAAAATTTGATAGCCCCCTGCATCAGCCTGAACATAACCCCCGTCATTGGCTTGAAAGGGAACAAGCACTGCTTTCCCTAACTGTATTTGATGAGCATTGTTGGGGAGAGACTGGGGGGTGATGCCTTTAACTTTTAGGTAGTGTAGTGCGAGTCGCAAGCCCAGATTGAAGTATAGCTTCCTGTTTGAGGAGCGAACTGAAAGCAAAGCACGGCGCACCTTACCATCTCCATCCAAAACCTGATCGGCAAGAGCCACCTGACCTAATTGAGCTAAAACTGGTGGCGGAGCAACCTTGCTACCCACTACCTTCTCAATGCCATACAGATTCGGAGTTGTTTTAAACAGTTTTACTAATTCCTGATAACCGGGTTCCACAGGCAAATCTCGATACAAATCTAGTCCGATTGCTGTGGGTTTATAGCTTTTCAAGGTTTGGAGGGCTTGAACTAACACCTGATCTGGCAGAGGAAACTGACCAATTTGCTGAATATCTGGCTCGTCAATCGTAATAATTACAATTCGAGGGTCAATTGCTGCTGGAGGACGTGCCTGAAAAAAGCTATCGAGCATTGTCCACTCCATCCCTTGAAGGAGGCCGGTAAAACGCAAAAGAATAACTAAACTGGCAACTCCTCCTGCAATCAGAGCAATCCAACTTTTGCCTAGACGTAGTTGCTGAGCATGTCGTCTAGCAATTTTCCGGGCATTCGCCAAGATTTGATTAGCTTGTTGAGCAGATTGCAGAGCAAATTTAGCTTTTTCTCGTTCAATTTGTCTTGCCTGTTTTTCGGCGGCTAAATCGTTTTCAATTTCTTGTTTGGCAAGTTCCTGACTGGCAGATAGAAAACGATAATCTAGGTCAGACAGTTTTTTGTTTTCTGACCACACCAGTGCTTCTTGCAATGCCATTCCTCGTAAAAGTCGAGACTTATCTTGTTGGTTAGAGACAATCCAAGCGTTGAAGTGTTGAGAATAGGGACGTAGATTTTCCAGTTGTCTAGCAACCCAGTCTGAGTTAAAGACAGCTTGATAGATGGGATTTTTTACTTGTAGGTGTCCTTGCTCCTTGACAACTAAGCCAGACAGCAGTAGTTCAATCTGTTCTCGACTGTCATCAGTAGGCACGTCCTCTCCAGCTAGGATGCGCTGATAGATGCCCAATAAGCGCCCAGCCATTTGCTCATCGTAGAGAATGCGATCGCGAATCGTCCGTAAATGCTCTGGCTCGTCTTGAGATTCCCACTTAAAAATGATG
>DALYIW010000097.1:17140-26038 GCA_031970155.1 Coleofasciculaceae cyanobacterium CTOTU46601 | reverse complement strand
CGCACAGTGTAAAGCCGTGCTAGAAGCACGGGGTTTCTACCCATTTTTCTGATGATTTGAGATGTTCCGTAATTTCTTGTCCCCCTTCTCTTGCCTCCTAGTCCCCTCTTCATCCCCTTCTGGAACGCGGATCACATCCCTTAAGTGATCGACTCAACGGTTCGGTCAAACGGAAAACACATCTTTTTTTTTTCGATGCCCAGATTATTGGCAATACCACCAAGTTTCCTGTAATCTGGCGACAAATCAGCTGAGTTGCACTTTAATCTCTATCGAAAGACTAAACTTGGATTAGACCAGAATGAGAAATTACACCGAGTTAGGCTCTCTAGGTCTCTACTCAGACGAGTGAGTTAACTTTATGTCAAAGTTGTGACCAATAAACTTTCCTTAACCTTTGACATCTATACAATCAGGGGTTAAGATACTCGCTCTCGAATGACGCAACCGCTATTATAAAGACTTACCTCGCTCACCGTGCTAAAAAAATTCTCTAAACTTTAATATTCACTAGAGACAACAATATGACAGCTGCATCTCAGAATTGGCAGGCTTTGGACAACCCCGTGACCAAGATGAAGGTAGTTGAGGAAGTAGAAAGCCAAAGTGTGCATCAACAAAACTCTTCAGGTAGTGGTGCATTAGTCAAAAGTGGTCGGAAGATTTCTGACTTCCTGGCTCCCCTAACTCCTGATAGTTTTAGAGAGGTCGTTACAGGCGTTGAACAGAAACTTACAGTGGTCAATCAAACCCTGTCAATGCTGCTTGACAGCCAGGGTTTTGAAACGATACTCCAAGAAATGTTGGATGCTATCACGCTGAAGACAGCAGAACTGCTAGGCGCAGACCGGACGACGATATATTTACTGGATGAAGACAAGAATGAACTCTGGTCGATTGTCGCAGAGGGAGAAGGGGACAGTTCAATAGAATTGAGGTTTCCGGCAGATTCGGGAATTGCTGGGGAGGTGGCAACGTTCAAGAAAGTTGTTAATATTCCTTACGATTTCTATGATGACCCGCGATCGGTTTTTGCCAAGAAGAAAGAGCAAGAAACTGGATACCGCACCTACACTCAACTGACTCTACCGTTATTGAACGAAAACGGAGACTTAGTGTCGGTCGTTCAGTTAATGAACAAGTTAAAAAGCCCTCACGATACAAGAGCGCCCTTATCGGAAAAAATTGATCAAAAAGGCTTTACAGAGGCAGATCAAAGGCTGTTTGAGGAATTTGCCCCTTCGATTCGCCTGATTTTGGAGTCGTCCAAGTCATTTTACATCGCCACCCAGAAACAAAGAGCCGCAAGTGCGCTGATCAAAGCAACAGAATCGCTTAGTAAGGCCAGCTTGGATTTAGAAGAAACGCTCAAGCGGGTGATGGATGAGGCGAAGGAGCTGATGGAGGCCGATCGCAGTACATTATGGCTGATCGATCGCGATCGCAATGACTTATGGGCGAAAATACCCCAGGCAGATGGCACCTCCTCCAAGGAACTGCGCGTGCCAATGGGAGTCGGCGTTGTTGGTAAAGTTGCTGAAACTGGGGAGGTTCTCAATATCCCCTTTGACCTGTACGATCATCCAGATGGTAAAAATGCCTATAATACTGACCAAAAAACGGGTTATCGCACTTGTAGCCTACTGTGTATGCCAGTTTACAACGCCGATAAAGAGTTAATTGGCGTTACTCAACTCCTGAATAAGAAAAAGAAGGGAGACTATCCGCACTACAATCCCGCAGAATGGCCCGATGCTCCTGAGTGCTGGAAGGCAAGTTTTAACCAAAGCGATATTGCTTTCATGGAGGCGTTTAATATTCAAGCTGGGGTCGCTCTACAGAATGCGAAACTGTTTGCTACGGTTAAGCAGCAGGAGCAAATGCAGCGCGATATCCTGCGAAGCCTGAGCAATGGCGTTATTTCTACCGATCAAGCAGGTAACATCATCGCTGTTAATGAAAGTGCTAAGCAACTGTTAGGCATTAGTGAAAAAGAAAGCATCGAGGGACGATCCATTCGCGAGTTGCTCCAGTTTAAAGAGGGTGACTTTGCTAAATGGTTTGATGCAGCTTTAACAGCCAAGGATGAAAGCTCGCCAGCAATACTATCCTGACCGAACTTTATTATCTAAAGGGACTGAACAACAGCGTAGTGTTAATTTATCCCTAAACACCATTGCTGATGCCAGCGATGAGACCAAAGTCCGTGGGGCACTGGTAGTCATGGATGACATCAGTGATGAAAAGCGGCTGAAGAGTACCATGTATCGGTACATGACTCAAGAGTTGGCAGAGGAATTACTGAAACTTGATGATGCTAAATTAGGGGGCGATCGCAAAGAAGTTTCCGTTCTGTTCTCCGATATTCGCAGCTACACCGCCTTGACAGAAAAACTCGCGGCAGAAGAAGTAGTCGGGATGCTCAATGAGTACTTTGAATCCATGGTCGAAGCGATTTTTAAGTACAAAGGTACTCTTGACAAATACATTGGTGATGCGATAATGGCTGTTTTTGGTTCGCCGTTGCCTCTGCAAGATCATGCTTGGAGAGCGGTGCAAACAGCAGTAGAAATGCGCCATCGGTTGGAGGAATTTAATGACCGTCGCATTTCTCTGGACAAAGAACCAATCCGCATCGGTATTGGTATTAACTCCGATAGTGTGATTAGCGGCAATATTGGCTCTAGTAAACGGATGGAGTTTACAGCCATTGGAGATGGTGTAAACCTGGGTTCCCGCCTAGAAAGTGCCAGCAAGCAATACGGCTGTGACATCATTATTAGCGAATATACCCTTAGACCTTGCAAAGAGTTGATCTGGTACAGGGAACTTGACTGTATTCGCGTGAAAGGCAAGAACGAACCCGTGAAAATTTATGAACTCGTGGAGCTAATTTCTGAGCAAATTTCTGATCAGAAGCAGCAGGTGATCGAGCTCTACCATAAAGGGCGTGAATTTTACCTCAAGCGTCAGTTTCGCAAAGCCTGGAATGAGTTTGCCACGATTGTGGATGAACTCGCTCCCGACGACAAGGCAGCTAAGTTGCAGATGGAGCGGAGTCAGCACTTTGTCAACAATCCTCCACCTGAAGACTGGGATGGTGTCTGGACGATGACTGAAAAGTAGAACGAAAATCAAGTCGGCTGATGATTACTTGCAGCTATTAAATTCAAAGTCCGCAGCGGCGGGCTTTGAATTTTCTTGACGGCACAATGGTTATTGACGGAACATTAAGAGCAAAAGCTCTTCTGATAAGTCAGCAAGCTATGTTAGTTCTAAGGGTAGGACATAGGCTGGAAAACAGCTTGTAGCTAAACTAAACCTCCGTGCAAAAGGATAGTAGGTTTCAAGGTATTAAATTACCGCAACAAGGCGGGATCGGGGGTGAGCATTACGAATTTTAGTTATTAAATGTGAGTGGTCAGCTGGTGAAAACAAGTGAGAAGTTAGCTCAAAACTCGGATCCCAAACCTCAGGGCGACAACAAAAGCATCGTTCATACAAAAATTTCTACGACGTGGTTGCTCATCAAGCGCATTGGTAGAGCGGTGTGGCGGCGTCCAGTATTATTGACGAGTCTAACCGTTACAGGCTTGCTACTGTTTGATCGCACTGGCTTACCATCTTTTATTCAATCCACAAAACTTTTAGAGCCAACGTATCTATTAGAGCCTTTAGAGCTGAGTTCTTATGATAGGCTAGTTCAGCTCAGACCTGCGTTACCACCAGACCCTCGTTTGTTAGTAGTGAAAGTTACTGAGGCAGACCTTCAGTCTTACGGATTTCCACTGAAGGATGCTGTACTCAATGAGCTTCTGGGAAAACTGGAGCAGTATCAACCGGCTGCCATTGGTTTAGATATTTATCGGGATATTCCGGTAGAACCAGGTCACGCTGAGTTGTCCAAAACACTGCAAAGTAGCGATCGCATCATCCCAGTTTGCAAAATCAGTGATTTAGAAAATCCCGGCACTCCTCCACCCGTTGGTGTCCCAGAAGCCCGTGTTGGTTTCGCTGACATGGGAGTTGATAACAATGGTATCGTCCGACGAGCTTTATTGTTTGCTTTCCCGGAGAACACATCTCGTTGCACGAGTCAACTGTCGTTCAGCTTTCAGCTGGCACAACGCTACCTGGCGCTAAAGGGAATCCAGCCTGAAACAACCAAGGAGCAGAACCTAAAAATCGGGAAAGCTCTCTTTAAACCTTTGTTGCCTACAGATGGTGGCTACCAACATGGAGATACGGGTGGCGTTCAAATTTTGTTGAATTACCGCTCTCCTGATACACAAGACCACCCACTTGCTCGTAGCGTTACATTGAAAGACGTTCTTTCCAACCGAGTTGACCCTAGCTGGGTGAAAGACCGGGTTGTCATGATTGGTGTCACCGCCCCTAGTATCGATGATGCCTTCTACACCCCCTACAGCTCTGGTCAGCGACGCATCCAGAAAATGCCAGGAGTTGTGGTGCATGGTCAGATCGTCAGTCAACTTCTGAGTACCGTACTGGATGGACGACCACAATTATGGTTTTTGTCCGAGTGGGGCGAGATCTTGTGGATTTGGGTCTGGTCAATAACAGGCGGTCTTTTAGTGAGGATTGTCCGTCATCCTGGACAGCTAATACTGGCTGAGGGTGCAGCCCTCGCTGCTTTATTGGGAACCTCGGTGGTAGTGTTTCTGGCATCAGGATGGCTCCCTGTCGCCGCACCGATTTTAGGGTTGATTGCTACCAGTACTGGTGTCCTTGGTTACAGCCTTTACGAAGCTCAGCTAGAGCGTCATAAAGCGGAGGAAGAACGTCGCCTAGCGGAGGAAGAGCGCCAACGCATTGAGGAAAAAGCCAAGGAGCAAGAAAGGAACATTGACGATTTACAGGCTCTTTTAAAAGAGAGAACCTATAGTCCTCCGACAACTCAGCCAGATGAGCCGTTGACAGAGGATACGGACTTGCCCCCGGAAGGGGATGGAGATACCGCGATCGCAACGCCTGACGACTTCGCTAACGATTTCCTCACTTCCACTCCTGCTCCTGCACCGAACAGTAACCCTAGCATCCTTGATGGACGATACAAAATTAACCGGGTTCTAGGTTCTGGCGGATTTGGCATGACTTATCTTGCACAAGATAACCATAGACCAGGTGAGCCATTGTGTGTGGTCAAGCATTTGAAACCAGCTCGCCGCGATGAAAAATTCTTACAAGTCGCCAGACGCCTGTTCCAAACAGAGGCCGAAATTTTAGAAAAGTTGGGGAAACATCCTCAGATTCCTCAATTGCTGGCTTATTTTGAACAACATCAAGAATTTTACTTAGTTCAAGAATATATTCAAGGTCATCCTCTCAGCGACGAATTACCGGTGGATAAACGACTCCCCGAAATACAAGTAATCAAGTTACTGAAGGGCATTTTAGAAGTTTTGATGTTTATCCATCAGCACAGTGTTATTCACCGGGATATTAAACCCAGTAACATCATGCGTCGCGAATTAGACAATCAACTTGTCTTAATCGATTTCGGAGCAGTAAAACAAATTCAACCACCAGAGCAAGCTGACAAAGAAGGTTTCACTGTTGCCATTGGTACTCGTGGCTATGCACCACCAGAGCAATATGCTGGACATCCGAGTTTTAGTAGTGATATTTACGCGCTGGGCATGATTGGGATTCAAGCCCTGACTGGTATTGCAACTCACCAGCTACCGTTTTTAGCTGAGACGGGAGAACTAAGCTGGCGTCAACTAGCGAATGTTAGTGATGAATTTGCTGAAATTTTAGATAAGATGGTGCGCTATCACTTTGCTGCCAGATACCAATCTGCGGCTGAGGTAATGGAGGCGTTGCAGCAACTTATGAAGTGATTGGTTGTTGGTTGTTTGTTATTGGTTGTTTGTTGTTTGTAAAGAATACTCAACAACAAATCATCAACAACAAACAACTTGAAATTCCACGTTCTGTCAGTCGTAGGTCAAGTTAACTAGTGCGTCTCGACAGAAGTTTGTGACCACCTCTAGTAGATATGGGTAGGTTGGGTCAAGGTACGAGACCCAACATCTAACTAATCAACAGGACATGATATTACTTTGTTTTTGGTCGTATGGTATCTATGCGTAAGTACTGATCTGTAGGGTGGGCAGTGCCCACCCTCTTAGTAACAGTAGAGTTTCCCGTGAGCCAATTGCGTAAGTACTGAACTTCTTAACCTTCAGCCTCTAAGCCCAAAGGACTAAACCTGTCTCATAGCGACTGGATAGATTGTCATGTTTGGGCAACACGCGCAGAGATAGACCCTGTAAGCCACTGGAAGTGTAGGTGATCTCAGCCGTATAAATGCTGCGGGTATGTTCATCACTGCCTTGGTAATCCATTTCTACTGGTTGACCATTGACAATTTGCCCATCAGCATTGATCGCTCCCTGGTAGAGTTCCACTTGAACATCATCGGGAGATAGTCCGGCTAGATTAATTAGAGTTTTGACGGCGACAGCTTGGTTGACTTGCAGCTCAGAGGGGGAACTGATGTCAACATCTTCAATTTTAATGTCGTACCAGCGTTCAAATAGACGTCGCTTCCAGCTAGCTAAGTCTTTCGCTGGGATGTAGGCATCGCTGGTCATTGTAAAGTAGCGATCGCTCGCTGGGAAATACCCGTATACCGCATAATCCCGAAGCATCCGAGCTGTGTTGAACACTGGACAGTTTACCTTGATGGCGTCTTTCATCTTCGCCACCCACCCTCTGGGTATCCCCTCGGTATCGCGATCGTAGAACAAAGGCACCACTTCTTGCTCGAGCAAATCATAGAGAGCGTTGGCTTCTACTTCATCCTCGTATTCAGGGTCATCGTATATTTCGCCGTGACCAATCGGCCAACCAGTACGGACATAATCCGCCTCATCCCACCATCCATCAAGGATGCTGACATTAGGCAAACCATTCATGGATGCTTTCATCCCAGAGGTTCCAGATGCCTCTCTGGGGCGGCGGGGAGTGTTTAACCAAACATCGCAACCTGCAACCAGATGCCGTGCTAGATAGATGTCGTAGTCGGGAACAAAAACCACATGGTCACCGATGCCCGCTTCACGAATCTGGTGGACAATTTCGCGGATTAATTCTTTCCCTGGCGTATCCTTCGGATGGGCTTTACCAGCAATCACAAATTGCAATTGTCGGCCTTTGTTGGCCAGCATGATTTTCTTAATTCGCTCCATGTCGCGCATGAACAAGTTAGCGCGTTTGTAGGTGGCGAACCGACGAGCAAAGCCAATAGTCAAGATGTTAGGGTCGAGGACTTCCTGGGCGTAGGCGATTTCACCGGGTGCTGCGCCGCGATCGCGTAGATGTTTCTGCAACCGCTCTCGCACATGTACTACCATTTCCGAGCGACAACGCTCATGATTGCGCCACAATTCTTCATCAGGGATTGAGGCCACACGATCCCACAGAGGGTCATCTGGGCCGCGTTCTGACCAGCTAGGGCCTAAGTAGCGATCGTACAGTTCCTGATTGTACTTCGCCACAACACTCCGAGCATGTACCCCATTGGTAATTGAGGTAATCGGCACTTCTACCAGTGGCAGGTTCGGCCATAGCCCTTGAAACATTACCCGCGACACTTCACCATGCAACTTACTGACCCCATTGGTAAAGCTGGATGTCTTGATGGCCAGCGCTGCCATGCTAAAGGGTGATTCCAAATCGCCAGTGTTTTCCCGGCCCAGTCCTAGAAATTCCTCTCTGGGCAAGCCAAAGACGTTGGCGTAGTGTCCGACGTAGTACATCGCCTTATCTGGGGGAAACAAGTCAAACCCAGCGGATACAGGCGTATGGGTGGTGAAAATCTGTGTTGCTTGTGCCACTTGTTTGGCTTCAGCAAACGATAGTCCCTCTTCCTCAATTAGCTTACGGATGCGCTCCAGAATCAAAAAGGCTGAGTGACCTTCGTTCAAGTGATAAACCGTAGGTTTGTATCCTAATGCTTGTAAAGCCCGTACCCCTCCAATACCTAACATCATCTCCTGGTGAATCCGCATATCCAGGTCACCGCCATATAGCTGGTCAGTGATGTCGTGGTCGTAAGGGTTGTTTGGTTCAATGTTAGTGTCGAGCATGTAGAGCGGCACTATTCCCACTTGTGCCCGCCAGACACGAGCATAGACGGTGCGACCGGGATATTCTACTGAAATCCTTAGCTCTGAACCATCGGGATGCCGCTCCAAGTGTAGCGGCATGTTGTAAAAATCGTTGATTGGGTAGCGTTCCTGCTGCCAGCCATCGGCATTCAGGTACTGAGCAAAGTAGCCTTCTTGGTAAAGTAAGCCGACGGCAACAAGGGGTAGACCCAAGTCGGATGCTGATTTGAGGTGGTCACCAGCAAGTACACCCAATCCACCGGAGTAGATGGGTAGACAATCGACTAAACCAAACTCAGCACAGAAGTAGGCATAGCATTCAGTGTTTTGAGTTTGACCGCGATTTTTGCGATACCACGAGCGCTCTTTGAGATAATCATCTAATTGTCGGGACGCCCGTTCCAACTGAGCGAGAAAGCCTTCATCTTCAGCGGCTTCCTGAAGTCGTTCTTGGCTGATGGTGCCCAACATTAAGACGGGGTTGTGGCGGCTGGACTCCCACAGATCGGGGTCTAGGCGTCGGAATAAATCTTTTGTCTCGACGTTCCAATCCCAGTGGAGGTTATAAGCCAGCTTTCGTAAAGTTTCTAGCTGCTTCGGTAGGGAGGGAGAGACATTAAAGGTGCGTATCGGCTGCATAGAGCGAGAAAATCCCTAGTCTTTCACGAATCATATTGTGTACCTACTTACGCTGCAAGTAAGAAACTTTTAATACTCTTTTAGTTAAACAACGACTAGCGATCGCCAATTCATTTCCTCT
>DALYIW010000097.1:0-17130 GCA_031970155.1 Coleofasciculaceae cyanobacterium CTOTU46601 | reverse complement strand
AAAGTTTCTCCCCCGATCGCTGAGCTTTGTCGAAGTGCGCCCCCTCACAGGGTCATGTTTGTTAGCTCTCTGGCCAAAAAGGCAGCCACCTTTGGGTATGATATGAAGGTTGCCGTGTCTTGCAACACATAAGACATTCAGCTCTTCATACTCTGGGAGATAACAATATGCTGACCCTCAAGATAGTTGTCTATATCGTTGTTAGTATCTTCGTTGCATTATTTGTGTTTGGCTTCTTGTCAAATGACCCAGCTCGTAACCCCAATCGACGGGATTTGGAGTAGATAATACTAGCGTTTACGCCGCATGGTGCATTAGCGTTGGCACCTATAGTGCATAACGCCTAGCCTTGCATTTGCCAAGCAGCACACTAGGCTGCTAGGCTTGTTTGCCTAAGTTCTTCAGTCGATAAAAAGGGCGAGGCATAACTCGCCCTGACAGTGTTCAGTGCGGTGATTGGTCACGTTTCGGAGCTGTCCATTCGACTCTTACCGTTAAAAGATGCCGCAACCAGTTCCGCCGCCTGAAACCCCAGCAGTTATTCAATCTGTACCCATCGAAAATAGTGCCAGCTTAGATAAATCCTCAAATGGCACTCCCGTATTGACACCCACCCAAACCCTTCAATCTAGGGCACCTTCTAGATCGATACCGTCAGAAGGACTTGTACCTCAGCCGTCAGTTTTAACGGCTTCAAAAAGTGCTGCTCTGCTTGGGCCGCCGCTTTCCGTCGGTTATTCTCAGTCATTAAAGTTTTCTGCTCGACCATCACCTCGTATCCCTAGCTTTGTAGCTTCCAAATCCTCGTTTGTGGCGCTGGGAAAGCAAAATATTACGCATCTGGTGACTCAAGAACGTGGCGGACTGGTTAGAGAATATGAGTTAAATGTCATCACTCAGGAGACTCAACCCTTGCCAGAGGAACAAGTCACACCCTCCTCGAATCAAGGTGAGTCACCCTCCCAACCCTCCCAGCCACAAGAGACGATCGCACCCCAAACACCGAATCAAGGTGAACCCGTTCACCAACATGTTGACCCTCCACAGTTGAAGCCTGCACCTACTGGCATTAGTGGAGTGCTTGAATTGACAGCAGATCGACAGGAGTACAACGAACAGGAAAAAGTAGTTACAGCAGAAGGAAATGTTGCATTACGATTTCGGTCAGGCTTACTGAATGCTGATCGCGTCCAAATCAACTTACCAAATCGCCTGGTTGTTGCTACAGGTAATGTTGCTCTGACGCGAGGAAACCAGGTGCTGCGAGGTGAACGATTCGAGTATTACCTAGTTCAGGATACTGGGGTTGTTTTGAATGCCCGTGGTGAGTTTTATACGCCTACATCAGGAACTGATCTTTCTATTGGCCCACCTACAGATGGCAGTCCTGATACACTACCAGCACGACCAATAAGCGATCGCATTACCAACAATCAACCGCTACAAGGAATCAGCAATGTAGGGGGTTATGCATTCGTCTTTGGCGCTGGATCTACTGCCCGAAACGTTGCTAGTCCAACGACGGGAGGGTCGATTAACCGCGTGCGCTATCAAGCTGACCGAGTTGATTTTGATGGTCAAAATGGAATAGCCACAAATGTACGGATTACTAACGACCCCTTTTCACCGCCAGAATTAGAGTTACGGGCAGATACCGCCCGGTTTAGACGAATTGAGCCTTTACTCGATGAAATCGTTGCTACTAAACCGCGCATAGTTTTCGATCAGGGCTTGAAGTTACCGACGTTCCGCCGCCGCATCACAATCGACCGCCGTCCACGAGAACCATCTCTGATTACATTTGGGTATGATGGTGAAGATCGAGGCGGATTGTTTGTTCAGAGCAACTTAGAGGTGCTAAACACTCCCGCTCTACGATTTACTTTGACACCTCAATACTTTATACAAAAGGCAGTTACTGAGGGGAGTTACGTTGACCCCTCTGTCTTTGGTCTCAAAGCTAAACTCGAAGGAGATTTTAGCCCACAAACAAGGCTAGAAGGTCGTGCGGTACTCACCAGCTTGGATCTGGGCGAGGTAGAAGACGAACTGCGGGCGAGTTTACGATTACGACAGACGATCGGCACTCCTCTTGGACCTCATTCTCTTAATCTGGAATATAGCTATCGCGATCGCCTCTTCAACGGTTCCCTCGGCTTCCAGACAGTTCAAAGTAGCCTAGGCGCAGTTCTCACATCACCGATTATTCCCTTAGGTCAAACTGGTATCGACCTCAGCTATCAAGTAGGTGTCCAGCTGATTGACTCTGAAACAGACCGAATAGACTTGCTCAACCCATTAACCCCAACCGATAATCGGATCAGTCTGACGCGCTATCAAGGCAGCGCTACCCTGAGCAAAACTTTTCCACTTTGGCAGGGTCGAGCCTTGCCAGCTACTCCCACAGAAGGATTACGATACACACCAGCTCCAGTAGTTCCCTACCTGAATCTAGATACAGTGCTTACTGGTGTGGCCAATGCTTATAGTAATGGTGATAGCCAGGAATCTCTGAGCGCCACGATTGGCCTAGTAGGACAAGTTGGGCATTTTTCTCGGCCTTTCTTAGACTACACGGGTTTTAACATCAGCTACACTCAAGTCGCGCTTAATGGTCAGTCGCCTTTCCTCTTTGACCGCGAGGCAGATACCAAAGTTCTTTCCGGCGGCATCACTCAGCAAATCTATGGTCCATTTCGATTAGGTTTTCAGACTTCCTTAAATTTGGACACTGGGGAAGAAATCAGTACAGACTACTTTATCGAATACAGCCGTCGCACTTACAATATCGTCTTACGCTATAACCCGGTCTTAGAATTGGGTTCTATTAGTTTTCGGATTAATGACTTTAACTGGACAGGCAATCCAGGAGTGCTTGATACTGGCGATGTTCGCCCTGTTATACAGGGAGTCACCCGCTAAACAAGGGAGACAAGGAAGACACCAGAGGTTTTTCTCTGGTTGTGTTCTTTCCTCATCTTTTTCAAAGTCAGTTCGTACAAGAACACTTGATTTGAGTGCATTTGCACTTAAGTTGACACCAATACATGGCAATACGCTTCTACTATATCTGGTGTCAATGCGTAAGTCTGTCGTGGAAATCTGATAAAGTCCCGACTCCCGACTCCCGACTCCCAACTCCCGTACGTAAGTTTTGATGTTGCTGCTAGCCTCGACGACCTAGCTGCTGAACCCACCGCCAAACTTTCACAGCTAGCTCTTCTAGCCAGAGCATAGCTCGGTCTACAGACTCTAGTACTCGTTCTAGTGGGTGCTTAACGTATCCACTTGGAGTAGCCGAAGTTTCAATCCAGTCGTGGGCTGGTTCTAAATTGGTTTTAGAAGCAGAGGTAGTAAGAGAAGTGGTCTCTGGTTTAGCAGGCGAGACGCTTTGGCTACGAGAACTGACAGCCCCTGAGGATCGAGTTTTGAGTGTGGTAGAGACAGTACCTTTGGGGCTGACGTGAGTTGGTCGAGACCTTCCCCCTTTACCCTTCATTAGTTTGGCACTCTCAACGATTGACTCCGAACGTTTGACCATCGGCTCTCCTAATCTAGGAGTAGAAGGCTGTCTGGGGGGCTGCTTGAAGCTCAGGTAGCTTTTAAGAACGCGCCAAACAGAATTTCTCGGTCTTATAGGCACCTTGATATTGAACGCCTCAGGTAACTGGGCTTGAGTGTGATGATTTGGGAATTGAACCTTTGCATTTTGAGCATTATCCGATGCATCGGGTCTGCCAAATAAATCGCCCCACGTTAACCACGGATCAGGTTCACTGTTATTTGCAAGTTCTAAATTGGGATGTGTTGTTCCTGGGAGTTGTGGGGCTGCATAACGCCCTGATAGCTGAGGGGCTTCTCCTTGGGAGTTAACCAGTCTTGCTGATGGTTCATGGGAACCTGTCCCAGGTAGATTCGAGCTGCGTTTACCAAAAAAGTAGTCAATTGCCGCGTAAATTAAGGCTTGAATCCCAAGGGCATTAGTTTGAGAGACTTCAGATGATACGTCTGGGTTTTCAGGCTTAACAAATGGCGTTTGTAGCGGTTTGATTAGTTTCTGAGTACGCTCACTCAGCGTGCGCTTCGTACGTTCGCTCCAGGCCATCACCACTTCTGTTCCTGGCACTAACTGATGTGATTCCAGTTCAGTAAACCTGCGGTCAAGGAAGGTTAATACTCCTTGGGTTGGAGTGGTAAGTTGTTTGCTGAAGGTGTTTTCCTGCGGACTAGAGTAGGGTAGGTTAAAAGGCTCAGGATTAGAACGTTCCAGTCTCAACCTGTTAACATTCAGTTCTGGACGATGAACAAGGGTGGATTCTTGGAAGAGATTAGTCGCGATCGCCACAGGACTGGTTTGTACCCATCCCATCACCTGCCAGAAAAGCCTCACGGGTAGAAAAACACCAGGTCGATCAAGTATTGCCAACCGACGAGTCGCTGTCTTTGGCTCTAACGCTTGCGCTATACGCCTGTGACGCAGTAAGTCAGCTACCTCCCAGCTGATTCTCGATGAAAGTTTTTGTTGCTGCTGGGGCGTCAAAATATCGAGAATGTCGTTTTGAACCGTAATCAGTACCAAAGTCCGCGTTGCCAGCAGACTCGCCACTCCCTGAATTACTACACCCTTCTCACTCGATTCTGGAGTAGTTTGGCTCAGATTAGTCTGAGTTAAGGGTTGAAAATTAGAAGCGGTGGCAGGTTGAAGGTTAGAAGAGGTTGTCAGTTGAGGGCTAGAAGACTGGTCTAAAATTTTAAGCTGAGTTACATCCTCGACGTTGCTCTGGTGCTGCGACAGCAACCTTCCAACTTTTAACCCTTCAACCTGCAACTCTAAAGCATTGACTTCGCTTAGAACTCGCTGAATCGGTTTGTCAGCTGTTGGAGGTGTCTGTTGACCCTCTTTCGTGGTGGATTCTGTTAGTTGAGGCCATCCTGCTTGTGCCTTTGCCGAGAGTTGACGCCCAGCTGAGAGACTCGCTTGCACCAGAAGGTAGATTGGATAAACCAGAATCTGCGCCCCCCAAACCGCTGCAACTTTCAGCTGCCGTACAGCACGATCCATTCGCTCGGTCAATCGGAGAGATTGTCGGTTAAGAAAATTGAATAATCGACTTTGATAGCGACCAGGAGGATCGGAGGACATGGTTGTGAGTTACTCAGCGATCAGCAAAAATTGCCCGTAAAAATAAAAAACATAGTAGGTGCCCTGATTTTAATCCAAAGATGAGCCTCCTCTTGGATTTTAGATTTGGGATTTTGGATTAAAAGAAAAACAAGCCCCCGGATTCATCCGTGAGGATAATCTAAAATCTCTACATCTAAAACTTTTAACATTTAGGACTTATGCAAATTTCCTTGTGAAAGACCATATGTAAGGGTGAACGGCCGTTCACCCCTACTATATATGGTGTCCATGCGTAAGTCCTGACATTATCTAAAATCCTGAATTTGCAAGCCCCCGGATTCATCCGTGGAGACAATCCTTGCAACTAAAATCTGCAATCCAAAATCGAGTGACCTAACTAGTTCAGATGCACCAGATTAATGACGCCATCAAGAGACTACGTGCTTTAACTCAAGTCAACGTTCAAAATTGTTGGCGATGCTGCGCCCAAGACCTCTCAACCGATGCTGGTACTCACTTTGAATGGTGGAACGATTGGTCAACGGTTCGGCTTCGCTCACCGTTGACCCTGAGCGAAGCCGAAGGGTCAACTGCTGAACTTAATTCAAAACAATACATTGTTTGGTCAGCAGGACGGCAAGTGATGTGGCTGGGTCAACGATTTGTGGTTCCCCAGGATTTACAGGGTTATCCTTTAGCCGGATTATCTTTGCGCCTGCTCTTGACTTGGTGGGCACAATCTGCTCAGATTTTTGTCAATGGTCAGCTAGTACAGGAGGGAGATTTATTTGATTCCTCTGCTAGGGTTTTGCTCAGTTCATCTGTTGTTTCAGGAGAAGAAATTACAGTAGCTTTGCGGCTTGTTAGTCCGGGTCATGATATTGGGGCGTTAATGCGATCGCAAACTGTATATGAAGCCGCGACTGATGACCATATAGACCCTGGTTTTGTCGCGGATGAGTTAGATGTTTTGCAACGCTATCAACAGGCTTTTGCACCAGAACAATTAGACGTTCTCGTGGCGGCAGTTGCTAAGATTGACTGGGAGGCGCTATCAAACGGTCAAAGATTCGAGCAGTCACTCTCAACATTACGCCAAAACCTAAACTCCTTAGGAGGTCAACAGCAACCCATTTCCCTCCCCAATCATCGTTGTATCCACATGTTGGGTCATGCTCATCTCGATCTGGCTTGGCTATGGACGGTGAGCGAAACTTGGAAGGTGGCTCAACGTACCTTTGAATCAGTATTAGCACTACAACAAGAGTTTCCAGACTTAACCTACTGCCATTCAACACCAGCACTTTATGCTTGGATAGAGCAACATCGCCCTGACTTATTTGCCGCCATTAAACAACAAGTAGCAACGGGGCGGTGGGAAATTGTGGGCGGGATGTGGGTAGAACCAGAGTTAAACCTGATTGACGGAGAATCAATAGTCCGGCAGGTACTCTACGCTCAACGTTATGTTCAGGATAAATTTGGTGAATTGACGCAGGTGGCGTGGGTTCCTGATAGCTTTGGTTTCTGTTGGCAGCTGCCGCAAATTCTTAAACAGGGTGGAGTTGAATACTTCGTTACCCAGAAACTGCACTGGAATGACACAACCAAGTTTCCCTATGGAGTCTTTTGGTGGCGATCGCCTGATGGTACCCAAATTTTAAGCCTAATATCTCCCCCTAACACTGAAGGAGTGATGGACACCAATCCTCTTAAAATGGCTTCTTATGCCATTGACTGGGAAACTCAGACAAATCTAGCAGAGGTTTTCTGGCTTCCTGGTGTCGGCGATCATGGTGGAGGCCCTACCCGCGATATGTTGGAAGTGGCACGGCGCTGGCAGAAGTCGCCATTCTTCCCTCGCCTTGAATTTACTACGGCTCATGCCTATTTGCAGTCTCTCAGATCAGAGGGAGAGCAGGGGAGAGAGGAAGAATTCCTCAACTCTTGGTCTAGAATGGGACAAGAAACTTCACCCTTCGACATCCAAGAGGGTCAACCCTTCAGCAAGTTCCCTTCAACTTCCAAGAGGGCATCACCGCCTCACCCCCTCATCCCTTCACCCCCTCATCCCTTAACCTATCCCGTATGGAATGATGAGCTGTATCTAGAATTCCATCGTGGTTGCTACACCACTCACGCCGATCAAAAACGTTGGAATCGTCGTTGTGAAGGGTTATTGTACCAAGCAGAACTGTTTGCCTCTCTAGCCACCCTAACTACTGGTACTGTCTATCCCAAGGTTCAGCTGGAACAAGCGTGGAAAAAAGTACTATTTAATCAATTTCACGACATTTTACCGGGAACATCGATTCCGGAAGTCTTTGTGGAGGCTAACCTAGCTTGGCAGGAAGTAGAGCAAGTTGGTTTAGAGATATTGAAAGAGTCGTTGAATGCGATCGCTTCTCAGATTACCCTCCCCTCACCACCCTACTCAGATGCCCAACCGATTATCGTCTTCAACCCCCTCAACTGGCAGCGTTCAGAACTTGTTGCAGTTTCCCTCCCAACTGCAGCTACAAGCCAAGTAGTAGCTATGTCAGGAGTATCAGCTTCTTGGGAAATTTACGACCTTTCAGGAGAAAAGATACCATCTCAGCTGTCTGAGTCCTCGACACTATTGTTTCTAGCCAAAGACATTCCTTCAGTCGGGTATCGTGTCTTTTGGTTATGGCGGGCACAAGGGGCCGGAGGTAATTCACAATCTTGGAACCTCTCCCCTCAATCTTCAGAAGACTGGGTTCTCGAAAATGAAGTACTGCGGGTGGTAGTTGACCCAGACACCGGGGACTTGAGCCGCGTCTTTGATAAAATCCATCAACGGGACGTTCTTAGTGGATTGGGTAATCAGCTGCAAGCCTTCCAAGATCAAGGCCAATACTGGGACGCTTGGAACATTGACCCCAACTATGCTCAGTACCCCTTGCCTCCAACTCAGCTGCAATCCATCCAGTGGATAGAAACAGGGGTGCTGCGATCGCGTCTACGTGTTGTGCGCCAGCTAGGACAATCCCAGTTCATCCAAGATTATGTACTCTCTACTGGTTCACCAATTCTCAAAATTGTGACAACCGTAGATTGGCAGGAATCTCATATCTTAGTCAAAGCCGCTTTTCCTTTAAACATACAATCCAACTACGCTACCTACGAAATTCCCTGCGGTGCGATCCAACGCCCAACTCAACCCCAAACCCTTGCTGAGCAAGCAAAATGGGAAGTTCCCGCTTTACGCTGGGCTGACCTCAGTGAGCCGACATATGGTGTTAGTTTGCTCAACAATTGTAAGTATGGATATGATTGTGGGTCTTCTCAACTTCGCCTAACGTTACTACGGAGTCCTAGTTGGCCTGATCCAGAAGCAGATCGAGGCATCCATCAATTTACTTATGCTATTTATCCCCACAGTGACAGTTGGCAGTCAGCTGGGACAGTGCGACGGGGTTATGAGTTGAATCTGCCCTTACAAGTGTTCATTAGACCTGACTTAGGACAAGAGGAGAATACATCCTTACAACCCATTGGTAGATTGTTAGATTTGCAGTCAGAGAACCTAATCTTGATGGCTCTTAAGCAAGCAGAAGATAACTTTGAAAAATGGATTCTCAGGTGTTATGAGTGCCATGGTGAGTCAGCTGATTTATCACTTAAGAGTGATTTAAATTTAGCGATCGCGCACTCTGTCGATGTGTTAGAGCAACCAAACGACACTCGTCAGCTGTCACCTGATGCTCCATCGTTCAAGATAGCAGCTTGGAAAATTGCTAGTTTTTCACTCTACAACACACCAAAGCCAACCAAATTTAGAGCGTAATTGCTCTGCCACATTGACAGTTGCTCAAGATTTCACGGCGCTAGCCGTTGCTTTGAATCAGCCGATAGCGTCCTCAGGCAGTTTTGGATTGTTTGAAAAGCAGCTTAAACTCTATACCGGTTGCTCTCAAAGATAGTAGCTAATTTGTCCCTACCTCCCCTGCTCCTAAGAACTCTTACTATCTACTACCTTTGAACACAACGCGGCATATTATTGGTCTGCCCAATACCTCAATGTTGGGGTAAAAGCGTCTTAGTCTTCATGATCTTCAAACGGATCGCTCAGTTCCGCAGAAGGCGGACCAAAAGCGGTGTAAATTGAAAATCCAGTAACAGCGACAACCAGAACGCCTATTGAAATGCTAAGAACTGTTGCGGGTTCCATGATATTTAGATAAATTATGAGTCCTATTCCCTTATAATATTACGGAACATTACAAAAAAGCTATTGAGATTCATCATAGGTGAAGCATGGCACAACGGACGCGGCTAGGAGATATTCTCAAACCTCTAAATTCTGAGTATGGTAAGGTTGCTCCAGGTTGGGGTACTACCCCACTGATGGCAGTCTTCATGCTGTTATTTTTCGTCTTTTCACTGATTATTTTGCAGATCTACAACAGAGAGCTACTGCTTAATGGCTTTGGTGTTGACTGGAGAAGCTTAGGTCAATAATCCATCACCCTTAAAGACAGCAATCAATCTTAAACTTCCCGGCTTGTCCGGGTTTTTTTGACTCTCCAGGTCCTACACACTAGAGTCAGGGTGGGATTTTTCTCCGAGTGAGAGCATCAGTCTTGACTAGTTCGTTTCATCCCTTGCAGGACTTACGCAAATTCCCCTTTAAACCACCATCTGTAGGGACATATAGCTCGCTCCTACCCGTTTGTCGTATCTGTGCGTAAGTGCTGCCTTGAATTAGTTGCCAGGGCTTTCACGTTTAAGGCATTCTAGGTAAGTCATATACTGAAGATTGAGGTTATTGTCTTGACAAATTGCAAGGAGGTCATCAAGTGAATTTTTTTGGTATAGGTCTGCCAGAAATGGCGCTGATTCTGGTCATTGCCCTGTTGGTATTTGGACCGAAGAAGTTACCGGAAATTGGTAAGAGTTTAGGTAAGGCAATTAAGGGCTTTCAAGAAGCTTCTAAGGATTTTGAAGCTGAGTTTAAACGCGAAGCCCAACAGATAGAGGAAGCCGTGAAAACCCCAGCCCTAACTCAATCAAAGGAAGTTGAGACAAAGGAAGCTATCACAGCTGAGTCTAACAATCACGGAACTAGTTGATCTTAACAAAGCGAAAAAACACTCTCTTTTCGTCAACTGGAAAAGGCTTCAAGCGTTGTTCCAGTTTGATGGAAAGGTTTACTGGGTTTTAGGCAACACCTTCACTCAATCCTAAAAAAAGTCAGAAATCTACTACAACTTCTTGAACTGAAGTTGAGGTATCCGTGGCGAAACTTTGAAACGGAAATCCCTAGGATAAAAGCATAATCAGCACCGAAAATCACAATTAACTAGGCAGTAAAGGAATTTCCAATGGGCTAGCACTAGCAAGTTCTGCTTTTCCAAAACCTACATCTGAAGATTGGATATTACAGGTAAACTCGTCAATCGGGGCACCCATTGAGACTGCTGTCATCACACTCATCAAAGCAGAAAATCAGCCCATCGTAATTGTCGCTGGCAGTAGTTTCCGATTGACGCTCTTTTCCATGAGTTCTATTAGAGCATTTCAGGGCTGAGGCTTGCCATTTTTGGGGTTACTAGGAGCTTCAAACTTGTAACCGACGCCCCGAACAGTTTGAATTAAAGAGGGCTGACTGGAATCAAGTTCAATTTTTTTGCGAATTTGCCCGATATGGACATCAACGACCCGTTGATCTCCGACATAATCGTACTCCCAAACTTCCTGGATTAGCTCAGAGCGACGCAGTACCCGACCGGGATGACAGGCTAGAAAATGCAAAAGATCGAATTCCAAGGCGGTTAAAGGCACAATCTCTTGGTTGATGGTTACCTCTCGACGCGCTGGATCAATGACTAACTGGTCAAAAACGAGGCGTTGTTGTTCAGTCGCAGTAACTGGCCGTTGGCGTCTTAAAATAGCCCCGACTCGGTTTTCCAGTTCTTGCAAATCAAAAGGCTTGGTCAGGTAGTCATCGGCACCTTTAATAAACCCCAGGTTTTTATCGGCGGCGTCTTTGCGACTAGTGAGAAACAGGACAAAGACGTCGGTGCGACTCTGCATTTCCTCACACAGGTTGTAGCCAAGGGCGTCAGGCAAGTTCACATCCAGAATTACTAGGTCTGGGTTGAATTGCTCAAAAAGTACTCTAGCCGTCTTCCCGTCTTGAGCAGACTGCACTTGATAGTTCTTTTTGCCCAAAAAGCGAATAATTAAATTTCGGATGGCCGGGTCGTCATCCACGACGAGTATCTTGGAGGAGGCGGTCATAACTTTCCACGCAGAACTGGATTCAGGAATCAACACGCAGGATTTGGACACCGAGGGTGCCTTGAGCATTTTAGTCAATTATCGTCGTAGAATTAGGGGATGCCAATAGTTATTGGCATCCTACCTAAGCTAGATAGCTGCCAGATCTTCCAAAAATATGACTGACGCAAGTACTTGAGGAAGGGTTTTTCACAAATTGAAAGTGTTTGTTTCACAGAACGCTTGTCTTCAAGGATCAGGCTAAACTAGCTTGCAGGAGGGTGAGCATGACACTCGATTACCACTAACTTGTTACCTTATTGGTAGAGCGATTGCAGTATTGAGCGTCATCGGTACCGAACACATATATACCAGTGTAGAGTCGCTGTCATACGAGTGAAAAGAAGGGATGTCTCGGAGGTTTTGAATGAGTGATCAAAATCCCTACGAAAAGCTTGGGGTTACGGAAGACGCTTCTTTTGATGAAATTCAGGATGCGAAAGGACGCCTGATGCAGCAGCATCGTGGTGACCAAAAGCTTGTAGAAGCTGTAGAAGCGGCTTACGATGCAATTATCATGGATCGCTTGAGAATGCGCCAAGAGGGAAAAATTAAGGTTCCAGAACGCATTCGTTTTCCAGAGAAAGTGTCTCAAGCCCCGCCAAATTTTCCTCAAGCCCCAGTCAATCGCTCTCCAGCGTGGCTGCAAGGGCTTTTGGATACCCCGACGCCACCAGACCTGATTGGGCCAGCTGTTACATTTTTGATATTGAGTGGTGTGACGGTTTTTTATCGTGCTCCTGATGAGTCAATTTTACCGTTGGTTTTGGCTTTGGGAGTGGGATGTAATGTTTACTTTCTCAATCGCAAAGAACGACAATTCGGGCGGGCTGTTTTAATAACGCTGATCGGTCTGATTGTGGGCGTGGGATTGGGAACTGTACTAGGTGGCTTACTCAAGGCACAACTGACTACTATCGGTTTTACAGGTGAGAAATTTTCCACAATGGTGACATTTTTTCTTTTCTGGCTGATTAGTAGCTTTCTACGTTGATACGAATGGCTCAGTGAGCAGCGAGGAGTGAGGAGTATCCCTCACTTCACAGTTGTCAGTGGGCAGTTGTATTGGTGTATTTTTTGTTGGCTATTTATCGCGATCGCACTTTCCATAAACTCTACTTCGACTAAAACTTTACTTTACGTTATAAATCAGCTCTGAGGCAGCGCTATCAAGCATCCTACAAATAACATTTTTTGTAGTAGCCAGATCATGAAATAGTAAAAGTTATGATTTGAAGTAAAGAAATTCCCCAAAAAATCTTAGGGAAACAGCTATGAAAACATCAGTTTTGAAAGTCTTGTGTCTAACGCTGGTCCTATTCATTACTGCAACTGGGTTAGTAACCCAAGTAGCTTGGAGTACTCCTTTATTTCATGGCGTGCAAGTCACCGCTCAAGCACCTGTAACCAGTCCTGCGCTTAAGAAGATACCATCCTCACAGACTGCTATTCCTCAAGTTTCGGAATCATCAAAGTCGGAGGGTAAGATGGACAACCGCGCTAAACAACCTGCCGATAGCAAAGCCCTTGATTCAGAACGAGCCAAGGCAACTCCCGACAAAGAAACATCTGCGTCAGTAGGGCCTTATGACATGGAAAGAATTAAACAATTCAATCGAGCGCTCTATGGTTCTTGAAACAAGAAAGAATGAGGGAGGAAGGATGAAAACATGATTAACACAAGCCCACTTATGAGACAGTGTGAGTAATTCCTCCCTGTTCCTTCATCTTTCTAAGTAAACGTTAAGTTGTTGGATTGCTAGGGCTTTTGCACCGTGCAGGTACTTCTATTTGTCTTCCACAGTGATTAGGGAGTGGCTCCAAACACTTACAGGGAAGTCGATCTTCGATGAGTGGAGGTGGATTAGTTGAACCGAGGGTAGGAGCTGGAAGTCGTTTCGCACGATCAGACAGTGGGTCTGATCCACCTGAGCCAACTTCAAACTGATTCATCATGTCATGATCTTCATGCACGAGATTGTGGCAATGCATCATGTACTTCCCTCGATGAGGACCAAATCTGGCGACAACCCGCACAGTCTCAAGGTCACTCAGCAGTACTACATCCTTCCAGCCTCGCTCGTAAGGGAGTGGGGGTAATCCATTGCGATCAATGATTTGGAAATCTATCAAGTGAATGTGAACTGGATGCGTCCAGCCTCCTGTATTGACAAGCTGCCAAATTTCTGTATCGCACTGGTTAGGGTTGGCGTCTACGCGCTTGGGATTCCACGTCTGATTATTGATTGTCCACTGTTGCGATCGCCCAAACCGGAAAGTTCGCGTTTGAGTACTGCGGCTTTGCAATTCTTCTCGCAAAGTCAAGACGCCTAACTTGGCAGGGATATAGCTATTATCAGTCACTGGATCATCTAGTAAATCAAACCGCATCAGGGATGATGAGCCAGAGCCAATATTACCAGCAAAGCCTAAATCCCTTAGGTAAACGTGCTGAACATTGGACGGGAATTTAGAAAAGTCAATAATCACTCCATAGCGTTCTGCTATCCCCATCCGTAACGGTTGGTTTGGAGCAACGAGTGGGACGGGTTCACCCAAAAGACCAGCATCACTGCCAACTACAATCAATTGGTCGCCTGCTAATGTTAAGGCTTTGTCGTCCCGACTCAGGACAAATTGATAGGTGCGAGATGCAGAGGCGTTTAAGATTCGGAAGAAGTATTTACGTCGTTTGACTTTCAGGTGGGGAAAGGGTACCCCGTTGACCAGGGTAACATCGGCGTAGACACCCCGTTGTTGGCGATCGTTAAATACGAGTCGCCACTGATTCGTCGCGCCTTTGTCTGGAATCTCAAAGGTTTTGTCTTGGATGACTAGAGGAATCTCGAATTCGCCCTTGGGTAGACAGCCAAAGTCTTTGGGGTTGCAAAAATCCTCTTCGGCATATTCAACAATATACATACCCGCCAACCCCATGTAGACGTTGCGCGAGGTTTTATGGACGGCGTGGTCGTGATACCAGAGGATGGAAGCGCGGTTGTTGGGATAGAAGTAATCTTTGTAATACCCAGTCGGAATCAAATCTTCTGCATAGCCATCGTATTGAGGCAGAGACGCCATACCATGCAAATGAACTGAGGTGCAGATGTCTTTCCCTTGTGCGTCTTGTCCTAGTTGATTGATAAAGCGAACGCAGGACTCTCGAGTTTTTACTTGCCGGATGAGTGGACCTGGCATCGTACCGTTATAACTCCATACCTGCGCGGTAGTAGGCGGTTGACCATTTCTGGCTGGCAGAATCTCAACGGTCTGCTTGTGCATGGTGATTTCGTAGTAATCAATCGGTTGCTTAAAGGTTTCCCCCTCACGAACAACCTGATACGTTTTACTAACGGAAGGTTTGAGCGGTTCTGGGATATAGAGTGGTTGTGCGAAACGCTCAATTTGTGGGCTGAATTGAGGGGTTTGAGTACTTGGTGGCAACGGTTCTTTGGTACAGTCCGCCTGGGCTATGCTGGGAAATCCAAAAGGTGAAAAAAGTGTTCCACTGCCTACCAATCCAAGTTTGAGCGCCTGACGTCGGGTTATTTTCATCGTCATCCTCCACGTATGCCGTTTTTGTAGCGAAACGACTTTGCCGAAGCTGACAGGCTCACGCTTCGGGATAAAGTCTAACTATGACACCTTGTCAAAGTTTGACCTATGCTGTGTTGAACGTCAGAAAAAGTGACGAAGTTTTAACGTAAGAAATTACACAGTTGAAGTGAGGCTATCACCTGCAAAATGCTGCCATCATCGGCAAGCGGCGCAGCAGCAAAACACTAACGGCTGACGCGAAAATTCTGGCATATCCTGATGTACAGACTCTTAAGTAGGCAAATTTTGAATTGGTATGAACTTACCAGAGGAAAACAAGGCAAACAAAGGGAGGCTGGTTTGCTCAGGTGCGATAAAAGATGAAAGATGATTTTGGTGCGATCGCGATCGCTCCCTCAACTCCCTCTCAATGCACCTCATCCTCAGCTGAACCACCACCTAAATACAGCAAGATAAACTCTTGTGCCGCAGCTGAGTTAATCTTCCGCAAAACATCCACAATATCTTTTACCGTTTCAGCCGTTGGATCTCTAACTTCATTAACCCAACGGTAAACATTGGAGCGTCCAATTCCCAATTCTGCCGCTAATCGATATTGGCTGATGTCATAAGTTTCCAACACCTTTTTAAGGGCTTTGCCTGCTTGTCCCATGCCTCCGATTTTGTCAGAGGCTTCTACCTGAGTAAACGGCTCCTTAATGGACTACACATGATAGAATTTTAGTAGTCCATTAAGGTGACTAATTTTAATCTCAGGTCAAAAGCCAGCCCTTAGCGAATAGGGGGTTCTTTCTCAGGCGGGATTTCTCCTGCCTCCTGTGCTTGTCTAATTGCTCGTTTAAGAATTAGTACTGCCATCTGAGACAAAGAGCGCTCCTGGGAATCGGCCAATCTTTGCAGCGCTTCCTTGTCTTTTTCATCCATATAGAGAGTTACGGTTACCTTAGCCAAACTGCTCTCCAAACCCTACTAATCTTTCTTGTTCTTCTTATCAGGTGAGGGATTTTCGTCTTCTAGCCATTTCTTCAATGCTTCTTCCAAGGCTTCACTGTGATTAATTTCCTTAGAAGTGTAAGCAATTCTGAAACTACGAGCTAAGTCTTTTGGGACATAGCCGCTGACCTGAGAGTAATTTGGATTGTCTCGTTTATTTACCACTTATACGTCTTTCATCTCCGATCTGATTTTGGCACAGGTACTCATTACTCCAAGCCCCAACTAATCCCCCTTGCTCTTTTCATGGGGTGAGGAGGTTTAACTTGGTAGCCTACCTTGCTCCTCAGCCTGTGTGATCGCCTGTTGAACCAATGTCACAACCATGTTGGACATTGATCGATTCTCAAGCTTGCACAGCCTTTCCAGCTTCTGCTTTAGTTCGGACGACATAATTATCGAGATTCGTTCAGTATTTCCCATGTCTAGCGCTTATAGTGTACTATCTATCATTCTCTCACCCCATTATTTTTGCAAGTTTTCGCACTAAATAATTATTTTTGTTCAATTTTTAAGCATTGTTATGGTATTGTTAGGTGGGATGCTTACAAAGCACCCCATGAACAAAACAGAAGCCAGCAGGGAGCTTGTCAAACTTAGCTGCTGGCTTTTGACTCCCCAATAACAAGGAGACTCTAACAATGGTAAAACTACTAAGCGAACAATGTCTTCGCTCTTGGGCAATTGTGCGTATTTTACCAAAAGCCCAACGCTGTACCGTCGCCCGTTTCCGAAATCGTCAAGATGCCGACGACCATATGAGACTTTTGCGTCGGTTCATACCTGCGGCTGTTTTCGAGATTATCTTCGATGCTCTTGAGGAGGAAGAACAGGATCAGCAAGCCTAATTATTGAGAAAACCTCTTTAGTCCCCTATTTCAGGGGCAAGTAAGAAAAATCTAGCTACCTCCCCGTTTTGGGGAGGGGTTCTTCTAGAGTAATTTCGCCATCCTCAATCGTCATGCAACCGCTACGCCGCCGCATCAACCCTCAAACCTTTGTTATCACTCTTAGGCAAATCGCCAAGCACCTAAAAATTAACCAAGAACGCATCCTCAACTGGGAAAAATGGCACAACGTTCTTTGGGTACATATCAAAGGACTTGGCGGTTACTTCGTTAGTTACCGCAAATTAGAGCAGTGGATTG
>DALYIW010000096.1:0-26197 GCA_031970155.1 Coleofasciculaceae cyanobacterium CTOTU46601 | reverse complement strand
TTCCAAGCCTCTTGGGCTTTCCCTTTATCCCCCATCAATTCATAAGCTTGGGCGCGTTTCACGGCGATCTGGGACGCCAATACAGGATATTCTGTATCCAGTCCTTCCAGCCACTTGAGTGCCTGTTTCCCCTGTTTCTGTTCAATCAAATCCGAGGCTAACAGATAACGGGCACGGCTACGTTCTTGAGGTTTGGCTGTAGAGCTAAAGGCGATCGCTTCTAATTGCGTCGTTCGCTGGGCAGGGGATAGTGATACGAGGGAAAAAACGGTTGTATTGATGTCATTTCCTGGTCTTAAGGCGTTCTGCTTCTGAAATAAACACCCGATAGTCCTTTGTGCGATCGCACGACCATATTTCGCTTCTAGTACGGGTCCTCCTATCAGCAGCGCACACAGTCCGGCAATCATGGTTATTGCAACTTGTCTTTTTCGTTGCTTTCGTCTTGATGGACTGTAGCGAGCAAAACTAAGACGTGGCTTTCTCATAGAGTTTCCTGATGACGGATATCTATCTTAGAGTTGGGTCTTGGTGGTACAGCAAGCATTTTAAGAGATGTAAGTTATAAACCCAAACTGCTCCTGCCAATCCCTGACCTAAGATTTCCGCTTTTGACTTACTCAAATTACGTTGACTAGATGGGCGTTGAGTTCGGTTTTTGGGCATATTTTAAGCCCTGAACATTAGAAACCTTAGTGGTACAAGATTGATTGTAAAGATTTATAAGGTTTCTAAGAACAATCCAATCACCCTCTTAGTAGAGTAAAGCTAAATCTACCTGTTTAAACAGGGAATCTGTCGTAGAAGAGTTATGGAGGACGACATCAGCACGAGCAAGCTTTTCCTGAAGAGGGAATTGACTATTGATACGGGCTTGGGCTTGTTCTAAGGAAAAGCGATCGCGTTCCATCATACGCCTGAGCTGTTGTTCTGGCGAACAGCTGACGACCCAGATTTCTGTAACCAAATCAGTCATACCAGCTTCAAACAATAAAGGCACGACCAATACTAGCGTAGGAGCAACTAGAGTGTCGAGTTCAGATTGGAAGCGTGAGCGCACGTAAGGATGAATTTGTTGCTCTAACCACTGGCGTTCTAAGGGTTGGCTAAAAATAATCTCACCTAAGTATTTACGGTTCAATGTGCCATCAGGTAACTGGATGTCTGCACCGTAGCGCTCATAAATCTTGCTCAGAACTGGCGAACCGAGTTGCACGGCTTCTCGTGCATAGATATCTGCATCTAAAACTGGCAGCTGATGGTGGCAAGCTAGGTAATTGGAGACGGTAGTTTTCCCTGTACCAATGCCACCTGTTAGACCAATAATCCGTTTCATACCAATGTTGCAGTCAAAGATAGTAGATAGGGAAAGACTTACGGAAGGAAGACAAGGGGGACAAGGGGAGGGAAAATACTACGTATGAATGCAACTCACAATCAAGACAGGCATCATAGCTCAGAAAGCCCCCACCGAAAATAGAAAAGAGCTTTCTTCCCCTACTCCCTACTCCCTACTCCCTACTCCCTACTCAAAACGATTACGTTCAGAGGACCAACGCTTCAGGCTGTAGTTACTCTTGCCATCAAGTATTAAAGCCGCAGTGCCACCATCTTCTAAATCAGCGATCGCCGTCAGTGAAGCATTGGCATCTTTAGAAAATTCACTATAGAGCAACATACCCAGACTAGAAAAAATCAGTGTGCGAGGCTTATACGGCTGATTGTTCGTTACACCAGGTTTGCTCTCAGGTTTTTGACTGGCGGCGGAAAGGTCATCATAGAGCGTTAATACCACTTCTGGCTCATTATCCCCGGTTAGCTCAACCAGTCGAACCGTCCACTGCTTCATCTGGTCCAGCAATTGTGCAACGTTCTTAATTGCTCCTGCCTTCAGCTGTCCCCCCTTGACTAATTCGCTCTTAAGTGCTGGCAACATCTCTGATATCCAACCTGGGTGTTGCTGGTTGAGTTCTGCAAAGGTCATGGAACCGGGTTCTAACCAGCGAAGCGCGGCATCTGTGTAAGCTAGAAAGTGGCTTTTCCCAGAAGTGCCAGTTACTGGTGTGGCGATCGCCAGTGGATCACCTGCGGCCAACAGCTGGATGACACCTCCCCGGTAAGAAACCGCTTTAATCCTGGCACTCGTTGATTCCTGAGAACCTTCTGCTGTCAAGACTGTGATCAAAATATTCGGGTCTGTATCTAAGCCCAGATATTTCTCTAGCTGCTTGGCACTAGGGGCTGGTGGCAGCAGTAAATTAGAAAAAGGTGCCTGCCACCAACTCTGACCATCTTTAAATGCCGCTACCTGCACTTGATACCAAACTTGCTGAGGCTCTTTTTGTAGAAGTAGTGGCTTTTGGATTGGAACAGTAGGGCTTGGAGTTGCTCCTGGAAGAGGCATGGTAGGAGTGGGACTGGGGTAAGCCAGAGATGGAGAATATTCTGGCTGTGTTGCTTGACTCAAGTTCTGGTCTTCCAGTTGCAGCCAATCTGCGGGATTGACTTTTGTCACTTCTTGTGCTGTACCGACAATTTGACTAGAATGACTGCGAGCGAGTGAGGCTCTGCCTAAGGCGGTATCAAGACGGTCAAGTAGTTCTCTAATCTGGGAGTTAGTTTCTGATTTAGTGTCAGATTTAGTGGACGAGAGTTGCTTTAACCAGGCGATCGCTTTTGGTCTTCCTTGCCGAGCTGATACAATCAACGCTCCCCAGCTTTTTACATCATTATCATTGGCATTGACCTTGAGCGCGGCTTCTGTGCGTTCCCACAAGTTTCCAGAATCTGTCTGTAGTAGTGTGGCTATCTCTTGCAGTGGTGCACCCACCTCTGTAGCCTGAAACACTCGCACAGCATCGGTCCAGCGACCATCAATTAGATTAGCCAAGATTGAAGAGCTAGGAGTTGACCAAGCTTGCTTTGCCTGAGACTGTGTGATCTGAGCGTGCATTTGAATCACATCCAATTGCGATTGGGCAGCCTCTGACCACCGTCTGTTCTTCTGAGATTGCAACAATTGTAAAGCTGGAGACCATAAACCACTGCGAACGAGTATCAAAGCATTGCGATAGGTTGGAGTGTTTATGGCAGGTTGTGCTAAGGCAATTTCCTGCAAATAAATTGGGTCGGGTGCAAAGTCCCTAGGTTTCACTTGGTAAATCTTGAAGTTGGGTTCTAAACCAACAGTTTGATTAATCACCAACTCAGGTGTTGATGCGCCTGTTACTTGCTGCCAATAGAGGCCTTGCTCACTAGGACTTGTCCACTGCAACATGACACTCAAGTGCGTCTGTTCAGGGTTGTAGTGAACTATCTGTCCGTAATTCATCGGGGTGTCGCTAGCAATCCGCTGACCTGATAGGTTAAACCAAATGCCTTCTGATGGGGCTTGATTGTCGAAGCGAGTGATTTTTGTTAAGGGTAGGGCACGGGCTAAACTGTCGTTACTGGAAACTCCTTTAGCTTGAGAAGAAAGCACAAAATACTCTTCAGGGCCAGTAATCGGAAGCTGATGGGCAAGTCGGTAGCGTTTCTCGCCACCACTGTTTTCAGTTGGCTGATAGATTCTAAGTTCGACAATCTGTTCGCAATCCGTCTGGCAAGTTGGTGGTGAGAATAAGATCGGCAGCAGTATCTCAGAATTGTCTAAGGTTTGGGGTTCTCCTGGAACTAGCCCGTTTTGCCGTACCTCGTCTTGGATAGTGGCAAGAGTTTGTGGTGCTGAGGAGGCAACGATCGGAATTCTCGTCCACTCCGGCAAAAATCGATTGATCCAGACAACCGCATTGGGGTTAACCATCAAGAGAATGCCCAGCCAGATGCCACCAGCGATGATACTGCCTGCCGCAGCGATCGTGGTCATCACCCCCAAGGTAATCAGGAAACTCCTCAACCTGGACTTTTTGACTGGCGATCGCTTATTGACCCTTACGGGAGTTTTGCCATTCCCACTGACCAGTTTTCCAGAGGGTTTCTTTCCCTGCTGGGAGTTTTTTGCAAGTGGCCGGCGAGATCGTGAATTCTGGGAATCCTTTATTTCCATATCCTCACTGCTGTTCCCTAATCCCGACGCCCTGATAAAACTTGTTCATAAAGTTTACCAGCGCGTTCCCAGGTGTAATTATTTTCAATCAGCGATCGCCCATTCTCAGACAGTTGCTTTCGCAGTTGACGGTCTTCAAATAATCGGCTAACGGCGTAGATGTACTCCGTAGGCTCATTAGCCCGCAAAGCTCTCAATGGAACATTAGCACCATCGACGGCTAATCCTTCCAAACCGCGATCGCTTCCCACCACAGGCACCCCAGTCGCCAGTGCTTCCAGCGTCTTATTTTTAATCCCAAACCCAATCCTCATTGGTACCACAAACACAGTTGCCTTGTGCAGATACTCCACGAGGGAAGGCACATAACCCGTTACAGTCACCCTTGAAAGTTTCCCCAACTCCAAAACCTCTGGCACCGGATTTGCCCCCACCAGTTCCAGCGTCGCCTCCGGATAGCGCCGCAAAATTTCTGGGAACACCTCAACGCTAAAAAATCGCACAGCGTCAATATTAATTCGTTTATCCATTGCCCCGATAAACACAATTCGGTGTCCTCCAGGGTCACAGACACGTTTGGGGAACTCAGACAAATCTACTCCATTGGGAACCACCGCAATCTGATCTGACCGATTTAAGGCTGATATCCGACGCCGATCCTCCGTTGTCGTGACGACAATATCAGTAAATTTAGAACAATATCGCTGCTCGTAGAGACGCAACAATGGCAAACTCAACTGATCGGTAAGCCGATTTTCCGATGTTCGGGCCTCCAACTGGTTGAGACACGTTCCATAAACAGAACTATGAATGTTTACCACAGTTTGCAATTGCTGCCGCCATTCTGGTCGCACATAAATTTCATTGACACTATGTTCACATGTAATTGCCTCAAACTTCGAGAGGGTCACCGCCTCATCCGTCCATTGCTGAATTTCCGGTGAATATAAGTACAACACATTTGGAGGTGTACCCTGTTGTAAAAACGAACTGAATTGCTGTACTTTTCCTAGTATCCCCCTGTCCGTGTCTAACGCCCGTGGTTGAGGAAACACCACCAATTCTTCCACCCACTTCTCCAATGTTTCCACGTCGGCATCTGTAACCTCTTGAGAACGTTGAGTAATCATAGTGATGGCATGATGCTTACTCAGGTACTTGAGTAAATTCAACGTCCTCACCTGCATTCCCCCTCGCGTTGGTGGATAAGGAATGGTAGAAGAGAGCATAAGAATCTTCATAGAGTGTCAAGGTGTTAGAGAAATTGCCAGCAGTTTGCTTCCCTTAAGAATTCCCCTTTCCTGTGTATCGTAGATGACTATTAATCGAGATAGCAGCCCGGAAAACTTTTTAAAATTTATTAAAAATTATCAACTCTGGATTAGACTTTATACAAATCTTAAAATAATGCTTATTGGTTGTTGGTCGCTCATACTTTCTAACCAACAACCAACAACCAACAACCAACAACAAATAACCAATGGAAATGATTGAGCTGAAGTTTCTCTTGAAGTTGTTAAGCTTTCCCAATTACCAAGCACCCTTAGGTAAGATTACACCTAATGCTAAAACGCCAGTTCCAGAGCGCGAGAGAATCTGTCGAAAATTGCGCGATCGCGATTTAGTAGACTATTCCACCGAAATCATCAAATTTAAAATAGCCTCTCCCGGTAAAGCTGTACTGAAGTTAGACACGGATGAATTACCTGTGACGCCTCAGGAACTGAAAATACTCCAAGCTTGTGAAACGAGAACGATTACTTCTAGAAAGATAGGTATTCCTGAAGTGGAGCAGCAGGGAGTTATTCATAGTTTGGCAGATAGAGGTTTAATTCAGATCGGTAAAAAAGATAAAAAGATTAAAGAAGTATGGTTGACAGAGCAAGGGAAAGTATGTCTTCTAGAGGTGTACGAACCCAGAGGTGCTGGCAATATCGCTATTACTAAGAATATGTTGGCAGATTATCTGTGTTTTTTACGCCGATCGCTATCATCTCTTAACTCTGAAGGTGGGCAAACAACAGGAGTTTCTTTACAGAAAACGACGCCAAAACTCAGCGATGAAGAGATTTTGCAGGCTATTGAAGATTTAGACAGGGAACTCCGAAGGGATTATTTACCAATTTTTTATCTACGGGAAAAGTTACAACCACCACTAGGTAGAGAAGATTTAGATGAGGCACTCTTTCGCCTAGAAAAAAAGGGGCAGATTGAATTGAGTTCTATTACAAGAGGATGGCGCTATACTGATGAGGAATTGGATGCAGGAATCCCTCAACGTACAGGTAGTCGGCTGTTTTTTATCACGTTGACGGCATTAAACTAAGTACCTTGTTATCTGCAAGTGCGTCAGCCTTTACCTTAGAGCAATTCTCGCGTGACGAGTGCATTTTATTTGCCCTCAGTCTAGAAGACTGGGGCTACACAAACAAAGCCTGTCTGCACAGGCTACTTTTGTGCGTCTTCATAGAAAAATAGTATCAGGACAAATTGACTCTGGAATTTCTCAGGAACTTGGCACGCTGTTGTTTTTTGTTACATTGAAAGAGAACCCAGGAGGGTTTGTAGGTTAGTGTCTACTTTATTGCGGCGAGTGCAAGTGTAAAGCTCTGTAGATTATCGGAAGTTATTTCTTCAACTTGTCGTCACAATAGATACAGGTTAGGTTTTAGGCGCTCTTGTCGCTTCTAAGTAGTCGTCCCTTTCCTAAGTGAGAGTAGTCAAATGGAAACAATTGAGCTGAAGTTTTTGTTGAAGTTGTTAGGTTGTTCTAATTACCGGTCATCCCTTTCTGCTAGTGGCTTCAAAGACTTTAAAGGTAAAGACAAAATTTGTCGAGATTTATGCGATCGCGGTTTGATAGACTTTTCCCGTGAGATTGCTACCGTCAAGATTTTATCGCCAGGAAGTGCCCTCCTCAAGACCGACAAAGACCAATCGTTACTTACGGCTAATGAACAGAAGCTGCTGGAGAATATAAACAAGGCTTCCGGAAAAATCACCCCCAGTAAGATTTCAGTTAAATCTGTGAAGTCAGAAGAGCGCGATGCCATTTTGCAACGCTTCCATGAACGAGGGCTGATTGAAGCTGAAACCCAAATAAAACGGCAGAAAGCTGAAGTGTGGTTAACTCAGCGAGGGCAGGAGTATTTACGAGAGGAATACATTCCTAAAAAAGGAGTTAATCCTGTTATCAGCTTGGATTTACTGACTAATTATCTCCGTTTCTTGCGGAAACCTCTACAGACTCAGATGAATGGGTTTTCAACTCAGGCACAAACAAAGACACCACCCACGTCAGAGGGTACACCGACTTCTAAGCCTAGTGATGAAGAGATTTTACAGCTGATTCGGAATTTAGACCGTGAACTGGGTACAGAAAATTACTTGCCGATGTTTCATCTGCGCGAGAGGTTACAACCGCCTCTGTCGCGGGAACAATTTGATCAGGTGCTGTATCGTCTACAACGGAACGATCAAATTGAGCTAAGTTCGTTGCAAGAAGCGATCGCATACACTCCAGAACAAATTGACGCTGGAATTCCCCAAGATATCGGTGGGCCGCTGTTCTTTATCGCTGTGAACTAGCCATCTATCCAGCAATTCCTTTTACTCTCCAATTCGTTCCTCAATCTAACCAAAACTTAAGCATGATATCAATTGATGACATTATTAAACGTGAGGTCAATCCGTTTGACCGCATCAACCTTAAACCCACTAACTTTTGGGAAGAGAAACAAGATCCAGCACTCACAGTTAACTCAATTCATCAAGAAGTAATAGATGAAATTGAAGAACTTTTGAACTTAGTAGCTACAGACCATCGTAGCCGTACTGTCTTACTTTTCGGTGACTCTGGTTCTGGCAAAAGTCATTTATTAGGTAGGCTCAAGCGCACTCTCAATCCTCAAGCATTTTTTGCCTACATTCTCTGCGACTGGGCTGAAAGCGACCATATCTGGCGTCATATCTTACGCTATACCGTTGATAGCTTAATGCAAGTTCCAGAGGGTCAACAAGAATCTCAGCTGATGCTCTGGCTCAAAAGTTTATCTGCCTTCACTAAACGCAACCTAAAACAGCGGATTTTTACTGATAATTTTTGGGAAATATTAGAAAGTGGTAGGCAGAAATTCATTAAACATCTCAAAGAAACTTACAAAAAAGCACGCATCTACAATCCTGACATCTTTTTTGGAATACTGCACGATTTAACAAATCCAGAATTATATGACTCAGCTTGTGAGTGGTTGCGGGGAGATGATTTAAGTGAAGAATCTATGCAATCCTTAAAAGTTAAACATTGCATAGATACAGAAGATGCTGCTAAAAATATTTTGGCAAACTTTGGCAAAATTTCTACAGAAACTCAACCAATAGTAATGTGTTTTGATAATTTAGATACTATGCCAAAAGTGCCAGATGGTTTCCTAGATATACAGCCTTTTCTCGACGTAAATACAACCATTCATGGTGATAATCTAAAAAACTTTCTAGTCGTTATCAGCGCCATTACTAATACATGGAAGCGCCACCTTGACCGCATTCAACCCGCTGACAGAGCTGGAATTCATCGCTTAATTAAGTTGAAACACATAAACTTAGAGCAAGCAGAAGCACTGTGGGCTTATCAGCTACAACCACTTCATCATCAAGCAAATCCTCAGCCTACTTCCGCGATTTTTCCATTAACTCGGCAATCACTAGAGCAAAAGTTTCCTGGTGGCAAAACTGCTCCCAGAAATGTCTTAATTTTAGGTCGGCAGAAATATCAAAACTATAAAGATAGTTTGGTTTCTACTTCAACGCCAAGACCAATATCAACGCCAAGACCAATATCAACGCCACAACCACCGCCACCTACTGTCGATAATACTCAAGCAGAATTTCAATTGCTATGGCAGCATGAATACAACAAAGTGCAGGGAAGAATTACCAAAATAACCCTGTTAGCAGCAACAGAACTACTTCGGATGTTGCAAGAAGCACTATCTGCCTTACAAGTACAGGACATTAAACCCAAACTTTTAACAGGAAAGTTTGCCAGTTATTCCTTGAGTTATCAACAGCCTAGTCAGCGAAAACGAGTAGGAATAGTCTGGACAGAAGATGCCAGCATGAATAGCTTTTACTCGGTGATGAATGCTTGCCAGAAAGTGATTAATAAAAATTCGTGCCATACTCTGAAACTGATTCGCTCTACAGGAGTAGGAAACCCAAAACTTGTCGGCCATCAAATTTACAGACAGATTTTTACAGGAACCGATCATCATCACATTAAGCCAACTCTGTCTTCTGTTCATTACTTGGCAACATATCATAGCTTGGTGAATGCATCTCTTGCTGGTGAATTGGTGGTTGTAGGCAAAACCATTAGCTTGAAGGAGCTAGAAGATCTAATTCGCAAGTCTGAGATTTTGAACAAGTGTACTTTATTGCAAGAGTTAGGAATAGTTCTTAACAAGAAGAATAGTAAAGACAATGGCAACGATAAAGAGAAGTGGCAGGATGTCAAAGAATGTTTGTTGAATTTAGTCAAAACACAAGGTTACTTGGCTAAAAAAGTTTTAATTCAAAATGCTATTAATCAGTTTGCTCAAGTTCCTCAATCTCAAGTAGAAATCTTGATTCAGCAGCTGTATCAAACCAACAAAATTCAAATCATCAACCCAAATGTTGCCTCAGAAGATCAGTTAATCTGCTTTGTGCCTCAAATCTAGGAGGATAATCGATAAATACCAGGAAATATATTAGCCAATGCCGTACCTGACAGAATCTGCCGCAATCTACTCAATCATCACCAAATTTACCTCTTATAAAGTTCTCTGGCTAGATACAGAAGTAGCTAACTGGGATACTCCCACGCCCAGACTGTCTCTGATTCAGGCGTTGGCTGATCCTACAGACTTTACGGGTGATTCTGCTTATATTTTAGATGTTTTAGATAAGCCGGAATTGGTGAATTATTTTGTTAACCAAATCATGGTTAATCCAAACATTGAAAAAGTCTTTCACAACGCCAGCTTTGATGTTCAGTATCTAGGCGGCAAAGAGCGAGTCAAAAATGTCACTTGTACCTATCAAATGGTCAAGAAACTAGCTAAAAAGAGTCGCCGCAATCCCCTGCAAGTATCCAACAAAAAACTTAAAACTTTAGCGGTAGAACTTTGCCACTTCTCTAATGTCGATGAAGGGCAGCAAACAAGCAACTGGGGAAGACGACCTCTGAGTGACAGACAGTTACAATATGCAAAGATGGACACGGTTTATCTAGCTCATGTTCATCACCATTTACTAGCATTGAGTAACGGATATAAACCCGTTCCAGACGAAAGCGCATTAGGGCTGACAACTGTGAATCAAGACACATCTTTCAGCGTTACTAAAGTTCGAGTTGCCTTTGAATGTCCGCGTCTGTTTTACTTGGCACATCGCTTTGGTGGGAAAACTATGTTTTTGCCTGCCGATCGCTTTACAAAAATTGGCACTCCATTTCACAAGCTAGCTAACGAGTTTATCAATATCGCCAAGCGGGAAGCCGAGTTTCGATCGCTATTTGAACCACCAGCAGAGCAACTGAATGTAGAAGCGATCGCATCTGAAATGCAACAGCTATTTTACAATCAGACATTCTTCCCTTACCTGCAAACTGCGATTCAAGAGGACTCTTCCCAGGCAGTAGCACTCTATCAAACCTGGCACGGCTTAACCAAATTAATTCGCCACTGGACTGAATTACTGGTGAAAAATCGCCGCTATTGCAATGCAGAAGCGGTGATTCATAGCACCTTAATTGCCCAAGAATTAAAACTTGAGCATACCTTCACTTTGCCAGATGGTAGTCAGCAACGGTTAGGCGGAAAACTTGATAGCTTAGTCTTTGACTATGAGCAACGTCGTCTCTGTGTAGTGGAGTTCAAAACTTACGATCCTGTCGATCCATCTGCTCAATTAGCCCAAGTTGCTCTCTACAGTTATCTCCTCTGGGAAATGAAAAAAGTACCAGTTGATTCAGCCGTTTACTGTGTTCTACCAGAGTTCAAAGAATATCATTATTCCTGGGAACAGCTAGAAAACACCGTGCATCAGCTGACTCCTTATAAAATGCAACAGATGCGGCAATGGTTAACCTGGGAACCGCCTCACCCAAATCCGCCACCGCCCACAACTCAGCCTTATCTGTGCCAGATTTGTCCTCAGCAAGAGAAGTGTCAAAGCTTTTTTGATGGTGAGAAAGAATGGGGAGTTGGGAGTCGGGAGTCGGGAGTCGGGGAAGAAATTAAGTTCGACACTCTTGATGGAGAGCAAGATGAGGAAGGTGAGGAATCTTTTGATAAAAATGAGAAAGATACTACTTACAAGAAAGATCAAGGGGCAACTGTTGATGATGCAGATGCAATCGCCAAACAGTTGGTAGAAACTCTGCAATCCTTTAAAATTGAGGCTGATTATTTAGGAGCGGCTCTAGGCCCTGCGTTTATTCGGGTGAAGCTCAAACCTCATCTTGGGGTAAAAGTTGCCACTCTGCTGAAGTTGTCGGCTGATTTACAAGTACAGTTGGGAATAGCTGCTCCCCCTCTGATTGCAGCACAGTCTGGCTATGTTAGCGTTGATTTACCCCGCAAAGATAGGCAAGTTGCCAAATTTGAAGATTACGTAGGGGCTAAGGCATTCGTGCCCTTATCCTCCGTCGCACCAGCAAACCTCGCACCAGTAGAGATTGCAATTGGGGTGAATTTGAATGGACAGTTAGTAGAAGCTGATTTATCTGATCCAAATACCTGCCACTTCTTAGTAGGAGGTACGACGGGTAGTGGGAAGAGTGAATTTTTGCGATCGCTTCTTTTGAGTCTCCTCTATCGCCATTCCCCCCAACAGCTGAAAATTGCTTTAGTTGACCCCAAGCGTGTTACATTTCCTGAATTTGAACAGATACCCTGGTTACTATCGCCAGTCGTCAAAGATAGCGAGAGTGCTATTGAATTGATGGATGAGTTGGTGACAGAAATGGAGCGACGTTACCAGCTGTTTGAAATTAAAAGTTGTGGAGACTTAAGTACCTATAATCAAAAAGTTGACCCGCCTTTACCTCGCATTGTCTGCATCTTTGATGAGTATGCCGACTTCATGGCAGAAAAAGAAATTCGTAAAGCCTTAGAACTGAGTATCAAACGCTTAGGCGCAATGGCAAGAGCAGCAGGAATACATCTAATTATTGCTACTCAACGTCCAGAAGCTAGCGTTGTGACACCGATTATCCGCTCTAATCTACCAGGACGAGTTGCTCTTCGTACTGCTAGCGAAGCTGACTCAGCAATTGTGTTGGGAGGCAAACAGACAGAAGCGGCTTACCTATTAGGGAAAGGAGATTTACTGTATCAAGTCGGCGCTCAGTTGCAACGGTTACAAAGTTTATTTGCTGCAAAGATTCAACTGCCTAGATAAAGAATGCGATCGCGCTAATAGAACACCTAATAACTGTTACCGCCATATTGTTTTATTCGCTTTCCACTCCAAAATTCTGTACCACTACTCTTCCCCTACTCCCTACTCCCTACTCCCTACTCCCTACTCCCCCTTGTTGATGCTGTCATAGTTATTTCCGATGTCTGAATCTCTAACGGGAAAGTGACAGTGAAGGTAGAACCAATTCCCACCTGTGAAACTAGCTCAATTTTGCCTTGCAGAAGTTTTACCAACCGAGATACAATAGCCAAGCCAAGACCTGTGCTACCAGGAGCGTAAGACTGTTCGGTGGAGCCAGCTCTAAAGAAGGGTTCAAAGACACGATCTTGATCTTCTGGAGCGATTCCACAGCCAGTATCAGAAATAGCGATCGCCCATTGATTATCACTTAACAACTGGCAATTTAATTGAATCTTGCCAAGTTGAGTATAACGAATTCCATTACTAACGAGATTTGTAATAATTTGCTGTAATCGTAAAGGGTCTGTTAGAACTTGTTCGGGTGCTAGAGAGTAATCTACTAACATTTGTAGCTCTTTTGAAAGCGCTAACGGCTCCAAAACTTCCATAACACTCTTAATTAAAGAAGGCACATTCGTTGGCATCAAGTGTAGTTGCATCTTGCCGCCGTCGGCTCTAGAAAGTTCCAACGTATCGTTAACTAAGCGCAACAAATGACGACCATTGCGTAGCACTCGCTCAATATGTTCTAATTTAGGTAAATTATCTTTCACCTCTGGTATGCGTTGCTGATGGCGCAAAAACAGCTCTGAGTAACCAATAATTGAGTTTAAAGGCGTTTTTAATTCGTGAGCTAGTACAGAAAGGTTGTCATGATTAGCGCGAATTAAGCGAGTCAGTTCTTGATTAGTAAGAATGAGCTGATTTTGCAGCTGTTGTAGTTCTCGCAATCGCTCATCTACATAACTTTTAAAGCATTGTGCGATCGCTTCATCAATCACAGCATCAATTAGACGAACAGCTCGAATACCTTCTGCAATTGTTCCTGTTAGCAGGTTTGCTTCTATCACAGAAAATATCACTTGCCGTAGTAGATGATACTCTCGTGCAACTTCTGCTGGATCGAAGCCTTGTTCAGCTCTAAGAACTCCATGATATAAACTTGCTTGTACTATCGGCTCAATCTCGTTCTCCTGAGAGTGAGAAAGCACAGTTGCCATTGCCGAAAGGACATGGGAAAGATGATTTTCTATAGCTGGGCGGGATAAATTGTCAGCACTTTCAATCTGTCTATCTTGGCGAACGGCTGCAACCCATTGTTCTATAATTATCTCAGTTTTCTCAGCAAGCAATTGACTAAAATTGATCATGAGTTAGATGCAGGATAAGAGAAACAAAACCTCTAATAATAACTAAGTTTAGCAACTGAGGCATCTACTTAACGATAGATAATTAATTTTATAGTTCAACAACAGCGAACAGAAATCAGACGTTGTGAGTTATTTATCAAAAATACTCCCCAACCAACAACAAACAACAAACAACCAACAACCATTTGTTTTCTAACTTTAGAGTCTTGTAAGTCAAAACTCCTGAATCTTAACTTTAGAGTAGCGTCAGGTAGCGATTTCTTAGGAGTTGTGGAGATGAACCTAAAGGTTATTGTAGGACTGTTGAAGGAAACTTGGAAGGAATGGCAAGAAGATAAGGCATCGCGATTAGCCGCAGCATTGGCATATTACACTGCCTTCTCGATCGCGCCTTTGTTTGTGATTGCGATCGCGATCGCTGCCTTCGTCTTTGGTGAAGAGGCTGCCCAAGGTCAGATTTTCGGGCAACTTCAAGGCTTAGTCGGCACAGAGGCTGCCAAAAGCATCCAGGCTCTAATTGTGAGTTCTAGCAAGCCAACAGAAGGCACCATTGCTACCCTCATCAGTATTGCACTTCTCTTTTTTGGTGCCTCCAACGTCTTTACCCAGCTACAAGACGCCCTCAATACCATTTGGGAAGTCGCACCGAAGCCAGGACGTGGAGTTAAAGGTATCATCAAAGACCGAATTTTATCCTTTGGCATGGTACTCGGCATTGGCTTTTTACTGCTAGTGTCACTGATTTTGAGTACTGTTTTAGCGGGACTTGGCAAATACTTAGGCTATGTAATGCCGGGTCTTCCATTTCTTTCGTCAATACTCAACTTTTTTCTCTCCTTCGGCGTTATTACTCTGCTATTTGCCCTCATCTTTAAATTCTTGCCCGATGTCAAAATCACTTGGGGAGATGTCGGGATTGGTGCAGTCATCACAGCCTTACTTTTTACAATTGGTAAATCTTTAATTGGGCTATATCTGGGTAATAGCAGTGTGGGGTCAACTTACGGTGCAGCTGGCTCCTTTGTTGTACTCCTGTTATGGGTAAATTATTCTGCCCAAATTATCTTATTTGGTGCCGAATTTACACAGGTATATGCCAACAAATACGGCTCTCAAATTGTCCCTACTAAAAATGCCGTACCCATCACTGAAGAAGCCAGAGCACAGCAAGGCATACCCCGCCTTAAAGACCTTGAAACCTCAGCAAATCAGGATAAACGCAGCCAGAGGGCAACAGTTGAGAACTCTGTACCACAGCCATCCAATTTGCAACCTAAGAGACATCCAGCGGCTGTTGTGCTAGCTGGGCTGATCGGCCTTTATCAAGGTATTACCTCACTAGCTGGAACAAAAGGGAGAAAGAAAAACAGACTGAGATAAAGAGGTTATCTTTACGAAGAGGAGGCGAGAGATGAGGGATGAGGGATGAGATTACATAAATTTATTGATGAAGAAAAAAGAAATCTTCAATATTTCAAGCACCATTATTTATTTATGGGGCTATTGGCGCATTCATCCTTCATCCTTCATCCTTCTCCCCCTCTCCGCTTCTTACTGACTACTAACCACTAAAGCCTCTGGTTGGTCACTTTGCAGCAATCCCGTCAATAAAGAAGCAGGGCGTTGACCATAAGGCCAAGCGAAGGCATGACGGAATGCCGCATCCTGACAAGCTCGCAACTGTTTAAAATCAATCACGTCTTGAGTTAGTAAGTTTTCATACTCAAATGGCAAACGAACATTGTGTAAACCCGCATTGTCCGTGCAGATAGCAATATCCACACCCGCGTCAAAACAACGGTCAAATACCAACTTCAGCTGACGGATATCCTCTAGCGTGCCTGTTTTCAAATACGTAGTCGGACAAACTTCTAGGCATTGCTTTTGTTTGGCTACCTCACTTAACAACTCTGGATGCTGCAAGGGAATCTGGATACCGTGGCCAATTCGCATCAGATAGGGCAAAAGTTCTGGATAACAGCCATTAGAGGTTTCGTACAGATGACCTGTGGTTTTCAGATTTAGCGATCGCGCATACTTGTACAAGCCCACAAACTCATCCAAACGCTCAGCCACACAGGTATCTCCCCCTGCGACATCCACGGCGCAGACATACTGCTGACGACTAGCGGCCAAATCAACAATTGCCTTATTCACCTCATAGGGTAGCCGCGAGTGCATACACAGAATTTGGCTGGTGACAATCGGATACTCTTCAACCCGGCTAGCTTCCCCAACAATTTCTACAATATGAGCCATCTGATCGATTCGTTCAGACTGACTCAGATGCTCATCTGTTCGCAAATAGGGAGTGTAGCGTAATTCTAAATAAGCTAAATTCTCAAAAATATAAGCCCCACGAATCAACCGATAGATGAAATAAGGCAAAGTGCCTGCTGTTTGCACACTTTCTACTAAAGTATGCAGTTCTAAATACTCATCAAGCGTGTTACGAGGTCGAGTGTAAAACTCCTCAAACCCTGGATACTCAGGAAAACGCACAGCCAAATCTGCATTGTGGCGTTGGAAATACCGCCAGAGAATACGAGGAACAACCGAACCACCCAGATGGCGGTGTAAATCAGCGTATAGAGTCACAAAAACCTCTCTAACAATGGTTGTATTCCGTAACAGTAACGTCAACTGAAGGCTGATGTATGAATTATGAAACTATCCTATGGATGAATCTAGGGAAAGTGATGAAGTGTGTTTGTTCTCTCCTTTATCCTGTTTTGGTATGGCTACCTCTAATTTAAATGTTTAATTTTCTCTCAAGCCAAATAACTCTAAAAATTTGGGGCGATTAACTCCCAACCTTCATCCTTAGTTGGTCAATATAGTTGAGCCGTGAATCCACTAAATGGAAGCCGAGGCGTTCATAAGTAGCTTGAGCGATCGCATCCCCAGCAGAAAGCCAAACTAAATCTCCACCCCTTTGAAAGTGGTCTTTCACCAGAAAGCTGCACAGCGTAGCTGCCACCCCCCGACGCCGTAGAGCGGGTATTGTGGCAACACCCACAAGTTCACAAATTCCTGACATTGGCATAGTGACGCCTACGCCAGCAGGTATACCATCCAGACTGGCCAGAGCGCAGCATGTCTTACCCGTTTGAATTTGTTCGCGTAACTCGGCGATTTCTGTGTCTGTTGGAGGTTCGTCTGCAAAATCTTGGTTGAAGCCTTGATTTCGCACCGCGAGAAAGGCGGCTAGAGTCTTGGTATCATCTGCTGCGGTAAGCTGCTTTACTTGCACCGCTGAGGCTTGATGAGGCTGAAACGTTGCCAGTTTACACAGCATCATCGGATGGCGTACTTCTAACCGCAGTCCAGCTTCCTCCAATACTTCTGGGAGTGTTGGCCATAGAGACTCTGTGAACTCAAAACGTAAAGTGCGATCGCGTTCAGTAAAAACCTCCCGCAGTTCTACAACTACCTCGGCTACCTCAGCTTTTTTCCCTAATTCAGCGACTGGCACAGCGTAATTCAGCCACGTCATATCACAAGACGGGTCAATCTGTGCCTGGAACGGTCCAACGGCAATTACATCAGAAAATTGCGCTGCCACCTTGGTATTAATCTGCTCGATACGTCGTAACTGCTGGCTTAGCGATTCCTCCACCCACACCCCCCTCTATTTGTGACTGGGAAGGATGAAGGAGAAGTAGGAATGCACCAATAGCCTCATAAATCAAAATGGTGCTTTACCCAAAGTTTTTCATCCCTCATCCCTCATCCCTCATCCCTCATCCCTACATCCCTATTAAATGTCAGGACTTACTGCTAGTTCCATATTGACACTCGTTACACCAGATGATAATAATTGTAGATCGTGAAAACTTTAGTATAAAAAAACCCTTGGCTAACGTTATAGTGATCGGAGCCCAATGGGGCGATGAAGGTAAAGGTAAAATTACTGATCTACTCAGTCGGTCGGCAGACGTCGTAGTACGTTACCAAGGGGGTGTCAATGCCGGACACACCGTCGTCGTCCAAGGACAAACCTTCAAGCTGCACCTAATCCCCTCCGGAATTTTATATCCCGATACCGAGTGCATTATTGGCAGTGGAACCGTCATTGACCCGCAGGTTCTTATCGAAGAACTTGACCAGCTTGAGCAGCTAGGTATCTCGACAGAAAAGCTGTTGATTTCAGAAACAGCTCATGTAACCATGCCTTATCACCGACTGATCGATCAGGCATCGGAAGAGCGCAGAGGAACCCATAAAATCGGCACCACAGGCCGCGGTATTGGTCCCACTTACGCCGATAAGTCAGAGCGTATAGGCATCCGAGTCTTGGATCTGATGAACCCGGAAGCCCTGCGAAAACAGCTGACTTGGACAATCAATTATAAAAACGTCATTATTGAAAAGCTTTACGATTTGCCGCCTTTAGATCCAGATGCTGTGATTGAGCAGTACTTGGAGTATGCTGAACGATTACGCCCCCATGTCGTTGATTGCTCGTTGAAAATTTACGATGCGATTCAGCAACGACGCAACATATTGTTTGAAGGCGCTCAAGGGACACTGCTAGATTTAGATCACGGTACTTATCCCTACGTTACGTCCTCAAATCCTGTTGCTGGTGGGGCTTGTGTCGGTGCAGGTGTGGGTCCGACAATGATCGATCGCGTGATTGGTGTAGCAAAAGCCTATACAACTCGCGTGGGAGAAGGGCCATTTCCCACAGAACTTGATGGTTCAATTGGGGAGTTATTATGCGATCGCGGTGCAGAATTTGGCACCACCACCGGTCGCCGTCGTCGCTGTGGTTGGTTTGATGCCGTCATTGGCCGCTACGCTGTCCGAATCAATGGCCTCGACTGTCTAGCGATTACCAAACTCGACGTCCTCGACACTCTCGAAGAAATCCAAGTCTGCGTTGCCTACGAAATCGACGGCAAACAATGCCAGGACTTTCCCAGTAGTGCTCGTCGATTTTCCCGATGCCGACCCATCTATAAAACCATGCCCGGTTGGCAACAATCCACCGAGGATTGCCGAACTTTAGAAGACTTACCCAAACAAGCGCTAGATTATCTTAAATTTCTAGCCGAGTTGATGGAAGTACCGATTGCTCTTGTTTCCTTAGGAGCTAGCCGCGACCAAACTATTATTGTAGAAGACCCAATTCACGGACCCAAGCGGGCGCTTTTGCACGCCAACGGCACACCAGTCACATCAGGAGTCTGATATTGGTTGTTTGTTGTTTGTTGTTTGTTATTTGTGGTAGCCAACAACCAACAACCAACAACTAATAACTAATAACCGATGACCAACACTTGAAAACTTATAAAAGCCACTGAAATGGAAGTTACAGTTGAATGTAAAAAGCGACCTGAAGGCAGCAAGCCAAATGCCTTACGTCGGTCAGGTTTAATCCCCGCTTCTCTATACGGTCACAAAGGTGCGGAATCTGTTGCACTGACCTTAGACGCCAAAGATGCAGAAATTTTGCTCAAAAAGGCAACCATCAACAACACATTGGTTCAGGTAAAAATTCCCGATCTTTCCTGGAATGGTAAAGCACTCCTGCGAGAAGTGCAAACCCATCCTTGGAAAAAGGCCGAACTTTACCACATCAGCTTTTTCTCCGTGGCTGCTCAAGATAGCCTAGAAGTGGTGGTGCCACTGCATTTTGTAGGAGAAGCTGTGGGAGTCAAAGAAGAAGGAGGAGTTCTTGAACCTATTCTCACGGAACTTCAGGTGCAGTGTGCCCCTGATAAAATCCCTGAAACGATTGAAATTGATGTTTCTAACTTGAAAGGTGGGGATATTTTGCGTGTAGAAGAACTCGTTCTTCCACAAGGCGTTACAGCATTAAATGAACCGGATACCACTGTTGTCACCATTACAGCGCCTCTTTCTGTGACAGAGGCACTAGCAGAAGAAGCAGCAGCAGAGTCCGACACCCAAACTCCAACAGAATCTACCTAAGATTTTTCCTTATGAGATAGGTTAAACCAGGGACAATTGTCCCTGGCTTTTTTATGAAAGCTCGAACGTAAAAAAGAATAAAGGATAAACTATTACGCCTACAAATTGCAATTTGACAAAAGAAAGCTCATAGCAAAAATATGACAACAACCAACAACCAATAACCAACAACAAACAACAAACAACAATGACACAAACATCTGTTACTGCTTTAGTTGAACAAATGATGCAGCCTGGGTTTTATCCTCACCCAGTAAAAGAACCAATTCGGTTGATGCAGACTCACGTCTCCTACGTGTTTCTCACAGGAGATTATGCTTACAAAGTCAAGAAGCCAGTAAACTTCGGATTCTTAGATTTCTCAACATTAGAAGCGCGGCAGCATTTCTGTTTAGAAGAAATCCAAATGAATCAGCCAAACGCACCGGAGATTTACCTGGAAGTATTGCCAGTGACTCAAAGTGATGTGGGCTTAGAACTTGACGGTTCAGGTCAGCCAGTGGAATATGCGCTGAAAATGCGCGAATTTCCTCAAGATGATTTATTTATCTGCATGTTTGAGCAAGGTCGCTTAACAGAAACTCATATGGAAGAGTTAGGACGAATTGTTGCCCAATTTCATGCCAAAGCAAAAACGAGTGATTACATCCGCACGTTTGGGGAAGTGTCCCAAATCCGCCAAGCTTTTGATGAAAATTACCAACAAACAGAAAAGTATATTGGCGGCCCTCAAACTAGAGAACAATTTGAAGAAACCAAGCAGTTTTCAGATGCCTTCTTTACTAATCGGCAAGAACTTTTCAAGAACCGTATTCAAAATAACTGGATTCGCGAATGTCATGGAGATTTACACCTGAGGAATATTTGCCTTTGGCAAGGCAAAATCCAGCTATTTGACCGAATTGAATTTAATGAACCCTTCCGCTTTGTCGATGTTATGTACGATGTTGCTTTTGCGGTAATGGATTTGGAAGCACGGCAACGTAAGGACTTGGGAAATGCCTTTTTAAACACGTATATAGAGCAAACTGGCGACTGGGAAGGGCTGCAAGTACTACCCTTGTACTTGAGTCGCCAAGCTTATGTGCGAGCGAAGGTAACATCTTTTCTGTTAGATGACCCTGGTGTTCCAGAGGACGCTAAACAAGAAGCAGCAGCAACAGCGTCTGATTATTACCGCTTGGCATGGGAGTATACAAAATCCAACGAGGGACGCCTGATTTTAATGTCGGGTTTGTCGGGTTCTGGTAAAACAACAGTAGCGAGACACCTAGCGCGACGCTTAGGTGCAATTCACCTGCGTTCGGATGCGGTTCGCAAACATCTCGCGGGTATCCCCCTAGAACAGACGGGTGGCGCAGACCTATACACGCCAGAGATGAGCGATAAAACTTATAATCGCTTATTAGAATTGGGTATCACTTTAGCTAGCCTCGGTTTTCCGGTAATTTTGGATGCCAAGTATGATCGGCAATCACTCAGGCAAAACGCGATCGCCACGAGCACTCAGCACCAATTACCTGTACAAATTATCCACTGCACTGCACCCCAAGAAGTTTTGCGCGATCGCCTCTTCTCACGAACTGGCGACGTTTCTGATGCCACCGCTGACTTGCTAACTCAGCAACAAGCAGCAGCAGAACCCTTCACCGATGAGGAACAATCCCTCGTCACCACCTTGGACACTACACAGGATTGGGCGTCACAAGCTGAGAATTTCCTCGGTCTAAGTTAAAGTTTATCTGCCGCCGCTTATCTTGGTCATTGGGCTGCTTCATACTGTGTGTAGGTTGTACTGATCCTTAATCTCGGCGCGTAAGAATAAGATGCTGGAGCCGTACCTCAGCTAACCGTTCAGCCGGATTAGTCCGAGTACCAAGGGCGAATTCGCCAATCAGTGAGTGATAAACCATCCTAGCGCGTACCGTTGCCTCAAATGGTGCAAAGCCAACTTCCAAAAATAAATTCTTCGTGTAGTCGAAACGACGTTGGTCAACTTGGTCAAGAATCGCAGCAACTCTAGAATCATGAGCTGCCCAAGCTCGAATTGCGTTTTCGACTTGACCATCATCTTGGATCGCAAGTTCAAACAAGTGAAGCAGTTTTGCTGAGGCGTCGCCGCTTGCTGCCTCAACTTGCTCAATAATGCTGTCGGTTTCACGATTAACCCACTCTTGCAGGATTGCTTCTAAAAGCTCTTCTCGATTTTTGAAATGCCAGTAGAAGCTACCTTTCGTTACGTTCAGCAATCTAGCAAGTGGCTCAACTCGCACTGCTTCAACTCCGCTCTCTGCTAAAACTTTTAGCCCTAAGCTGATCCAATCTTGCTGTCCAAGCTTGGAAACCTCATTCTTTTTAACCATACGATGGCGTATTGACATTTTCGGAACGGGTCACTAATCTATAAACATACGGTAGCGTATCTAATAGCCAGTTATGGACGTTTCAACTAAGGAGATCCAGTTATGTCCATTGAACAGAATCGAGCGATCGCGCTCCGTTTTGCTAAACAGGGTTGGGGTACAAATCCCAACTGGAGAAAGGTTTGGGACGAGCTAATGGCTGCTGGTGTTGTTTATCACTTCAACAGTTCGGCAGAACCAGTCATTTGGATTAGTGTCTGAAGCGAGTTGACATGAGAAAACTATTTAAGGTCAAGGAGATGAAAATGCTTCGAGTCAGTGGGTACTGGTTAATTACTACAAGTATTCTTCATGCCCTCATCAACGGATGGCTTTTTTCTAAACCTTTAACGGATATTGTGTATGATGGTTGGTTCAATACGATCGCACCAAATCAATTAGCTCCTTTTTATGACCGAGAAGATGCATTTTTTTGCATGATGATAACGCCGTTTCTCCTGGCAATCGGATGGTTATGTTGTTGGGCGCAAACAAAATGTATTACCTTACCCAGTTTTCTTGGTTGGATTCTCTTGCTAACTGCTGTTGTTGGAGTTACTCTTGAACCTGTTTCGGGATTTTGGCTTATTATCCCTCCATCGTTATTGATGCTGGTCGATTTACAGTGGCATAAAAAATCGCCTCCAGTCTAATGTGGTGTCATAGCACAGCCCAACAATCCTAGTGCAGCGGATTGACCGAAGCCGCTTGTGGTGTTGCAAAGATCTTGGCAACTGCTGACTAGGAACGTTGGACGGCTCTCTCCTTTACCCAAGAGGTAGCGTTTCTAGTTGCTTGAAGTTTATTGGATAAGGGTGGTTTGGTCATGGCTTTGACTGCCGTGCCAAGCTGAGAAATTCTCTGATTACTGGAGAGGAATCATGCTGCCGCCAAGCAAGGTAAAGTCCGGTTTTAGGTGTCTGCTCTTGTAAAGGTCGGTAAATGACTCCACTTCTGTGGAAGTTTTGCAAGGAGGCGGGAACGAAAGCGATGCCGAGTCCTGCTGCAACCAAACCGATGATAGTTTGCATCTGAACTGCCTCTTGAGCAACTTTCGGACGAAATCCAGCTTGTTGACAGATGTTCATAATCTGCTCGTAAAAGATGGGGCCCATTTTGGCAGGAAATAGGATAAATAATTCCGAAGCCAATGTGGAGAGAGACACTTTAGTCTGGGCAGAGAACGGATGGTTTTCTGGCAACGCCAATACCAATGATTCTTGCAAAATGCATTCCACACTCAAACCTGGCTCGATGATGGCAGAACGAACAATGCCGACATCAACCTGCTTGTGATGCAGGGCTTGAATTTGCTCTTGCGTCGTCAGTTCATGCAATCGCAGTTCTACAGCAGGAAAGTGCGATCGAAAGACCCTTAAAATCTCTGGCAGTACGGTATACGTTGCAGAGCCAACAAACCCGATCGCCAACTGTCCAACCTCACCCCGCCCGATCTGTTGTGTCACTTCGATTGCCTGTTCGAGTTGCGCTAATACCAGGTAGGAGCGCTCTAAAAACACTTTGCCTGCTTCAGTCAGATGCACTTGTCGCTTCGTTCGTTCAAACAGCTTGACTCCGAGTTCATCTTCCAAACTACGAATCTGCTGACTGAGCGGGGGTTGGGAAATGCACAACCGCTGTGCTGCTCGACTAAAGTGTAGTTCCTCAGCCACCGCGATGAAGTAGTGCAGGTGCCGTAATTCCATCACACTTATATGTTTAACCTATTAATCTGAGTCAAATATATATTGGACAGTCACCTGGCTGTCTCCTACCGTAAGAAATATGAGGCGCGTCTCATCGTTTTTGGATTGGAGAAAACAAATGAACTCAGACAACAATCGTGTCGCTCCGAGGAGCTTTTGGGGAATTTTGGAACAGAACTATGAGAAGGATTCGATGGATCGCGCTTGTCGCAGTTTTGATGTTTGCACTTTGGAGTTTGAGTACGATCGCTGATCCTCCTATTGCCGTTTCTACTGCTCCAACAACTGCGATCGCTCAAAGTTCCCTCACTCAAAACAGTAAACCTGCCCGAATCATTTTCTTTCACATTGATGGCTTGCACTATCAAGCTCCTGAACGACTGAAGATGACGAACTATCAATCTTTAGTCAAACAGGGAACCTCGGTAAACGAAGCTTACATTTTGATTCCGTGGCATCAGACTGAAAATGGCTATCGTAGTCTCAGCTTAACTTCTCCGCCGAATCCGACCACGATGGCTGGCTCGATTTTTCTTGAGCCTTGGTGGGAAGAGCGCTACATTCAGCAAGCTTTCTACCCACAGCAACTCACTGCTCATATTGCCAACAGCACCGCTTACTCATCGCTCAATCCAGGCTTTAACTTTGTCAAGCTCGATCGCAACAACGATGAAAGTAATGTTCGATTTGCGCTCAATTTGCTTAGACAAAACGACATTCGGTTTATGCGCCTCGTGCTGCAAGACACAGGCTCTGCAAGTCAAGATGTTGCAAATGGGCGACTGAAGAACGAACCGTGGGCAGAAAACATTTGGGCAAAGGGTTCGCCTTACATTGAAGCCGCACAAAACGCCGATCGCTTACTGGGTGAAAACGATGCCAGGTAGAGGGTTATCTATGATTCACACCAAGTCATTTTTGCGTATTGCTCTAATCACGGTACTCATTGTCATTGTCATGAACACTACTGTCAACCTCGCACAAACCTCCAGCAAAGGGGTCAAAGCAACAGCCAGCGTCATCCATCAACTGCGGATTTACGAGATCTTCGACCGCAATAAAACGGCGTTCCACGATCGGTTCCGCGATCATGCGATGCGGATCATGGCGCGATACGGCTTCAAGATTGTGGCAACCTGGGAATCTCGGCACCAGAACCGCACGGAGTTGGTCTACCTGCTTGAGTGGACTGACGCGGAAACGATGAAGCGGCAGTGGGCAGCGTTCATGGCTGATCAAGAGTGGGCGCAGATCAAGAAGGTGACGGCTGAGGCACATGGTCGGCTCGTCGGCAACATTGAGGATCGGACACTAGAGTTAACTGACTACTCGCCGGACGGACGACTGGCGAACTAAAACTCAGAATAGGACTTACGCAGAACCTCTACATGTAGGGTGGGCAGTGCCCACCTACTACTTGCAGTAGCGTTTAATTTAGCAATTTGCGTAAGTCCTGTCAGAATTCAAGTTAGGAGAAAATTAAGTGATTCGACTCGAAGATCAAGTAGCGATGATTACTGGAAGCGGGCGAGGTTTGGGGGCAGCTTATGCCCGCCTGCTAGCCGAAAGAGGAGCGCGTGTCGTTGTGCATGACGCAGGCGTCAACAAAGATGGAACCGGATTCGATCCGAACGTAGCGGCTGATGCTGCAAGCAGGATTCGAGAAGCAGGTGGAGTTGCGTTCCCGAGCAACGTAATCCTTGATAGTAGAGATAACTGCCAAAGTTTAGTGGAAACTACGCTAGAGAAGTTTGGTCGCCTCGACATCTTGATCCACAATGCCGGATGGGTTGCCTATCAGTCAGTGCAAGAACTGACGCCTGATTTTCTACAGCGCGCCATCAGCATTAATTTAGAGGCACCAACATGGCTGGCTCAGGCTGCCTTTCCAATTATGAAACAACAAAACTACGGACGGATTGTGCTGACGACTTCTGATAGAGCTATTTATCAGCAATATGCACTCAGGGGTCTGGCCTCTTATGCTATGGGAAAAATGGCCCTGATCGGTCTGATGAATGTACTCGCGGTTGAAGGCAAAGAGCATGGAATTCTTGTTAATGCGATTTCGCCAGTAGCCAAAACGCGAATGTGGAACGTACAAGATGAGCCAGAGGAATTGCGACCCGATCAAGTAGCCCCTGGAGTGTTATATCTTGCTTCTCCAGAATGCCGAGAGTCTGGATTTATATTAAGGGCAAGCAATGGTCAATTCACAGCCGTGCGCTGGATCGAGCGAGACAACGTGGACTATCCGTTAAACCTTGCTGCTGTTGAAAGTTCTACGGCGGAGGATTTGGCTACTCG
>DALYIW010000095.1:0-26266 GCA_031970155.1 Coleofasciculaceae cyanobacterium CTOTU46601 | reverse complement strand
TATTCGCCCAGGGCAACCTGCACTCTAGCTTCAACAACCCTTACTTTATAAGTGGGGATGCTCACTGTTTCATCATCCAGGCACTGTCCGGTAAGCAGGTTGAAGTTTTGCTTGTAAATTGGGGATGCCACTTTGGGTATGCCATTGCGATCGCCTACAATGCCTCTCGATAAGACAAACGCCTTGCTAAACGGATCGTAATTACTAATTCCAAAAACCTCATTCTCTGTGCCAACTCGGAAAATTGCCACCTGTTGATCTTTAACTAAGGCGCAAACTCCTGTATTCGGTGCGATCGCTTCAATTGAGCAAATATCAACCCATGTTATACCCGTCTGACAAGCTAATGATTGAACCATTTTTCTTCTTGTTGATTATGTCTTGTGATCTTGTTGTCGTAAACTGATTAAAAAAGGATGAGGGATGAGGGATGAAGGATGATAGCGAAGCGTTAGCGACGTAAGGAGCGTCGGGATGAAAGACAAGTACAACAGTTTTTTTGTGCGACGATTCATCCAACATCGGTTCTTACAAACACCATTATTTATGGGGCTATTCATATTGAAGCTCCTTACGTCGAAGAGAGCAACGCTCGTCATCCTTAATCCTTCATCCTTTCGACGAGATGTCTGAAACCTCAAGCGTAAGCTATTCTGAAATCCCAACCAGAGTTTTTTCGTGTTCTTTTGCTGGACGTATTTGACCCCGTTCTTCTACATGTACCAGACTTGGATCAGACTGCTCAGAATTCACAAAACTACGGAATCGCTTAACTTTTTCTGGGTCTTCAATTGTGGCTTTCCATTCACATTGATAAGTGTTAATCAGGTGTGCCATCTCCGCTTCTAATTCATCGCAAATACCGAGATAATCGTGAATAATTACCTGCTTGAGGTAATCAATACCTCCTTCAAGTTTGTTCAACCAAGTTGCCGTGCGCTCAAGTCGATTAGCGGTGCGGATATAGAACATTAGGAACCGATCCAAATATTTAATCAAGGTTTCCTTATCAATATCCTCTGCTAGTAGAACCGCGTGTTGAGGCTTCATACCACCGTTGCCGCACACATACAAATTCCAGCCTTTTTCAGTAGCGATTATCCCAAAATCCTTGCTCTGCGCTTCGGCACACTCGCGGGTGCAACCAGAGACTGCTGACTTTAGTTTATGAGGCGATCGCAAACCCCGATAACGCAGTTCTAACTCAATCGCCAGACTCGTAGAATCCTGGACGCCAAAACGGCACCAAGTACTACCAACGCAAGATTTGATTGTACGAAGTGCCTTACCATAAGCATGACCCGATTCAAACCCAGCATCTACTAATCGCTTCCAAATATGAGGCAATTGATCAACACGGGCACCAAATAAATCAATCCGCTGACCACCTGTGATTTTAGTGTAAAGTCCAAATTCTTTAGCAACTTCTCCTAATACAATCAGTTGATCTGGTCTAATTTCGCCACCTGGTACTCGTGGTACGACTGAGTAGGTGCCATCCCGCTGAATGTTGGCAAGGAAATAATCATTAGTATCCTGAAGACCAACATGAGGAGTCTCCAAAATATGTTCATTCCAAATGGAGGCAAGAATTGAAGCAACAGCAGGCTTACAAATTTCACATCCCTTACCCTGACCATGTTGTTGAATCAACTCATCAAACGTCTGGATTTTTTGGGTTCGCACTAAATGATAGAGTTCTTGACGGGAATAGGAGAAGTGTTCGCAGAGATGATTCTTCACCTCTAAACCTGCTTTCTTCATCTCATACTTGAGCAAGTCAGTTACCAGGGGTACACAACCGCCACAGCCTGTTCCAGCTTTCGTACATTTTTTGACGCTAGGAACATCAGTAAACTTATTCTCTTGAATGGCGCTACAAATCTGACCTTTGGTGACATTATTACAAGAGCAAATCTGGGCTGTATCTGGTAAATTTTCTACCCCCATCGCGGCAGTAGGTTTACCTTCTCGTGGTGGCAGTAGTAAATCTTCTGGATGAGGTGGCAGGGCGATGCCGTTTTGGACAAATTGCAGTAGAGTACCGTAGGCAGAAGCATCTCCGACTAAAATGCCACCGAGGAGACGGCTACCTTCTTTGTTGAGTACCAGTTTTTTGTAAATGCATTGAACTGTATCAGTGATAGCGATTTCTCTAGCACCGGGAGTTCTAGCAAACGCATCTCCAAAACTGGCAACATCCACTCCCAAAAGTTTAAGTTTGGTGGACATATCCGCACCAGTAAAGGTGCTGGTGGTGATGTTGTTGAAGATATCTGCCACTACTCCTGCCATCGTATAACCGGGAGCAACTAAGCCATAGATGCGATCTTGGTAGAGAGCACATTCACCAATGGCATAGATGTCTGGATCGGAAGTTTGGCAATAGTCGTTGATGATAATACCGCCGCGATCGCCTATTTCTAATCCACAGCCTCTAGCAATTTCATCACGCGGTCGAATCCCAGCTGAAAAGACAATCATGTCGGTTTCTAACTCAGAACCATCCGCAAAGGTCATCTTGGAAAGATAACCCTCTTCACTAACAATTTCGGTAGTTGATTTACTCGTATGAACCGAAACCCCAAGTGCTTCTATCTTATTGCGAAGAATAGTGCCAGCCGCCTCGTCAATTTGCACAGGCATCAGTCGCGGTGCAAACTCAACTACATGAGTTTTCAAGCCCATATTTTTGAGGGCATTAGCAGCTTCTAGCCCTAATAATCCACCTCCAATCACCACGCCAATTTGAGAATGTTTAGCGTAGGCAGACATCGCCTCAAGGTCTTCAATTGTCCGGTATACAAAAATACCTTTAGCTTGATGTCCTTTAATTGGCGGCACAAAGGGATAAGAACCCGTCGCCAAAACTATTTTGTCGTAGGTAACAGTTAAACCATTTGCGGAGGAGACGGTTTTTTGTTCTCGATTAATGGAAACAGCTTTATCACCGATATGAATTTGAATGCCGTTTTCTTGATATAAACCCGGTTCAACTAGCGATAAATCTGCTGCTGTTTTGCCAGAAAAGTAGCTGCTGAGTTGAACGCGATCGTAGGCAACACGCGGTTCCTCACAAAAGGTAATCAAGTTCCATTTCTGCGTTGCTCCTTTGGCAATCATAAGTTCTAGGAACTTATGTCCTACCATACCGTTGCCAATTACAATCAGATTCTTTTTGGTTGTCATAAACCTCTAAAAGCCCTTTGCCTCAGTCCTCCTCACTATGTATAAAAGCCACTGGAGTCTTTGGTAAACTGAGATACAGAATATGGATATCGATGCAATAACTGAAATACTACGATTGAGTTTTTGCATGGAGCCGTTCACTATCTCAAGGTCATGTTTAGAAGAAGAACATCATCCTAAAACCTATGGTGACACTTCAACTCAGACAACTCGATATTCCGCCAGGACAGCGAGTGCGGCTTCATGATGTTAGCTGGCAAGAATTTGAAGCCATTTTAGAAGAATTGGGAGAACACCGTGCTGCCCGATTAGCTTATAGCCAAGGTACATTAGAGATTCGGATGCCCTTGCCTGAACATGAGGTAGACAAAGAACTCATTGGCGATATGGTGAAGATATTGCTAGAAGAATTAGAAATAGATTGCGAGTGCTTTGGTTCTACCACGTTCAAACGAGAAAGTAAAAAAGGTGGTATCGAGCCAGACCAATGTTTCTACATCCAAAACCATCAGGTAATGAGAGGAAAACGGCGTGTAGATCTGACGGTAGATCCACCTCCCGATTTAGCCATTGAAATCGATGTGACCTCCAAAACACAACTGGAGGCTTATGAAATATTGCAAGTGCCTGAACTGTGGCGATATGAAACTAACCAACTGCAAATTAACGTCCTACAAGAGGGGAAATACGTGGCATCTTCAAGCAGTCCGATTTTCTCAGGATTACCAATTATTGAACTGATCATTGAATTTGTTGTGCAAAGTGTAACTCTTGGCAGAAGCCCCACGTTAAGATCTTTTCGCAATCGGGTTCGCCAACTAATTGGGAATTAGCCTGGGGCTATAGTGTTGATGGGTATTTCTAATTTCGATATGCGATCCACCGCAAGGCGGTAGCGCTTCGCGATCGCAGGTGACAGGTGTGCATCTACCCAGATCGTCATGCCACTAAGACTGGATGATCGAGTTTGCGTGCAGCATAGGTGAGTGCTGCCTTCAGATCATCCATCTCCAAATCAGGCATCTCCTCCAGTATTTGTTCAGCACTCAGACCTGCTGCAAACAGGTCGAGTACGTCAGATACCCGAATTCTCATACCGCGAATACAAGGGCGACCCCCACATTGCTTTGGATTAAATGTGATCCTTTCAATTAAGTTTGACATGTAATCCTACCTTAAAACCAAGTTTAATTTTATTGTGGCTCATAGTCATGGGCTACTGTACCATCTGATACAGAAATCCTGTTTGTTTCTTGTGAAGCCTCTCACACTCTGCTCAGGAGTTACTTATGACTGATGTGATTCCCTACGTTTCAAGATTATTCATTCATCTCATTAGTGTGGCTCATATTCTAGCTGCTACCATGCAAAAAATAGAATTAGAGGAACAATCATGAGTTTGGTAGTTTCGGATGACATTGTGAAAGCAAGTGGCTTAACAGAACGTGAACTTTTACTGGAAATAGTAATTATACTCTTCCAGCAGGACAAGATTAGTTTGGGGAAAGCTAGTGAATTGATAGGGATGCATCGGATGCAATTTCAAAAACTGCTGACTGATCGAGGTATTTGTGTTCACTACGATGTACCTGAATTTCAGGAAGACCTCAAAACCTTTCAAAAAACAGGTTGGTAATGACCATATTAATCATGGAATAAATCTATTTCGTACTCATCAAGAACATACTCATCAAGCAGCTTTAAATCTTTTCTCCAATGAATCTTAGTGCAATGATATCCGTCGCAAGTTCTCAGATCTGTGACTGTATATGCAGTACCTCCAAGCGCCATTAGCGTTTTATCAAACTCTTTATTTAAGTATGGAATGATATGCTGGCTATGTTGTAATACTATTTTGTGTTCATCAAAGATAGGTGCTTCATCGCTTCGAGGTAAGTTGCCAAATTTAGCTTCGTATAAGTCATATGCATTTCCTAATTCAGTATTGAAATCGAACAAACCACCCGTCGAAATCCTGTCGTACTCTTCAAAATAGTGGCAAACATTACATACGCCTATTAGCACTTGATCATTTGACCATAAGCAATCCCCTTTATCGTTATAGTTTTCCGGCAACAAAATTGCTGTATCTATAAGTCTACCTTCCTCGCATTCAGGACAGAACGGAAAATTTATGTCAACTAAATCTTCTATCTCTCCTTCTAAAGTCACGATCGCTATTTTATACTTCTCATCATCTCTCTGCAAAGGTTCATAATCTTTCAACTGCTTGTAATCAGCATTAGTAGTCACATCAAGCCTAAAAGGTTTTCCTCCTAATAGACCTGAAAAATCAGTATGATCGCCTACATCGGCAGCAACTATGAGTGAAAATTCTTTTCTGTATTTTTTATAGAAGTTTAGTTCTGCTTTTAATCCTATGTACGAGCTTCGCGATAATTTTTTTCTATAATTATCTAAATATTGAAAAGCTTTTTCCTGCCCTTCTTCACCTTTGTGAAAAGTACTGAAAAGAATACGCCTAACCTTGTTAAACTCTTCTGCTTCTGACATTACTGAATCCCAAATGCTTCAAAAGTAGTCTCAATCTACGGCCTCAACAATAACCTGCAAACAATCTATAGCTGAGGTAAATGAAAAATCAAATCTCTCCCGATTTCGCTACCACCAACAGCCTGACTCACATTACTGAACCGATGCTCTCGCAACGTGGCCTAGAGCAACTCCTGTAGTAGCAGCAACTATAAGCCATGCCAAAATCAAACCTACTACCTCACCCAAAAATAAGCCCGTAACCCCGCGTAAAACTGCTCCTAATGTCCAGCCAAGAGCCAACCCCAAAGCCCAGCCTATAGTATTTGCCAATATCCACCGCCAAGCTCTGTAAATCTGGTTGTTGAGAATCAACCCTTGCGCCACTCCAAACAAGGTTCCCACTACCGCCCCATTCATCGCCCCGTAAAACGCTCTGAGGGGAATAGACGTAACTGTAGGTGCAATCCAGCCCAAGGCACCGAGCCCACTACCCCCGATTAAACCCCAGCCGATAATACTGGCCAACACCCACCCCAAAACTTTGTAGAACTTCTGCCTCAGGACAAACCATTGTGCCAAGCCGATCGCACATCCACCGATCGCTCCTTCTAAAGCCCTGACATCCGGACTCTCCCCAACCTCAATCCAATACAAACTCACCAAAAAACCGACAATCGTAACTAACATCCACTGGAGCCAAAAGCCGCATCCAATCTTCATAAGTTTTGAGGTTTTTGATTACTGAATTAATGTTCTAGTTGAAGGCAGAATTTTTATCGAAAAAGCTGAGGCAAGCTTAAAAGATCTTTTTTTTGTGGGTTCGATTTTTTAGTTGCCTCGGATTTTTTAGCTGGAGGGGAAAAAAGTTCCTGGAATGCTGCTCTGCGATCGCGTGGTGACTCAGGAGCCATATAACCCCACAGGCTATCCCAGTAAAAGAAAGATACTCCCTTAAAACCCAGTTCTCGAACCATTTTGACCTGTTGCTGAATCTGCTCGATGCTAATAGGACGACGCCATAACCCAGTTAATATCCCCACACCCACAGGAATCTGACGACGAGCCATCTGAAGAGCTGGTTGTGATAATTCAGAAGAGAAACCGCTCATGTCATCTCGATATACCTGTAACACTAACTCCTCTACCAAACCACGCTTTACCCAAGTCGCCCAGTCTTGTAGATAGGCGCTGTAGGCAAAGTTCTGAGGGTTGGGAGATAGAGAAACGATCGCTTTTGGTTTAGCAGCTTTCACAGCCTTATAGATTCGTTGCATAAAATCAGTAATCTTGTTAGCTCGCCAGCGCATCCACTCTGAGTCTTGAGGATTATTAGGTGGACTTTTGCCTTGGTGCTCTTGCTGGTAAAGCTTGACAGTGAAGGGATCGTAGCCTAACTCAACTGGCAAACCAAAGTGGTCATCTAATTGAATTCCTGCCACATCATACTGGGTGACGACTTCAACAATTAGGTCAAGGATAAACTTTTGTACTTCTGGGTGAAAAGGGTTGAGCCAACTTTGGTTAGTTACAATGCGATCGCGAATCAACGGTGGCAATTTTTCAGTCAGAGGCGGCACCTTTGTCTTTGCAGGATTGGGTAAGTCTTGTTCCTTCAGAACCTCCTTAAGAGTTTTAGTCTTGTCTCGACGATTAGTCAACCAGTCTGGATGGCGGCGAACCAGTTCTGAACCCGGAGGTGCCATGAAGCCATACTCAAACCAAGGAATAATCCTCAAGTTCTGTTGACGTCCTTGCTTTACGATCTCACTTAGGATATTCTGTCCGAACCGCGAGACAAAAAGCAGTGGGGCTTGGGAGTGACCCGTTACTCCTTTCGCTACAGCACTGGGGTAGAAGGTGTGACCCCGATTCCAGACTACGGGGTATACAGTATTAAAGTTCAGCTGAGATAGCTGGTTCAGTGCCCGGTTTACTCCCCAAGGGAGATACAGCAGTGGACTGCCAACATTGGTTAGCCAAACACCCCGTAACTCAGTTGAGGCAGGGGTAGTCGGAGGACTAGCTACAACCTGGGGTGGAAACTGTAAAAGTGCCAGCAATAGTCCCAGACATAGCCAGCAAATGAACCAGGGCTGAGATTTCCTGTACATTAGAGCCTTTCTACAAAGAGGACATTTTGAGCATTTGAGGTTTATTCAAGCCCATCTATTCTCTATACAGCACCAAATCTTGTGATTCAGGGTTGAGCTGGTAGAGCGTCAAGGTAGATTTGAGGGGTAAATGTTAAGGCAATTCCCTCTTCCCTTGTCTCTCTTATCCTCATAGACTCATGCCAGCACTCTTTGAAAATGAAGATGACATCAAAAACTATGTTATTCGAGCTGCATCTTTGCCTACGAATGTTAAAGTGACGGCTCACGGTCAACAACGCCTCAACTACCGTAACTTGGACATTAAAATTGGTGTGAGCTGCTATGTTTTCGCTAAAGATCAGATTTTAATTTTGCAGCGATCGCCTACGGTAAACTTTGGCGGTCGATGGGGCACGGTTTCTGGTTATATAGATGATCTCGAAATCATCCAGAACTCTAGCCACATTTGCCGCGATCACCTGATTCAGGAGTTTGCCGAAGAAATCGGATGGACAATCAGTGACCCCACAATGTTGAGATATTGTGGAACTCATGCCTTAATTAGACCTCAGGTAAAAATACACTTCGAGCTTTTCAGCCTGATGTTAATGGATGAGCCGCCTGCGATCGCCTTAAATTCGGAGCATCTGTGCTATCGCTGGGTAGATCGGGTGACACTTGAAGCGCTTCGTCCTCTCCTCATCACCCAATTTGTAGAAGGCTTAGATAGAGTAGACGCTACTCATTGAGGCGATTTGATATTAACTAATAAAATTAGTTAATATTGATGCATAAATCAGTGTTTTTATTTTTCTATAGATAACTGTAAAAAGATTTGGTAAACTTCATGATTTTTTTAAACTAATAAGTCCCGAACCAGGATTATAGCTAACGATAGGTAATTTAAGATGATTTGATGTTCTGCTAACAACCTGATAAAAAAAGAGACCCATCACCCAATGGATAGTTTATACCAGTTGGGCTAATGCCTGCTATACATGACAAAGTATATCCCTTGACTGGGATAGAATCATCTTTTTTCAGGTTAAGCCAAATGCTATTTAAGTGTCTCAGGTCATTACCTTAACTTATAAGGTAATTTCAATCTGTTCAAAGGATAATAAAACAAAATGTTTAATCCCACTGAGGTGATAATTAATACATGTCTTGAACATCTGCTCACTGGTTATCGACAGACTTACAGCAACCTCAAGCCTGATTATGAAGATATCCTTAGGCAGGTTGGAAAAATAGTTCTGGACAATATTGCTAGCAGCGATGCTTTATATCACAACGTTGAACACACTGTTCTAGTCACCTTAGTCGGGCAAGAAATCCTGCGGAGCAAGTACATCTATGAGGGAAGCGTTTCTTGCTCTGACTGGTTGCACTTTATCATCTCTTTACTTTGTCATGATGTTGGCTACGTTAAGGGAATTTGCCACCAAGACAGAGTACAAGACAGAGTTTATGCTACTGGTTTAAATAACTTACTCATTGAGCTACCTTTTGGTTCAACCGATGCTAGCCTCACTCCTTTTCATGTAGACCGAGGAAAACTCTTTATTGAGGAGCACTTTGGTACTCACGAGCTAATTGATGCCGAAGCGATTAAGCATAATATTGAGCTGACTCGTTTTCCGGTACCCGCTGATGAGGATCATTTAGACACCGTTAATTACCCTGGTTTAGTGAGAGCGGCGGATTTGATTGGTCAGCTAGGTGACCCACGTTACTTACAAAAAATTAGTGCGCTGTTTTATGAATTTGAAGAAACTGGCGCGAATAAAACTTTGGGTTACCAGACTCCCGGTGATGTGCGTTCTAACTACCCAAGCTTTTACTGGAATGTGGTTTACCCCTACATCCAACCTGCATTGAGTTACTTAGATCTGACGCTCAAGGGAAAGCGGATTATTGCTCATCTCTACGCCAATGTGTTTCGGGCAGAACATGAGTAGCAGTTTATTGTTTGTTGTTTGTTGCTTGTTGTTTGTTGTTTGTTGCTTGTAAAAAAGGAAAATGTATTATGTAGCGAGTATAAGGTCTGAAATAGGCTATCCACCAACAACTTATCCGTTATTAAGAACTCAGATGTCTTGGAACTCTTGAGTAACTCATCCGTTGCTATACTCTCTTTCCTAACAACCAACAACCAATAACCAACAACCAACAACCAATAACCAATAACCAACAACCAACAACCAACAACCAATAATAGTCTCATCCCCCGCTTTCTTACACGGGGGATGTGTCGCAAAATTTTAGGCTTGAGCAACAGCCGATTCAACTAGAGGCTTTTCATTGGATTGGCTTTCCGTTGGGTCGGTTGTAACAGTTTTACCGTCAAGGATAGGCTGTCGGGAACTCAGGTCAAATCGGTATCCATGGGGGAGAATATGAAGCTTGACTCCGCAAAGTGCTAAATCTTCATCTTTCAGGATTTGGTCGAGGTTGGTGTGGGTAATCGCTGAAACATCAATAACGGTAACAGCACCTTCTCCAATCACTTCCAGTTCGTTGTTGTTTACAACTAAGGCTGTATTTTCATCAATACCGAATCCCAAGACAACTGGCTGTTGTGCAACGGCTGAAAGTAAGCGTCCTAAACGACCACGTTCTGCAAAATGCTGATCGATTACTACTCCAGGAAGAAAACCCATTCCGCGATCCATTTCTACAATCTCAATCCTTGGATTGGTTTCAGAGTCTCCTTCCACGATCATCACGTCTGGCATCATGGCCGCGCCTGCGCTGGTTCCTGCGATCGCCAGTCCTTCAGCAAATCGTTTGTGAAGCAATTTATCAATCTCGGTATCCTTAAGTATGCTTGTAATCCGAGCTTGATCTCCTCCAGTAAAAAATACACCAGTAGATTTCGCGATCGCTTCCAAGTAACTCGATGAACTTGCATCTTCCCTGGTAACGGTGTCAACGATTCTGACTTCCTCTACTCCCAACCGCTCAAACACTTTCGTATAGTCTTCTCCAACCTCTCTAGGTAGCTCAGTTGCCACTGTCATGACGACAATCCGAGCTTTGACGCCCCCCGCACGCCGCACAAATTCTCGCAGAATTATACAGTCGCCATCTTTGTCTTCGGCTCCACCGATAATCACCAATTGCCCTTTTGTGTCACTCAACGCCATATCCCCTCCAGGTTTCGGTTAACTTATTCCAATTAACCATGGCAATTTTTCAGATCAAACATCCGATTGGTAGATTTTTATACAGAAACTTGAAAATAGCTCTGGTAGCCATACACTCCTACCCTATGTCATGTCTATACGTACGTCCTGAGCAAAAAAAAGACCCTGGCTCTAAGGGTCTTATACATTGATTAAATTCCTGTTATCAAGAGTAGGTTTCGCGATCGAGGGGCTTGTGGTTAAAACACACTACCTTTTTGAGCCTTGAATTGTGTCATTTAGACCAACTTAATTCACGCTCATGACGGCTGGTAATCATGTTTCTTAAAATCAAGCGTGCGTTTTCTAGAGGAAAGTGCTTGGGTTTACCATCGCAAACGATCTGGTACTCATCGCCGTCTTGACCGTCGCCGTAGCCAGAAATCAGTTTGAGATGGAACGCTTCCTCAGCAAGTTTGCGAACTTCGTTTCTTAGAGAAGTTTTTGTGGTGTTCATACCCTAACTGCCTCCTAAAGGCTTCCTGTGTATATATTCAGCTGATTGGATTTCTCTTGCACCCCTCCCAAGTTGTAGCTTATGATACCAAAAATTTCTCTCTAGGGAATGACTAGCAAAAATACTTATCTAGATTAGTCCCCAGAGGAGAGCTGTTTGGCGATCGCTAAACCTAGAGTGGCAGTGCCCATATTATTCGCTACCTTCTTGAACTTTGACGGATTTTTAATATTCTCCTAATAAAAAATAAAAATCTTTACTAGGGAAGGAGGTTCTAACCCCCTCTAGATGCCCTTCGATAGAGGAAAATACTGCAGGCATAGCATTATGTTCAACTAGGACAGGAATTGTGGCGTTGCTCAGGCCAAGAGCTAGTTGAGAGACCAAGCCTCAGCTTGATCAGTCAGCTATGCCGTCAGGGTGCAACCTGAAACCCCTACTCCAGCCAGCAAGAGGTCTGGATAGGCGTGACTGAGCCTACAGATTCCATACTTGCTTAGCTATACGGAGAGACTTGATGCTTTTAGATATCAGCACAGATGCACTTCGCATCAATGCCAGAAAAACCGATGCCTTCGATATTTTCAACATCAAGCATTACATCGGTCCAAACCCCTATTTAGACACATCGGCGCTTGTATTTGATTTTGCTTTTACTGGGTATCTAGAGCCTCGACCTATCGACGATTATGTCTCGATCATCGGCGAACGTTACCCACAACTAGCGCTTGAGAGTTACGACTCCTACGCTCATCTGTTTGCTCGAACCGTGTCAGAAGTAGGCAAACTTGATATGGGGCTACACCTCAATCGCTGGAATCTAAAGCTTTATGAGGAACATAATTACGTAACGATTAGCGTTCAAACCCTCCACGCTCGCACGCAACGCCGAGTGATTTACGCCGTTTGGGACTGGTTTGAAGCGATTACGCAAGACGAAGAATTTGCTTTGGATGAGCAGATCAAGAGCATTCAAGAGATGTTCCGGCACTCTGTATACGGGGGGCCGACAGTCTACGCTCTGTTGCGAACAGCTTACGATAAAGGCATTCCCGCTTTTTATCTGTGGGAAGAAGGACTCATGCAATATGGCTACGGAAAAAAACAAGTGCGCGGCATAGCAACAACGTTTGACTGTGATAGCCATCTGGATTCTGACTTTACAACCCGCAAGGATGACTGCAAAGGGTTCTTAAGTACCTTAGGTTTCCCCGTACCGAAGGGGGATGTGGTTTTCTCGTCCAAGGAAGCCTTAGTAGTAGCCGATAAAATTGGCTACCCAGTTGCCATCAAGCCTGTAGCCGGACACAAAGGCATTGGGGTAACCGCTGAGGTGCAGAACGAGGAAGAAGTGAAATTTGCCTTTGGTAGGGCAGTAGATGCCATTCCTGAGAACCAAGCGACAGAGGTAATCGTCGAGAAGAGCATTAAGGGGGCAGATTATCGCTTACTTTGCGTCAACGGCAGATTTGTGGCGGCGACAGAACGTCGTCCGGCTTCAGTTGTGGGTGACGGGCATTCAACTATTGCTGAGTTGATCGATCGCGAAAACCGAAAGCCAGCACGCATAGACACACCCACCTCACCCCTCGGTAAGATTCAGTGGGATGAGGCGATGGAAAGATACTTAGACGAACAAGGCTTATCAACAGATAGCGTTATTGAAAAAGACCGCGCGGTCTTTCTTCGCAAAGTCGCTAATCTATCATCGGGAGGCTTGAGTATCGATGCCACTCACGCCGTTCACCCTGACAACATCATCCTGGCCCAAGATGTCGCCCAGCACTTCCGCCTCACTTGCCTTGGCATTGATGTAATTGCCGAAAGTTTGGCAAAATCCTGGAAATCCGGTGAGTTTGCCATCATTGAAATCAACGCGGCTCCAGGCATTTCTATGCATCTTCGGCCTGCCATTGGTGAAAGCGTCGATGTGCCCTCGTATATCCTAGAAACCTTTTTTGAGTCCAACATAGATGCAAGGATACCGATTATCACGTTTAACCGGATATCAGTTCAAGACCTCCAAGAAACTATTGACCATATTCTTCTCCAACAACCAGACTGGACAATTGGCGCTGTCTGTCACGAGGCAGTCTTCGTTAATCGTTCAGAAAAAATCCTTCATAGAGACTACAACACCAATGTTCAAAACTTGCTGCGTAATCCCAAGCTTGACTGCTTGATTGTCGAGTATGGGGAAGACGTTTTGGAGAGGGATGGGATGTTTTACCACGGTAGCAATATGGTCGTCTTAGATAATCCCAGTGAAACAGAGATGATGCTGACGCGAGATATCTTTGACGATGCAACTGTAGTAATTAAGGAAGGAGATAATGTCTCAATCCGACGCAAAGGTTTGATAGAACAGTACAGTCTCGGCGCAGCGGAACCCTTTACACGAGTCCATTTGAAGGAAATAGGCACTTTACTTTAATCCAAAGTCCCCCTTTTCTAGGGGGACGCAAGGGGAATTTAAATTTAACGGGGAAGTTAACGGGGAAGGCGAGAAAACACGCCATAACCCCCGAAGTTTGGGGAAAATATTTAGACATAGGAAGACTTAAAAGCTATCCGCTCAACACAGGACAACTGTGGACAAGATAGCCAGACTAAGGCGAAGCCTATGTTAAAGAGGTCATGACACCTACTAATGCTTTCCAGTTTGTAGCTCTGTCATCAAAGATTAAACAGGTTTATTGAGCTCGCGCCAGTGTCTTTGACCGAACAAGCTTCTTTAACCTTGTCGAGGAAAACGTTACCGGAGTAATCCGAGATTAATAGGACTTACGCAAATTTCCGGTTAAACCGCCATTTGTAGGGGTGAACGGCCGTTCACCCCTACTATATGTGGTGTCTATGCGTAAGTCCTGATTAAAACTGATGTTGGTGTTCGTCTTAGACACAAACAAAAAACCGTTAGACCCTACGCACCCCGCACGGGCTAGAAGATTGCTCCGAGCAGGACGCGCCTCGGTGTTTCGGCGGTACCCGTTCACCATTATTTTGCATGACTCTGAGGTAGAAGATTCTCACACCTCAGAGTATCGATTAAAGATAGATCCGATCGCAAATCTCAGTGCCTTAGAAATTACACTTGTCAAGCTGTATTTTCCAAAGTTTAAACGGCCTTCACAAAGACAGCTCCGATAGAGCGGTAACTATGTTTTTTTGAAAAATCTTTCTTCCTCCCTAGGGTAGATATGTAACAATATCATTCTCCTGTAAGAGAGGAAGCTGAGCCAGTATTTGCTTGTGTAGAGGGATGAAGGAGCAACAGTGGAGTCAAGCTGGCTGCCAAGATTTAACACGTTTAAACAGAGGTGCGATGAAACAATCCACAAAAAACATTAGCTTATTGCTAACACTGGTTCTTCCAGTCTTAGCACTTGCCGTTAAGCCAGCACAAGCACAGCCGATTACTACCGAAGTACACCCTAATAGTAATAATCCCGTCACTGGCACTCTTGTTGCCCCCAATGCTACGAATAGCAATCAATTTGACATCACAGGCGGCACTCAAGCAGGTGCAAATCTCTTCCACAGTTTTGAACAGTTTGGGTTGGATGCGGGTCAGATTGCTAATTTTCTGGCTAATCCCAATATTCAAAATATTCTCGGTCGGGTTGTGAGCGGTAACCCTTCTGTAATTAATGGTCTAATTCAAGTCACAAGCGCTGGCAATCCCAATCTGTTTTTAATGAATCCGGCGGGTATAGTTTTTGGGTCAAATGCTAGTTTAAATGTGCCTGCTAGCTTCACAGCGACCACCGCTACAGGCATTGGTTTTGGCAACAATTGGTTCAATGCTACCGGATCGAATGATTATGCGGCGTTAGTCGGCACTCCCAACACGTTTGCCTTCATGACTCCTCAATCTGGATCAATTCTCAATGCGGGAAATTTAGTCGTTGAACCGGGAGAAAACTTAACTTTATTAGGTGGCACGGTGATCAGTACTGGAACTCTCTCTGCACCAGGGGGTCAGATTACAATCGCAGCAGTGCCAGGAGAGAATTTAGTTCGCATCACTCAGCAAGGACAAGTGCTGAGTTTGGAGTTGCAATCTCTTGCAAGTGGGGATTCGGCAGGAGTAAATGATGCGGTTAATCCCTTACCCTTCACACCTCTATCGTTACCGCAGCTACTGACAGGCGGTGATATGGGAAATGCCACAGGTATAACAGTCACTTCTGAAGGTACTGTCCTACTCACCGGTTCTGGAGTTAGCATTCCGACAGAGGTAGGTACAGCGATCGCATCCGGCACTCTCAACGCCTCAAATTCAATAGCCGGAGAAACTGGCGGAACCGTTCATGTCTTAGGCGATAAGGTTGGTGTGGTTGGTGCAACTATCAACACTTCTGGCAGCGATGGGGGTGGCACTGTACTGATAGGTGGAGACTACAGAGGGCAGGGAACAGTCCCGAATGCTTCTCACACTTTTGTTAGTCGTGACTCGGTGATTAACGCAGATGCACTCACTCGTGGCGATGGCGGTCAAGTCATTGTCTGGGCTGACAATACGACTGCATTTTACGGTAGCATCAGTGCTCGTGGTGGCAGTGAGGCGGGTAATGGTGGATTAGTCGAGGTGTCGGGTAAGGAGTACCTGACTTTTGATGGTACGGTTGATCTGAATGCACAGAATGGTAACTTAGGCACGCTACTGCTCGATCCAGCGAATATCATCATTGTGGACGAAGACGCTCCGCCCAGTGCAGTCAATGACAATGAACTGAATGATAGTGCAATCTTTAGCGCTGATGGTGGCACGGGTGATTTCACGATTTCTAGAGGAACACTGGAAAGCCTGACGGGAAACATTACCTTAGAGGCGACTAACAATATCACCATCGCCGATGGCGTGTCCTTAAACTTTGTCCCCGGTGGGTCGATTACGTTCACCGCAGACGCAGGAGTGAGTGATGGGGTTGGGTCTTTTTCAATGGCTCAAACGCAATCGATTACAGCACGAGGAAGAACTCTAACGATTTCAGGAGCCAGCATTACGGCAGGAAACATCGACAGTGGGCCTTTAGCGTTACGCACTACAGCAGGCACGATCGCAGTAGGAAATATTAATGCGGCTGGCCTAGATTTAACTAGCGTGGGCGATATTAGTACAGGCCGACTATACAGCACTGGTGCTGTGAAATTATCTGCTTTAGCAGGAAATATTATAGTTGAAACAATTGAGTCTGCTGTATTTAACAATAATAATTCCCTCGGTATCGACATCACTGCCTCTGGTCTTTTCCAAGCTACGGGGATTATCAGGAATCTAGGGGGAGGTGTCGATCCTGATTTCCTTCCCAAGCTGGATATTGATGCTCCAGAAAATCTTGACATCAAACAATTTCTTCAAGCTCAAGGTATACTCGATGCGGCTGGCGAAATTATTGAAACAGCCAACCGAATAAATGGTTCTACCATTGTTTCAGTCAATAGAGGAGTGAGAACGATAACGGTAGACATAAGTCAACTTCCTGTCAGCATTCTTTCTAGAAATAGCAATGCTAAAATTAATATCCAGCATGGAGGTGCCTCCATTGATACAGATAGCAACTCTATTATTGTTAGCGGTAGCGGCGATACACAATTTGTTGTCGGTCCCCAGACCACTCGTCTCTCCCCTTCAGAATTTGAAATCACAACAATCGTTTCACCCAATTCAGGACTAGGAATAAAATATCAACAATTTTCTCCTTTAACCCCTTCATCTAACAATTTTCCAGCCAACGTCAGCGGAACAGCTGGGGCCATTATTATAGGGCAAGGAAGTAACTATGTGCTTGCAGCATCTCTGCGAGATAGACCGTTTATTCCTAGCATGAACACGGACACCGATATCGGCACAAATACTGGCATTGATACCGGGACTAATATCGGCACAAATACTGGCATTGATGCTGGGACTAATATCGACACAAACACTGGCATTGATACCGGGAGTAATATCGGCACAAACACTGGTATTGATACCAGGACTAATATCGGCACAAACATTGGCATTGATACTGGGACTAATATCGGCACAAACATTGGCATTGATACCGGGAGCAATATCGGCACAAACACTGGCATTAATACGGGTGCTGGTACTAACCTCAACACCAATACTCCTGATCCCGGCAATAATGGCGTTGAGATTGGGGCACAGCTTTTTGAGCGGCAAGATGAGCGATCGCCCCAGCAAAAAATAAAGCTGGCTAACCAATGCCGACAACCAGAGGAACCATCACAAACACCGACTGATGAAAGCGATCGCCCCGATGAAGAGGATTGCAAGGAACTAGAACTAAATCAAGCACAGAACTCCGAGTCGAGACTACTACGCATCGAGTTACATCTGCCAGCCGACGCTGACACTCAGCCGGAGACTTCAACTAAGCAAAAGAGTCTAGGCGATCGCTAGTCGTTAAGTTCAGCTAAAATGCCGCATTCCCCACCATGCAACCGTACAAAATTGGCTTAACTGCCCTTGTTAGTTTCCTTGCCATTGTGTCAATGCCCTTGACGATTGGCTCAGTTGCAGTTGTTTCAGCACTGCCAACAGCAACTCAAACTCAAGATACCCGCAAAGCACAAGCCGACCAACTTTTCCAGCAAGGAATTGAGCAGTATCAGAAAGGTCAACTTGAAGCAGCAATTGAATCCTGGGAACAGGCACTCTTGATTTATCAGCAGCTTCAAAACCGTCAGGGAGAGGGGGCAACATTAGAAAATCTGGGCGCAATTTACCTGTACTTAGGAAACTACAACAAAGCCATAGAGTTTTTGCAACCGTTTCTAGCGATCGCAAAAAACACAGGCAACCGCAGCAGTGAAGCGCAGGCTTTAGGAAATCTGGGAATTGCTTACAAAGGTTCAGGTAAGTACACCCAATCGATTGAATCTCATCAACAAGCTTTAACGTTGATGCGAGAACTTAACAACCGTCAAGGCGAGGGACAAATTCTCGGAAATTTAGGGAATACTTACGAAGCATTGGGCGACTATGAAAAAGCGATCGCGTCTTATCAACAAAGCTTAGAAATCGCACGAGAAATCAACGACCCCATTGGAGAAGGGATAGCATTAGGAACTTTAGGGGCGATTAATTCCAACTTGGGCAAGTATGGCAAAGCCATTGAGTTCTACCAGCAAAGTTTAGTCATTGCTCAAACGATTGGTGATACCAAAGGTCAAGCCAATACGTTTAATAATTTGGGAAATACTTACCATATTCAGGGGAATTTAACCCAAGCCCTTGAATACTATACCCAGAGTTTGTCCCTGGCACGAGCAATTGGCGATCGCAAACTAGAAGGAGAGGTTCTGCTCAGTCTGGCCATGGTTTATGAAGACCAGCGCGACTTTACCAAAGCTATTGAACACCAACAACAGAGTTTAAGAATTGCTCAAGAAATAGGCGATCGCCGAGTGGAGGCATTAGCGTTCAATAATCTGGGGCACACCTTATTTAACTCAGGTAATCTCAAAGAAGCCGAAGAAAAGCTTCGGGAAGCAGTAAGTATTTTAGAATCGTTTCGACCGGGATTAACTGATGCAAATAACGTGTCGATTTTTGATACCCAAGTTCTCAGCTATAACCTACTGCAACAAATCCTGATTGCTCAGAATAACTATCCAGCCGCGCTAGAAATTGCCGAACGAGGACGGGCACGAGCATTTGTAGAATTATTAGCGCAGCGATTATCTCCTCAAGTGGCACTCTCTTCAACCGTCAATTCCGGGCCACCAACAATTGACAAAATTAAACAAATCGCTCAAGCCCAAAATGCCACGCTTGTTGAATATTCCCTCGTTCCTGACGACGAGTTCAAGGTTCAAGGCAAACAGCGAGGCACAGCATCACAACTGTATATTTGGGTCGTTCAACCCAGTGGCAAAGTGGCGTTTCGTCGAGTTGACCTCAAAGCCCTACGGCAGCAACAAAACATCTCTTTAGAACAGCTTGTAGCCAGTAGCCGTGAAGCTATGGGTATCGAAGGACGGGCTGGTCTTGCAGTAGTATCCACCTCAAGACCCGGCCAACCTGAGCGATTGAAACAACTCCATCAATGGCTGATTGAACCCATTGCCGATCTCCTGCCCACCGAACCTAACGCTCCGGTCATTTTCATTCCACAAGACTTCTTGTTTTCCGTCTCCTTTGCGGCACTCCAGGATACTTCGGGTCAATACCTGATTGAGAAACATACAATCTTAACTGCTCCAGCCATTCAGATACTCGATTTAACGCACCAACAACAGCAACGCCTGACAGCACAGCAGAGGAAACCGCTTCAAGGTAAGGATGTCTTGGTAGTAGGCAATCCCACAATGCCTACGCTTCAGCTTGGAGATACCGTTCAACAACTGCCCCCGTTACCCGGTTCGCAACAGGAAGCAGAAGCGATCGCAAAACTCCTGAATACTAAAGCTCTAATCGGCGACCAAGCGACCAAAGTAAAGATAGTACAGCAGTTGCCCAACGCACGTCTGGTTCATCTGGCAACTCATGGATTACTGGATGATATCAAGCAACTGGGAGTACCGGGTGCGATCGCGCTTGCTCCCTCCAACAACGATGATGGCTTCCTCACAGCGGGTGAAATTATTAATTTAAGGCTGAATGCTCAATTAATTGTGCTGAGTGCTTGCCACACCGGACAAGGTGATATTACAGGAGATGGTGTCATCGGGCTATCACGTTCCTTGATTGCGGCTGGCGTGCCAAGTGCGATCGTGTCTCTATGGGCAGTGCCAGATGCACCAACTTCCCTGCTGATGACCGAATTTTATCGCTATCTCCAGCAGAACTCCAACAAAGCTCAAGCCCTGCGAAATGCCATGCTAACGACGATGAAACAGCATCCAAATCCGAGAGACTGGGCGGCTTTTACCTTAATTGGGGAAGCACAATAAAAAAGCTCTCTCGCCTTCTAGCTAGCAAAAGAGCTTCATTAGTAGTGTGAGGAGCGGATCATGAAACTCAGTCCTGCTCTACTTATCAATCTATCGAGTCAATGTGACGAGACAGTGACAATCACATCGCAATGCTGTGTTATTTACCTAGCGACAGTATCCCCATTGGAGTTCGGTACATGACGCTTGTTTCGTGAATCCTCTCACGGCAAATATCTTACTTTTCGCTGGGTCATTTTCAAAAAATGTTGAGAAGAGAACATCCCCAGTCATCGGATCGACGGTGGCACCTATCGTTCCAGTTAGGGCTGTAGGTGAGTGATCGCTAATTCCCGTGATAAAGTCTCGACGGGTAGCAGCAATTGGATCTCCCTTGGCATCTATTGTATAAGCAGAAATTTTATTAGTATCATATTCTGCCATTAAAAGGCTATCTTTAGTAAACCTGGGATTTCCAGCTTTTATATAAACAAAACTATCGACTCCTCCACTTAGTTTAGTGCTTTTGGAAGGTCTAGAAATATCATACGTACCTGAGCGATCTGGAGTGATAGTTGTGTCATAAAATAAATTAGCTGAGTAAGAAGTAATTTTGAGCCGCCCCGCTCCTGCAAATCCTTCTGGGACAAAGCCTAAAGCACCAACTGAAGAAGCAATACCAATAGAATTGAGAGCAATTTGTTTATTAGGCTGTCTGCTACCTCGCTTAATTTGACCGATGCTGTTGTCATCGTAGGTAGTGTAGAACAATACATTTCCTTTAGGGTTGTAAGTTAAACCTGCATCAATTCCTCCTACACCTGTTCCAGGAGATTTTGCAAAAAAGGTAGCGGCTTCAAAACCATTGATGTGTTTATCTCTACCGCGCCTAACTTTAACTGAATAAATTTCTGAGTATGGGGTATCTGCTAAACCACCAATCAATAAAGTATTGGGGTCTCTAGGCTTAAATGTCAATCCACCATAGGCGGGTGGAAGTTGTCGCACAGAACCTAGATTAACTAAGGAGTAGACATTAGAGAAAAATGGTACCAGTTTAGCGGCTTGTACGCTGCTAACTACGGCTTGCCCTTTACCGACTAGGACAGTGGCCATAAATACTGCTACAGCAATTGCGATCGATAATTTTCTCCGGACAGTTGAGGTAATCATGAAAATCATTCTTCAGAAAGATGTTATTTGTGTAGCCTACGGCAATGTTTACACCTACATCTATGTTTTTTTCGTAAACTCAGGTAAATTTTTGCAATATAGCGGTTCTCAGTTGAATAAAGTACACCTGGTTTAGGAATCAGAATTGATCAAACTATTATGTAGGTTGGGTGGCGCTACACTTCACCCAACATTCGCTACGCGAGTTGGGTTTCGTTCCTCAACCCAACCTACAATTTAAGCCAACTCTGGAGTGAGAAAACACGCCCTAGCTCCCCTTTTTAAGCCTTGATAGGGAGAGCTATTATGGTGTTACTGCGGAGGTTTCAGCCTTAAGTTGATACCAATGGGCAGCCTGATGCCCTACTCCGTATCTTAGACAATTCAAAACTGCTAGAAACTGGAGACGTTCCACTGAAACATCTCCACTACGACTAGATAGAAGAAGGGTTTGTAATAGCGGATTGGGGATGAACTAATGTTCTAGTGGCTGTAGCATTAGCTTCGTCAAAACACTTGTTTAATCCTAAGAAAGAAAAGTAAGCACGGAGTAATTTGGTATCAATTGGAGGGCAAACAATGTTAGTTCCCTCCAATCCAGACAACGTATTCTGGCAGTCAAATGCTTGGGACACTAAAGCAGCTGTTTCTAGATAGCTCAATTGGTTTTCAGATACCCATTCGGTTAACAGAAACAACAGTGGACTTAGAGCATTTTCTGGCTTGGAAGCAACCTTAATTAGCTGTGCTTGCCACTGCTTATCGTCAGTCCACTCTATAGAATAGCCAAGGGTTCGGATTTCATTGACAAGTTGGCGGAAGGGCAAGGCATAAGGACTAACTAGGTGAAATGCTTTACCTAAAGAGGTTGGCTGCTGCGACAAATGAACGATCGCTCCTGAAACATAATCCACAGGAGTTAAGCCTAGCTTTAAGTCCCATCTGGGCGCACTACCCAGTTGAGTTAAACCTTTAATCAGTCTGCCGATGAAGTCAGTGGTTTGAGCGGCACCCGTTTGGCTGTGTCCTGTAATGGTTCCTGCCCTGTAAATACAGGTGGGAATTCCTCTGGAATGAGCCTCTTTTATTAACTTTTCAGCTACCCATTTACTCTGGGCATAGCCATCAGAAAGTTCTGCACCGCAAGCGAGATCATCTTGTTCTAAAATCACTTCCATTCCAACATAGTGAGGAGATTGGAAGACATCAAGGGTAGAGATAAAATGAACGGGTTTAACTTTGATTTGACTGGCTAATCTTAGGATTTCCTGGGTGCCCAGCACATTCGCTGCCCGCAAGGCGGCATAAGGATAAATTAAATTAACAAATGCCCCACTGTGATAAATCAGGTCAATCTCAGCCGCTAACTCTCGAAACTGCTGCTCAGAAACTCCTAATAGGGGTTGGGATAAATCCCCAAGCACTGGAACAATTCGAGTATCTAGTTGTTTATCGGGAAGTAGTAGATAACGTTTCAGGTTTGAAGTGAGTTTCTGCTTGGCTTCTTCAAGGCTTTTGGCACGAACTAAACAATAAATGTTGGCTTGGGTTTGCTGTAGGAGTTCGTGCAATAAAAAAGCGCCTAGAAAACCAGACGCTCCTGTTAAGAAAATTCCTTGGGGTGCCGCTCCAGAATTAACAAAGGAAACATCTGGATAGAGCGTGGGTTCTAAAACAGCATCTGCCTGTAAATCTGTGAGCTTTGTGATTCCAAGCTTTGAGGTGGAGTTGGAATCGTGGGAATTGAGATTGGTGCTACTTCTTTGAAGAAGAATTACCTGAGCTAGTTTAGCAATGGTAGGAGCCTCAAACAGAGCAAGTAAAGGCAATTCTACCTGAAATGTTTCTCGCACCTGAGACAGTAGCTGGGCGGTGAGGAGAGAATGTCCTCCTAGTTCAAAGAAGTTGTCATGAACACCCACTTGCTCAAGGCCTAAAACTTGTTTCCATATCTGCGCTAATTGTTCTTCTGTCGGATTCTGGGGAGCAACAAAGGCTTCCTCCAAAAGCGATCGCGTTTGATTAGGTGCCGGAAGTGCTTTTCTATCTACCTTGCGGTTGGGCGTCAATGGCAGGGAGTCCAGCATCACGAAGACAGAAGGAACCATGTAGTCCGGCAGCTTCTCTTTCATAAAAGAGCGCAAGTGGGAGAGAGATAACCCTTGAGTTTCGATGATAAACTCCATGCTCTGATAGATTTGAGCCTGCTCTCGTCGCGTGAACTCAAACTCTACCCCAGCGTACTGCTCATCGTGCCACGCGATTGTTCCCCTCAGCCACAGCTCATCTAGAACTCCGGGCAGTTGCAGGTGCAGGCGGAGGCGTTGTCCTTCTTGCCAGGTGGTAGGTGTACTCGCAACCAAACAGAGTCCGCCACGGCTGATATTTTGCGTGGTCAACTCTCTTGTTTCACCCGACTCAAATTCTGCTGTACAAGTACACTGTAGCGGTACCCTAGGCTCGGTACGACGCAGGTCACTCACGATCAGTCCCTCAGCTTGGGCAATTTGCTTTACACTCTGGTGTAGAAGAGTCTGCTCTGTCGGTGTAGTCTGAAATAGAATTCCCGCACGTCCCTGCTGTAGCCATGCGAGAGTTCCTTCGAGTCTCAACTCGTCTTGAACTTTGGGCAACTGTAAGCTCAGGCTGATGTTCATGCCTTCTTTCCAGTCCACTGGCACATTCACCAAGCAAATGCCACTTGAGGAAAGGTCGGCTGTAGTTAGTGTAATTGCAGGGCTTCCATCCCACTCAACCTGGCAAGTCGTTTGCAGTGGTACGCGCTCCACACTTAAGTCAGTTACTAAATAGGCTACTAGGCGCTTGTCTCCAGGAACATCTTCTCGCGCTATGACCACAGTTTCTTGCACAGCTAGGTGTTGTCTTAACACCGACTCAATTTCTCCTAGCTCAATGCGGAAGCCGCGAATTTTCACCTGATGGTCAACTCGTCCGATAAATTCAAGGGTGCCGTCGGGTAGGTAACGCGCTAAGTCTCCGGTGCGATAGAGACGTGCTCCAGGTTCGTTGCTAAAAGGGTCAGGAATAAATTTTTCCTCAGTCAGTTCAGGGCGGTTGAGGTAGCCTCGCGCCAAAGCTACCCCACCAATTAGTAATTCTCCTGGCTCTCCCACAGGGACTAGCTCAATTGGGTCTCTCTTCCAGTTCTGATCTGGATCTACTAAATAGATTTGAGTATTTGCGATCGCACGACCAATAGAAATAGCAGTATCCCCCGGTTCTACCTGACAAACCGCTGACCAGATAGTAGTCTCCGTTGGCCCGTACATATTCCAAACCGAGGCACTTCTTTCTAGAAGTTGATTGGCCAAATCTCGAGGCATGGCTTCCCCACCACAGAGAATTTTGAGCGTGCTACAGCCTTTCCAGCCTGCGGCTAACAGCAGTCGCCAAGTAGCAGGTGTGGCTTGCATGACGGTTGCACCAGATTGCTCTAGAACTTGAATCAACTGGGCAGCATCTGAGGCGACTTTCCGCGCTACCAACACGACACGAGCACCTACTGTCAGTGGTAAGTAGAGTTCTAAGGCAGCAATATCAAAGGAGATAGTGGTAACTGCAAGTAAGACATCTTGATCAGTCAGTCCAGGAGCTTGGCTCATGGATGCTAGGAAATTCACCACTCCTCGATGGAGAATTTGCACTCCTTTGGGTTTGCCTGTAGAGCCAGAGGTATAGATAGTGTATGCCAAGTTCTCTGGAGTAACTTCACTGTCTGGGTTTTCTTGGCTATGTTGAACAATTGTCTCCCAATCAGTATCCATACATACGACTTGGGCTTGATGATGTGGCAGTTTCGGGAGTTGGTCAGATTCAGTTAGCAATACTGGCAACTGAGAGTCTTCGATCATGAACGCCAATCGATCTGGGGGATAAGCCGGATCGAGGGGTACATAGGCTCCACCTGCTTTGAGGATGCCAAGCAGTCCTATTACCATTTCTAGCGATCGCTTCATGCAAATTCCCACCAGCACCTCGCTTCCCACCTGCAAACGCTGCAAGTAGTGGGCTAGTTGATTAGCTCGGTAATTTAGTTCTCGGTAAGTTAGCTCGGTATTCTCAAAAGTGATGGCGACGTTATCTGGGGTACGTTCTACCTGAGATTCAAATAACTGATGAATGCATTGATGCATTGGATAATCAGCTTGAGTTTGATTCCACTCTCCAAGTAACAGTTGCAATTCTTCCTGGGCTATCAGTGAGAAATGCTCTGACTGAATCATCCTGATTGCTCCCTTGATTTTAATTACGTAATACAATTTCTCGTATCACTATTGCCTAACGGCTCAATCAGTCGGGAAATTCTTTAGATACAGCCTTTTCCTCAGGCTAAATTATTGCCTAAATCTAGATATTTCTCTTTTTAGTGAGCGTTAGACTTTTATCCATTTTTTATAATTTACGGGAATAAAATATCAGTCGGTAGATAGAGGTATCTGCTCTTTACAGAATCTTTAAATGAAACTATATTTTTGTGAAATGTCAGTCAAATTTTCTCTCATCAAATAAATAAAATATTTTTTAAAAAAAGAATATTGGTTAGTTAATGTGGGGTCATAAAACTGATAATTTTGGTTAGAAACACTGGAAACTAAATAACAAGAATTCTCACCAAGTAGGGAGTAGGGAGTGGGAGAAAGATACTTTCATCAAATGCTCGGGTGCAAAGTTCATGGAGAGTCTTGCAGCATTCTCAGTAAGTTACACAGGACTTACGCATGGACACCACATATAGTAGGGGTGAACGGCCGTTCACCCCT
>DALYIW010000094.1:0-26311 GCA_031970155.1 Coleofasciculaceae cyanobacterium CTOTU46601 | reverse complement strand
AATTTGAAACGCTAAGCCGATATCTTGAGCATAGCGAGACAGGTGTTCAATCTGGGCATCCGTTGCCCCAGCCAAAATCCCTCCACAAACCACACAAGCTTCCAGCAAAGCTCCGGTTTTATGAGTATGAATAAAAGTAAGGGTTTGTTCCTGAATATCTGAGTGTCCCTCTGATTCCAAGTCAACCACTTGACCCCCAACCAAGCCGGCTGCTCCTACTGCTCGCCCTAGCCGAGCAATTACCTTTAATACTTGATGAGCTGGAACATTTTGAGTTTGCTCGGCAACATGCTCAAACGCATAAGCTAACAAGCCATCTCCTGCCAAAATAGCAACGTCTTCACCATAGACTTTGTGGTTAGTCAGTTTGCCTCGGCGATAGTCGTCATTATCCATTGCCGGTAAGTCATCGTGAATCAATGACATGGTATGGATCATTTCCAACGCACAGGCTGTTGGCATTGCCATCTCAACAGTGCCGCCAGCTAGCTCACAAGTAGCAAGGCAAAGAATTGGACGTAAGCGTTTACCCCCTGCTAAGAGGGAATAGCGCATCGCTTCGTAGATCTTTTCGGGGTAGGTGAGTGGGAGAGCTCGGTCTAAAGCCGCCTCAACTTGAGCTTGACGCTGGTTTAAGTATGTTGATAAGTCGAAAGTAGGGGATTCCTTCTTAGGTGCAGGTCGCCCATCTGTCGCTACCATGCCTTAATTATTCCTTAGATTTTTTTGTTACTGTTCTAACAATTCTACGGGTGTTGGGGTCTTTATGAGTACGATCGCGTATAGCTGAGTACAGTATTATGCAACAACATCGCGACAGTCATTGGCCCAACGCCACCGGGAACGGGAGTGAGATATTCTGCAACTCCCCGAACCGCGTCAAATTGGACATCTCCCACAAGGCGAGATTGACCACTCTCATCAGTGACGCGAGTAGTTCCCACATCAATCACTACAGCTTGGGGTTTTACCATATCAGCAGCAATCAATTGGGGGCGTCCCACCGCAGCAATTAGAATATCAGCACTACGGGTGATCTCGGCAAGGTTTTGCGATCGCGAATGAGCGATCGTCACCGTTGCATCCGCTTCCAAAAGCATCAGCGCTAACGGCTTACCCACTAAAATACTACGACCGACGACAACTGCCTGTTTACCTTTTACATCGATGTGGTACTCTCGCAACAAGCGCATCACACCCGCCGGAGTACAACTGCGTAATCCCGGTTCGCCTCGCACTAAATGCCCTAGATTTACTGGATGTAATCCATCAGCATCTTTATCTGGATGAATTTGGTGCAGTAAGGAATCAGCATTTAAATGCTCAGGTAAAGGTAGCTGAACGAGAATTCCATCAACTCGCTCATCTTGATTCAAGGCTTGAATCGTTTGCTCTAGTTCTTCCTGGGTAGTATTCGTTGGGAAATGACGCCCAAAAGAGGCAATGCCAACCTTAGCACAGGCACGTTCTTTTCCACGCACATAGGCGGCACTAGCAGGATTGTCACCCACCATCAACACCGCTAAACCTGGAGGGCGTCCAGTTGTCGAGATTTGCTGCTGAATCTGTTCAGAAAGCTGGTTCTGAATTCGTTGAGCAAGGGCTTTACCATCTAGTATGTGAGCGTAGGTCGAGTGCATCGCAATTGTATGAATAGCGTGTTTTTTTGTGCTTTGTGGCAAGCTGATTTCACAGCTAGACCATAAACCATAACAGTGTCGCAGATTTCGCTCATCGGTAAAAAACGATTGGCTACTAAACAAGGATGAAGTCTTTAAAGGTTGGGGCGATTCAATATAGAAAGCTAAGAGGTAACTCCTGTGACCTTTCCTCGGCAATAGGAGGAAGGCAAAAGTCAAAAGTAGTTTACCTTTTACTGTGTAGTTTTGTACTTTTTAGTGCAGGGCTGATCAGCTGTAGCAACTCAGGTTTTCTAGGTATTGGTGGAAATGTCACAAAAATTGGCAATATCCAACAAAAACAAAATAATGCTAATGGCACGGTTTACATCCAAGGTGAAGTGATAACTCGTGCACCATTTTTGGACAATGGTGCTTACAAACTCAAGGATGCTTCTGGCACAATTTGGGTAATTGCTAACCAAACCCTTCCTAATGTCGGTGATGAAGTTTTGATTAAGGGTCAGTTGCAATTCCAGAGCATTCCTGTGGGTGGACTGGAGTTAGGGGAAGTGTATGTTCAACAAGAGCAGCAGCTCAAACGCAAGGAAGGAAAAGCACCATCGCCCAAACAGGAAAAAAACAATGAACCGTAAGCCAGCTGAAGTAGCGATCGCAATTCTCTATCGCCAAGACCAGTTTCTCATGCAACTGCGAGATAATATTCCTACCATCATCTACCCTGGTTACTGGGCTTTTTTTGGCGGTCATCTCGATCCAGGTGAGACGCCAGAACAAGCGGTTAAGCGAGAACTGCTAGAAGAAATTGGCTATAACCCCCCCGTTATCTCACCCTTTCGTTGTTACTCAGATTCAGAAGTCATTCGCCATGTTTTCCATGCCCCTTTAACGGTAGAACTCAATCAACTGGTACTAACAGAAGGTTGGGATATGGGTTTCTTGACACCTGAGCAAATAAAAAGAGGCAGATGCTACTCAGAAAAAGCCGGACAGGAGCGTCCTTTGGGGCGTCCTCACCAAAAAATTTTGCTAGATTTTCTAGAAAAAACATAATCAATTTATTTTTGGTTGTTGGTTATTGGCTATTTTTTCTTATACAAACAACAAACAACAAACAACAAACAACCAATAACTTCTTAAACTTTTGATGAAGCTCCCGGATTAATCCATAGCTCCATGTAGTTGTGTAAAGCTAATTCTCGCAATTCCACCTAGATCAGCCAAATTTTCTAAGTGCGACTTCAGAGGATTCGCTGTTGCCCTGAGCAGTCCCTAAAAATAGGATGCTCTTAACTGCATTAATCATGGGTCAGAGCTATGGTCACTACATCATTTCAACGGTTAGTTCGTTTTTTACAAGATGATTTGGCAATTCCATCTGCCTCAATTGAGCTAGCTGTACGTCAAGGTGAAGAGGCTCCCCATCAGTTACCGATGCTCTTATGGCAATATGGATTGGTTACTTTAGAGCAGTTAGACCGAATTTTTGATTGGCTGGAAACTGCGTAATTTTGCATAAGTGTGCTTCCCCAGTTAAAGCGTTAGAGTGGTTGATTTCTCGTCGAAACTCAAGGTTGTGTAGTTGTTAGCACACGGCTCTATATTAACTGGCTAATTTCTTGGATTTTAATTAAAGCTTCCTCCTCACTTCGACCTGAAAAACCGTGATATTCCCTCCATTTTTGGAACTTGGAAAGCGTTGATTATTAAGTTAAAAACAAGTCAATCAGGACTTACGCAGAACCTCTACATGTAGGGTGGGCAGTGCCCACCCTACTAAGCTAATGTGCTGATTTCCTGTTAATCTATGAGTTTTTTAGGGCTTGTGCTTCTCTTTACAAAAAGCTCCTTAGTATATCAAGATACAGTCTAATTCAGGTTCAAGTTGAGAAACTAAGAATTTCCAAAAAAAGGCTTGACTCCAGACGTGATAAATAACCCCACACTTTTTTAGAGTACATCCAGAGTACCAGATTAAGAGTTCAGCGCTCTTGTTATAAGACAAAAAATTTCAGGGTAGGTTAGGAGATTTTGATGGATTCTGAGTACACGGCGACTTCTTTGAGTGAACCCATAGCGATTATCGGTATGGGCTGTCGGTTTCCCGGCAAGACAAACAGCTCAGAAGCTTTCTGGAAGCTGATGCTAGACGGTGTAGATGCGGTTGGTGAGGTTCCAGAGGAACGCTGGGATATCCGCACCTATTACCACCCTGACCAAGCAAAGCCAGGGAAAATGTACATGCGTCATGGAGCATTCTTAGAAAGAATAGACCAGTTTGAGCCAGAATTCTTTGGGATTTCTCCTCGCGAGGCTGGGTATATTGACCCCCAGCAACGATTGCTACTTGAGGTAGCGTGGGAGGCTTTGGAGGATGCAGGACAGGTAATACAGCATTTGGCTGGTACAAAAACAGGGGTGTTTGTTGGTATTTGCACGCCCGACTATAGTGTGTTGCAATCAAAAGACCCGTTGAGCCTCAACGCTTACTCAAATGTTGGTGGCGCTGTCAGCATTGCTGCTAATCGGATTTCCTATGTGTTTGATTTCCATGGGCCGAGCATGTCAGTTGATACAGCCTGCTCTTCTTCGCTTTTAGCGGTGCACCTAGCCTGCCAGAGTATTTGGAAAGGGGAGTCAACTCTGGCACTAGCTGGTGGTGTGAGTATTATTCTGAATCCGGAAAGCAGTATTGGTTTCTGCAAAGCTGCCATGCTTTCTCCAAATGGTCGGTGTAGTTCCTTTGATGCTCAAGCGGATGGCTTTGTGCGCGGAGAAGGGGTAGGTATGGCTGTTTTGAAGCCGTTGTCGGAAGCGATCGCAAATAACGATCCAATTTATGCAACGATCCTAGCAACCGGAGTTAACCAAGACGGGCGCACTAGCGGCATTTCTCTACCCAACCGTGTAGCTCAGGAAGATTTATTAAGAGAAGTTTATAAAAAAGCTGGAGTTGCACCTGAACAGGTGCAGTATGTCGAGGCACATGGCACAGGAACCCCAGCCGGTGACCCCATCGAATGTTATGCCTTAGGTAATGCGTTGGGCATTGACCGTCCGCCAGGAAATTACCTACATATTGGGTCAGTCAAAACAAATGTTGGTCACCTGGAAGGAGCTTCAGGTATCGCTGGACTGATGAAGGCTGCATTATCACTAAAGCATCGTCAGATCCCAGGCAATCTACATTTTAAAACGCCAAACCCTAAAATTCCCTTCGATGACCTTCATCTGAAAGTACAACACACCACCCAACCCTGGCCTGACGACGATGCACCAGCTATAGCCGGGGTCAACTCCTTTGGTTTTGGAGGAACCAACGTTCACGTTGTCCTCAAAGAGTTTGCTCAACCTGCCCAGACTAGACAACCACTTCCATCTAACCCAACTCAGTTACTGCCACTTTCTGCTAAAAGCCCAGAGGCGCTTCAAGCTTTAGGGCGGTCATATCTTGAGCTGTTAACAGCTAATCCCTCCACGTCAATACCAGACCTTTGCTATACAGCTAGTGTTCGACGAGATCATCATCCTCATCGCCTAACCTTGGTAGGACAGTCAACAGAACAGTTGATAGAGCGTCTTGAAGCGTTTCTGGCTGGAGAAAACCGTACAGGGATGTCTTTGGGTCATAAACCAGCAGGTCAGGCTCCAAAAATTGTATTCGTCTTTTCTGGCAATGGGCCACAGTGGTGGGCAATGGGTCGCCAATTGTTGCAAGAAGAACCCGTTTTCCTGGAGACAATTCAAACCTGTGACCAATTGCTGGGACAGTATGCGGACTGGTCATTACTGGAGGAACTGAAGGCAGATGAGTCTAGTTCCCGTATGGACAGAACAGACATCGCTCAACCCGCACTCTTTGCGCTTCAAGTTGCGTTGATAGCGGTTTGGCGTTCCTGGGGCATAGAGCCTGATGCTACTCTTGGGCATAGTGTGGGTGAAGTAGCAGCCGCTTATGCCGCAGGAGTTCTCAGTCTTGAGGACGCCATCCGGACAATATACCACCGCAGCCGAGTACAGGAACTAACTGCTGGAAATGGGAAAATGGCTGCTGTTGGCCTGTCATTGGCAGAAGCCAGACAAGTTGTGGCAGGGTATGGGGGACGTGTATCTGTTGCCTCCATCAACTCTCCGAAATCCGTTACCTTGTCGGGTGATTCAGACGCCATAGAGCAGATTGTGCAGTCGTTGGAAGAGAAACAAGTTTTCTGTCGCGTTCTTCGCCTCAACTACGCCTTCCACAGTCACCATATGGAGCCGATTCAGGAAGATTTACTGCAATCCCTTCAGGACGTGCAGCCTCAACCTGCCTCCATCCGTTTGCTCTCGACTGTTACTGGCAAAGATGTGGTGGGTTCAGAATTAAGCGGTCAATACTGGTGGAACAACGTCAGACAGCCAGTGCAATTCTCACCCGCCGTGGAGCAACTCATTGACGACGGCTACAGCGTCTTCTTAGAGATTGGGCCGCATCCGGTTCTGTCAGGTTACATTTCTGAGTGCCTCCTGAGTCAAGGTAAGCAAGGAACGGTGCTTTCGTCGCTGCGCCGCAAGGAAGACGAACGTGCACTGATGCTCACTTCTCTCGGTTCTCTTTACACTCTTGGCTATCCTCTAGATTGGAACAAACTTTATGTAGAAGGAGGTCGTCATATTCGTCTGCCCTTCTACCCTTGGCAGCGAGAACGTTACTGGAGTGGCCCAGAGAGGGACAAGCAGGTTCACCCCTTGCTGGGTTGCCGCCTCAAGTCGGCCTATGCTTCCTGGGAAATTAAGCTAGATAAATATCTTCTTCCCTATCTTGAAGACCACAAAGTTCAGGGTTCTGTAGTCTTTCCAGCAGCAGGTTACATAGAAATGGGTCTTGCTGCTGCTACAGAGTTCTTGGGGGAAGGCCCATGTGTCATCGAAAACTTTGAAATTCAAAAGCCGTTGGTTCTAACGGATACTTCTGTCCCCACTGTTCAGGTTACTGTTGCACCAGAGGATGGGTCTTTCAGCATCTACAGCCGAACCCAAGATGGACAGCAAGCATGGACTACCCACGTTACAGGGCAGCTTCGCAAGCAACAGCCGCCCAGTTTATCAAAAAAGATAGCACTAGATGAGATTCGAGAGCGGTGCGATCGCGAACTTTCTCAAGTAGGATTCTACCGAGAAGCTGCTCGACGAGGACTACAGTATGGCCTGTCTTTCCAAGGAATTGAGCGTGTGTTTTCGGGCGAAGGAGAAGCAATTGGTCAACTGCGAGTACCTGACTCTCTAACCATTGAATTCCCCAACTACAAACTGCATCCAGCAATTCTTGATGCTTGTGTCCAGGTCATCTTTGGAGTTTTGTCCGCACAAGAAACAGATAAAGACCGTTCAGCTTATCTACCCGTGAGCATCGAACAGTTCCGTTATTATGCTCGCCCCAGTCTTCAACTTTATTGCCATGTCCGTCTCATCAAACGTGGCTCCAACTACCTCAACGTAGACTGTTCAATCCTGGATGACAACGGAAATCTAGTTGCAGAAATTCGAGGCTTCCGCTTACAAGCTATTAACTTTAGCGCTAAAACAGATGATTTAAACAACCAACTTTATGAGTTGAAATGGCAACTTAAACCACTCCAAAAGCGTGAATTACTCAACCGACAAAATGCAGAGTATCTACCTTCTGTTCTCCAACTAGCTGAATTTTTGCAGCCAGAAGCTCAACGGTTAAGTACTCAATTAAATCGCCCCCGTTACTATCAAAAAGAGCGACCATTAGTTGATGCTCTCGGTTCAGCCTATATAGTGGCAGCACTGCGTCAGCTTGGTTGTTCGTTCCAGCTTGGAGAGCGTTTTTCAGGTGCTGTGCTTCGGGAAAAAATGGGTGTACTTCCTCAGTATGAAGGTCTACTAAACCGTCTATTGGCGATGCTTGAAGATGACGGCATACTGAAGAATGTTGAGTCACAGTGGGAAGTCTGCCGCACGCCGGATACAGAAGACCCTGAAGAACTGTGGAGAAAGCTTGCAGTCGAATATCCCATCTATCATGCAGAGTTGATGCTGCTGGGACGGTGTGGGCGTCGGCTGGCAGGGGTTCTAACGGGTGGAGTCGAACCGTTACCAATTATCTTCTCAGATACGTCGATAGGGACGGCAGAACACCTCTATGAATCTGGACCGAGTAGTCGTGTGTATAACACCACACTGCAAGTTGGTATCTCGAAGATAGTTGAAAGTTTACCAGAAGAAAAAACCCTCCGAATATTAGAAATCGGTGCTGGTACGGGTGTAACTACGTCACACCTGCTTTCCAAGTTACCGATGAACCGAACAGAGTATGTGTTTACCGATGTGTCGGATATCTTCTTGACCAAGGCTGAACAAAAGTATCGCAATTATCCCTTTGTTCGCTACCAGATTCTAAACATTGAAGGTGACCCCATAGAGCAGGGTTTTGAGGAAAATTCGTTCGATCTGATTATTGCTTCAAATGTCATCCATGCCACACGAGATGTACGTAAGACGCTAAAGAATGTTCAACGACTTTTAGCATCTAAGGGAATGTTTGCCCTGCTGGAGATTACTAACCCTCTATCGCGTACTCTTTTCTTAATCTTTGGTTTACTAAAAGGATTTTGGTTATTCCAGGATTTAGATTTGCGCTCCTCACACCCATTATTGTCTGAACAAAAATGGATGGATGTACTTAAAGAGGTGGGTTTTACGGAGGTAGCGGCAGTTTCGGATCGACATGAGACGGTTGAACCTGAACAATCTGTGATTTTAGCCCAGGCACCTCAGATTCAGAAAGAGGCTGAGTTGGTTGAGCCGTCGGTGTTGCCAACTAAGAGTAACTGGCTGATTTTTGCGGATGGTGGCGGTGGAGCGCGTCAATTAGATGAACAGTTGAAGCCATGTAGCGATAGCGAAGCGCTGCTGCTTTCAGCAGATCGCACCATTTTAATCACCAGAGGCGAGGAATACAAGCGGATCGATCGCGATCGCTTCACCATCAATCCCCGACAGTCCCAGGATATGCAGCAACTCCTTGAGGCGTTAAAGTCTGAAGAACTCGCCTTCAAGGGCATTGTTCACATGTGGAGTCTCGATGCGTCTTCAGAAGAAACCACCTCTGCCTCAATCGAAGCTGCACAAGAATTAGGTTGTCTAAGCGTCATTCACTTGGTTCAAGAACTAACGAAAATAGAGTGGAGTACAACTCCTCGCTTGTGGTTAGTAACCAGTGGAGCGCAGGCACTCAAACCAACAGAAAACTCAATGTCAATCGCCCAAACTCCCCTGTGTGGTTTAGGAAAAGTCATCTTTGGTGAACATCCAGAACTACGTTGTACCATGGTCGATTTGAGCGTTCCTCTGTCACAAAATGGTCTAACCAACTATCACTCACAAGAGATTCAAAGCCTTGTTGAGGAGTTATTAGCAGAAGATACTGAAGACGAAATCCTCTTACGCGGCGGTTCCCGGTACGTCAACCGAATTGTTCGGACTGCCATGGAAAGCACAGCTCAAACTTCCCAACGCGCTGCAACCGAAGCTGAATCTTTCCGTTTAGAAATCGTCACCCCTGGTGTTCTAGACAACGTGATCCTACGAGCAATACCCCGCCAAAAGCCCAATTTTGGAGAAGTAGAAATACAAATCCATGCCACAGGAGTGAACTTCCGGGATGTCATGCAAGCTATGGGTTTGCTGTCCGGCGAAGCCTTGGAAATGGGTTACGCGGCTGGAGTTTCCCTAGGCCTAGAGTGCGCGGGCACAATTGTAGCTGTTGGTGAAGGCGTCACGGACTTTCAGGTTGGGGATGAGGTGATGGCAGTTGGTCGTAACTGCTTTGCTGCCTACATGACAGCCAGTACCCAGCTAGTCCTTCTCAAGCCAGCTCATATCAGTTTTGAGGAAGCCGCAACTATCCCCACCACCTTTCTTACTGCCTACTATGCTTTACACTATTTAGCCAGAATTCGCAAGGGAGAACGGGTTCTAATCCACGGTGCAGCCGGAGGTGTGGGTCTTGCTGCCATCCAGATAGTCCAGCAGGCAGGGGGTGAAGTCTTTGCTACAGCAGGCTCTCCAGAGAAACGGGAGTTCTTAAAGTCTCTCGGTATCCAGCATGTAATGGACTCCAGGTCTTTAGCATTCGCTGACGAAGTGATGGAAATCACCAACGGTGAGGGTGTCCACATCGTCCTCAACTCTCTAGCAGGAGAAGCCATTCCCAAGAGTTTAGGAGTCTTGAAGCGATTTGGACGGTTCTTGGAAATCGGCAAGCGAGATTTCTTAGAGAACAGCAAGCTAGGTCTTAGACCTTTTCTCAGGAATCTGTCTTTTTACGGAATTGATCTCGATCAACTCATGCTGGATGACATGCCTCTGATCGAGTCTTTGTTCCATGAATTGATGGATTACTTTAAACAGGGACTTTTCCATCCCCTGCCTCATCGCGTGTTCTCAGTTTCACACATTGCGAATGCCTTTCGCTACATGCAACAGTCGCGGCAAATTGGCAAGATTATAGTATCCATTCATGGTCAAGACGCACCTGTACGGCCTCCAGTGGCAGAGCAATCTCTCAAGTTCCGGAATGACGGCACATACCTGATTACAGGTGGTTTGGGCGGCTTTGGTCTTGCTACAGCTCAGTGGTTGGTTGAGCATGGAGCCAGACATTTAGTGTTAGTCGGCAGGCGCGGTGCAGCTTCCCCCGAAGCCCAGCTAGCGGTAGATGCGATGGAGCAGGCGGGGGCTAAGGTTATGGTCGCCAAAGTAGATGTTACTCAGGAACAACAGGTAGCAGAACTTCTCCTCAAAGTTCGTCAGTCTCTACCACCATTGCGCGGTGTGTTCCACACTGCCATGGTTCTAGAAGACAGCATTGTGCTTCAGCTCAATGAGCAACTACTCAAGAAGGTGATGAACCCTAAAGTACTCGGCGCTTGGAACTTACACGCCCAGACTTTAGACGCACCCCTGGATTTCTTTGTACTTTACTCTTCTATCACTTCACTGTTTGGCAATCCTGGTCAAGGCAATTACGTAGCCGCCAATGCCTTCCTAGATGCCATGGCACACTATCGCCGTGCTATGGGACGACCAGCCTTAACCATCAACTGGGGAGCATTAGCAGAAGTCGGTTATGTAGCCGAGCGGGCTGAGTTGGGTGAACGAATGTCTCGAAGAGGCTTGAAATCCTTCAAACCAGAAACAGCTTTAAAGGCTATGGGGCGTCTAATTCAGCAAGACCGGATTCAGGTGGCAGTCGCCGACTTTGACTGGGGGAGTCTATCTAATATATGGACTGTGCCATCTCCCAAATGGTCACACTTCGTATCAAAAGATAATGAGGAAGGCCACCAGAATGAGCAAGTGGAGGGGTTCCGCCATAGTTTACTCAATGCGTCACCAGAAGAGCAAAGAGAGCTGGTAACAGCTCGTTTATATGACCATGTAGCCAAAGTACTAGGAACTTCAGCCTCTAAGCTGGATTCTGAAAAACCCATCATTGACCTAGGGTTTGATTCCTTAATGGCTGTAGAACTGCGTGCCCGCGTCGAGAATGACATGGGCGTGGAGATTCCGGTGATGCAACTGATGCAGGGTCAGAATATGACTGGTCTGATAACTTATTTGACAGAGCAGCTGACTAAGGGAGAACCCGTAAAAAGTGCGTCGGTTACCGATGAGGTTTCTATAAGCCCGCCCCTGGAATTGACCCAACAAGATGTTAATCAGGAGTGGGAAACTATAACAATTTGAATTAATTCAAGCATCCTGATAACCATCCGCACGGCATCATGAATAGAAAGTGACATCCTCTGGCACTAATTCTGCGAATATAGTGCCAGAATCCTAACATCAGTAGACTTCTTGCTCTCAATCTTTTTCATTAAATTCTTGGGCAAGCGGGACGCCTACCCCACAACAAAAAAAAGGTATGAGTGGGATGGGCATCTTGCCCGTCCTACCTACTTTTGAAAGAGGTCTAGTATTAAAAATTCCTACTTCATCCGGAGGTAACCACATGGAGACAGCGGTATCATGAATGACTGGAATTTACCCTGGGAAGGCGGCTGCCGTTGCGGACAGCTGCGGTTTAAGGTGAGTGCCGTGCCTCTGCTGACGATGGCTTGCCACTGTACGGGTTGCCAGCGAATGACCGCCAGCGCTTTTTCTTTAAGCGTCGCCATCCCTAGCGTGGGGTTCTCGCTACTGAAAGGTCAGCCAGTTATCGGCGGCTTGCACGGCGCGGCTCGCCACTACTTCTGTCCGCACTGCATGAGTTGGATGTTTACTCGTCCGGAAGGAATAGACGAGTTCGTCAACCTTCGGGCGACGATGTTAGACGATGCATCATGGTTCATGCCATTCATCGAAACTTGGACGAAGGAAAAGCTGTCATGGGCGACAACCCCTGCGGTTCACAGCTTCGAGACCTTGCCGGCTTACGAAGAATTTCCAGGACTGATAGAAGAATACGCCCAGCTAGCGTCGAAACCTGTACGATAACTGCAAATTGAAGGCTTCCTCAATCTTCTGCCATAACATGCTAAACCTTTGTGCAAATTTCCAAATTTATTGCAGGAGTCGCAACTTCGCCTTAAGACGACAGCATTCTTTCTATATATTGCTGCATCCGTTCATAATGCGCTCCTTTCCAATAAATCTGACGACATTCACAACAGCGATGAAATTCATTGATTGAAAGCTGTGTATTTGGTGGCAGTTGGTCAAGGATAGTTTCCTTGGCTACAGCTTCTAATAAACCATTGCAGCGAATACACCTCTGAAATGGCTGAACTAATTTGAATAAATCAAAGCGTTGCAACACCTCTACTACCTGTCGTTCCGGGTTAGTTTCTCTAACGTAGTATCCATAAGTTACCAAACTACGCATCAACAAACCTTTATCGCGAGTCAACAAAATCCGTTCTTGGGAAGCGGAAACCTGAGCTAATTCTTCATCGCCATAGTCATTGCGATACAGCGTATCAAAGCCTAACATCCGCAACGAGTTAGCTAACTTCCCTAAATGGATATCCAAAACAAAGCGATAACAAGATAGATAAGGGGAGCGGAGAGAAACCGTTGGTGTGACTTCGTGTATAACTGAAATCGGATAAACATTAATGCGATCGCCATCTCGAACAATATAGGAAAAATCCACCGATTCCCCATTAACCCTAATCGAATCCACTTCCGGATGAGGAACACCTAACGATTCGATCATGTCCTTAATCGATGCCCGTTCCTCAAATAAATGAGTAAACTCCACCTGCCTTTTACTCGATGGCAAAAAGAAATTAAGTTCTGCATGAAAGCAAAAATTTGCTACCGCCATGGGAGAGCTCGCACTACCAAACTCGAATCAATATCCTCAACAGAAGCACAGCCACTCAAAGCCATTGCAATGTCCAGTTCATCGCGCAATAGTTCTAGGGTATGCTGGACTCCCGCTTCTTTGCCAACAGCTAATCCCCACAACACAGGACGCCCTATTAACACCGCTTTTGCTCCCAATGCTAAAGCTTTGAGGATGTCAGTACCCCGACGAATGCCTCCATCTACCAATATTTCTGCTTTATCTCCAACCGCATCAACTACCTCGCTTAAAGCCTCAATTGAGGCAATTGCTCCATCAAGCTGTCTCCCCCCATGATTAGAAACAATCACAGCCTTTGCTCCATGTTCCACAGCTTTTAGAGCATCATCTCCTCGTAAAATTCCTTTAACCATCAAAGGCAGAGGTGACAAAGATTGCAACCATTCTAAATCAGCCCAAGTTAGGGCTGGGTTAATCTGCGAGGCAAAATAAGCAAACAAACCCGACTCACCATAACATTGGGGAATTGTCAAGTCTTTTAAGGTGGCTAGATTAGCCAGAGACATTTCTGGTGGTAGAGTAAACTGATTTCGTGTATCTTTCTCTCTGCGCCCCACAATTGGAGTATCGACAGTCAGGCAAATGGCTTTGTAACCAGCAGTGTAGGCGCGTTCTACTAAGGCTTGAGTGAGGTAGCGATCGCGATGCACATACAGCTGAAACCACAAGCGATTGAGGCTTAAATCTTCTGGTTGTTCTTTGACTCTGGGCTTTTCCTGTTCACGCAGAATATAGGCATTTGCCACCTCTTCTAAACTCTTAGTTGCCAGAGTACTCACAATCATCGTAGTTTCCAAAGAAGCAGCAGCTCTAGCGGTAGCAACTTCTCCTTCTGGATCAGCCAGACATTGAAAAGCCATCGGTGCAACTACAATCGGCATTGACAGAGTTTGCCCAAGAACAGTAGTACTTAAAGAACGTTCTTGAACATCTACTAGCATCCTTGGACGAAGCTTGAAGCGATCAAAAGCTTCTCGGTTATCCCGTAAAGTAACTTCATCCCAAGCACCACCAGCGTAGTAGTCGAGTGCCATTCTCGATAGATGCTCAGTAGCTCTTGCTTCGTACTCGAACAAATTAATCGGTTGAGTCATCTTAAAACACACATGCCTAAGCTACATCAACAACTGGGATAGAAGGCTACGCTAAGAGATTGGGCTAGTTTACTACTGGAGAGCCGTAGAATAATGAAAAAAATTCTGATCATTGTTCATCAACCCACCTCCGATCCTGGACGTGTTGGACTCATTCTGCGCGATCGCAATTATCACCTAGATATCCGCTGCCCCAGTGTCTGTGAAGAACTACCAACCACAATGGATGACCATGATGGTGTTGTAATCTTCGGTGGCCCAATGAGCGCCAATGATAGCGAAACTCTACCATTTATCCGCGCAGAACTTGATTGGATACCCATAGCGCTGGAATCCGGTAAGCCTTTTCTCGGAATTTGCCTAGGTGCCCAATTATTAGCCCGTGTGCTGGGCGCAACCGTAGCACCTCATCCTGATGGTATGACTGAAATCGGCTATTTCCCAATAGAACCCACCTCAGTCGGTCAAGATTATTTTGGCAACCTCAGATATGTCTATCACTGGCACCGTGAGGGATTTCAGTTACCGAATAGAGCAATCAAACTAGCCTCTGGTGAGACTTTTGACAACCAAGCCTTTCGCTACGGAGTTAATGCCTATGGTTTACAGTTTCATCCTGAGATCACCCAAAAAATGATAGAGACATGGACGACGAACGCCGCCCACATGCTAACACTCCCAGGGGCGCAGTCACGCGACGAGCAGCTCCAGAAGAACTCTTTGTACGAGTCTACCTATGAAAATTGGCTCAAAGGTTTTGTGCACCTCTGGCTGGGAGATGTTGCGATCGCACAACTAGAATGCGCTTAAACTGCCCTGATCAAGGAAAACATCTCTTCCCCACTCCCTACTCCCTACTCCCTACTCCCCATTCTTCAAAGCACAGCTATCTTAACGGCACGAATAAGTTCTTCTCGGGAAAAGGGCTTGGTTAAATAAGCCGCAGCCCCTTGTTTCATGCCCCACAGGCGGTCAATTTCCTGATTTTTAGAAGAACAAATCACAACAGGAATCTTTGCGGTAGCTGGATGGTTTTTGAGTTGGCGACACAACTCAAAGCCGCTCATTCCTGGCATCACTACATCTGTAACAATGACATCCGGCTTTTGTTCCATCACTTTATTCAGAGCATTTCTAGCATCGGTCAGACAGATAACAGTATGACCGCTCTCGCGCAAATAACTATCTATTAATTCCCTCTGAGAGGGGTTATCTTCAACAAGTAATACTTTACTCATGTCTGGTTATCCTCACAAAATTATGGAGATATTCATCCTTCATCCTTCAGAGTGACTGTCTCAGTACTCTAGACAACTATATGGAGTAGGAAGTTCTTTAGTGGTACGAGCTAAAAACTCGCATAATCTAGTCTCAGTACTCTAGACAACTATATGGAGTAGGAGTTGGTGGAAGAATACTATTTTTCGATTCGTGGTGGCGGCAGTTAAACCATCGCTGACTGCCTTGAAAGCTTAGATTGTATTAGTGCATCATGAACAGACCGCCTTAGAATAAGTGAGGTTTTGGTAATTTCCCCGACAATGCAGGGCTGTTTTTTATTCACAAGCGGCAGATATCCATAGGCTTTTCAGCCCGAGGAAAAGGAAGCCAGAGAACTGATTTCCCAGCTCTTAGCTCCATCGCTACCAACAGTTTGCAGTAATTAGCAAATCAGCTGTGGATCAAGGTCTTTTTTGTCCGAATCAATTTCTAGAGCTTTTAGACCGACCTTATTGTTGTTGAGTTAGATTTTCTGTAGAAACTACGGTTTGTTGCCCTTTTACAGACCTATAATTTCTCGGCAAATGAGCTGGCAATCCTTTCTTAAAGTCGTAGAGATGCACTTATTGTATTTTGACTTAAGAATAAAATATACCTCATCGAATCATACCGCTATAGGCTCAATTTGTCTAGTAGTTTACCAAGCAGATTTTGAGATGCACAGGTACAACAGCGCTATAGTCTGAACCTGTGGAAACAGGTTTGAGGGGAAAGCAACGATAAAATGAGAAGTCTTGTTCTTTTTGACTTGGTTTATGAGTGGCATCTACCCTGCACCAGTGCGTCTTGAAAGCCATCGGCAACAATTCCCAGCCTTAGCTAACAAAGCCTATTTCAACTATGGAGGTCAAGGGACGCTGCCACAGGCATCGCTGGAAGCCATCCAACAGGCTTATGAGTATATCCAGCGCCATGGGCCGTTTTCGGCTGGGGTGAATGCTTGGATTATTGAGGAAGCGAACAAAACTAGAGAAGCGATCGCATCAGAACTAGGGGCACCCCCAGAAGCGATCGCCATCACCGAAGATGTTACAGTCGGCTGCAATATTGCGATGTGGGGGATTAACTGGCAAGCAGGCGATCATCTACTCCTAACGGATTGCGAACACCCAAGCGTTATCGCCACTGCACAAGAAATCGCACGCCGATTTGATGTTGAAGTATCTACCTGCCCAATCCTTTCCACTCTAAATCAGGGAGATCCCACGGCGGTAATTGCACAACACCTGAGAACTCAGACGCGATTGGTGGTACTCAGTCATATTCTGTGGAACACAGGTCAAGTATTGCCTGTTAAAGAAATTGTTGAAGTCTGCCGCAACTATTCTAGTAGTAGCCAGACCATCAGAGTTTTGGTAGATGCGGCTCAGTCAGTAGGTTGTCTGCCTTTAAATTTGACAGAACTAGGGGCAGATTTCTATGCCTTCACAGGTCACAAATGGTGGTGTGGGCCAGAAGGAATTGGTGGTCTCTACGTGCGCCCAGATGCCTGGGAAAGCCTTAACCCAACGTTTATTGGGTGGCGTGGTATTGTCAGCAACCAAGCGGGTAAACCAACGGGATGGAAACCGAATGCACAACGGTTTGAAGTAGCAACGTCAGCTTACCCACTCTATGCTGGAGTGCGAAGTGCGATCGCAACTCATCAACAATGGGGAACACCCCAAGAACGTTACCAGCAAATTTGTCAGATCAGTGAGTACCTCTGGCAGCGTTTATCCCAGCTAGACTTTGTTAAGTGTCTGCGAACCTCTCCCCCACAAGCTGGTTTGGTCTCGTTTGTATTAACCAACGAACACTCTCATCAGCAGCTAGTAAAGTCTCTCGAGCAGCAGAATTTGATGCTCAGAACTATCCTCGACCCAAACTGCGTTCGTGCCTGTGTTCACTACTTCACCCAACACGCAGAGATTGACAAGCTAATTGAAGCTATGAAGAAGATTAAGAGTAAAGGTTAGACCAAAAAGCAAGAATCGACCCAAAACTTACGAATGGGTGCATCTTGGGTAAAAGCTTTCCTAAACAATAGACTTCTTGCATAAGTCCTTTTCATTCAATTTTTGGGCTGCTCGTGTCGCTTACCCCACAAGCAAAAAAGACGATGAGTGGGATAGGCCGAAAAGCCCGTCCCAACTATTTTTGTAATAGGTCTAATCTTCAGGACTTACGCATAGAAACTATATATAGTAGGGACGAACGGCCGTTCGTCCCTAAAAATAGTCTTTCAACAGGAAATTGGCGTAAGTCTAATCTTTGGTTTGTTTATCCTTTGGCGATATGTCCACTGCTATAAAAGCCAGCGCTAGCATGACCTACCCATGAAGTGAAGCTATCGTGTAAGGGAAGCACCGCCGTCGGCGCTTTGCTATCATGGCAGTCTAAACGCTTCTGCTTACTTTGCTAATGCACGAGAAACACCCGGTACAGCCGAGAGTCTCTCTTTCGGAGGCATCAAATGGAAATCTTCCCTATTCCCGTTTTTGAGCTTTGTTGCTACATTCAGCACGGTAATTTTCCCCCATGCCCAGAAAACAGAGACTCGAACAGCAGCAATTTAGTGGCGTTTAACCTTTAATCTTATGGGAGTTACTTGCTGACCTGGGTGTCATAACGCCACTCGTAAGAAATGTAACAGCTGTACCATTGTCTGAGAGACTTCTGTTTCATACAAAAAATAGTGAAAGCTGGTCATTACTGGTGTGGAAATTTTTAATATTTGTTTATAGTGAACGTTTTCCGTTGTTTTTTTACCAAAATATTTGTGTGGTTGTGAACCCCTGCTTCTCTTTCTTGACGCCCTACAAACCTGTGCCTGCTGGTCAAGATACCTTTGCTGCTGGTGCATCCAAATTCATTATCCGTACAGCTCAAGCGCGGGATCTGTCCAGTATGGCGGAAATTCTGACGGATAGTTTTCACTCGCGCACTGGGCTGATGGGTTGGGCTTACCCCTTATTGCGATTGGGAATTTACGAAGACTTACGTAATCGACTACGCTCAACTGTGCCAAATTACGTTTGTTTAGTTGCTGTCACTTCTGTTTCTACAGTTGCTGGTTCTCGCGAAGAGCTAGCAGGTACAGTAGAGTTAGCACTGCGTTCTTCCTCTTCTTGGCCAACTTATAACTGTGGGTATCCTTATATCTCTAACCTAGCTGTCAAAAAATCATGTCGGCGGCAGGGAGTAGCCCAACAAATGCTTTTGGCCTGTGAGCGAACATCTATGGAATGGGGCTTTCAAGACCTCTACCTCCATGTGCTAGATAACAACCATCAGGCACGGCAGCTTTATCTCAAGAGTGGATATCAACTTCACCAGGTTGAATCTAGCTACAGTGCATGGCTGCTGGGGCGTCCAAAACGTCTCCTTTTGCACAAGCACCTGACTCCGGCGGTAACGACTTAAGAGGTAAACAATTAGAGCGTCTCGTCTCTACTGATGAATTTTCTAACCACAATCCTTACCTGTATCAAAGTGCAATACCATAAAATGAAGTTACAAGGTTAACGAGCAACTAAGGATACTGACCAGAGTTGTTTGGTAGGGTGGTTGAAAACAGATGGTAGACTGAATTATCCTTGTGTATTCTCAAGAACTTACACCAATTGAGTTTGCCAGTCGTGATTTCGGTCTGGGTGTGTCCCTGCTCCAAGAAATTAAACAATATGAGTTGAGATGGATAGCGAAAATGAACAGCGTTGCCAGACAGCTCTTTACGCCAAGGAGGTACTTGCCCGCCGTACAGGTTTCGCCAGCTCTCAAGGCCATAGTGCCATGGAACAGGAAAGCCTGAACCCCTGCAAGAATCAAATGCAAGATGACCCACAGGCATTAAGAATCCTCAAGCAGCTGCATGATAAACAGCTGCTGATTGTCAATAGGAACGCTAAAAACGGTTTAATTATTTATAAGCGCTATCACGCTGAATTTGCAGGACCCGGCTCGGCGGTAGGTGGGTTATTCGATTTAGAGTGTCAGCAAGTTCTGCCAGTAGGCAGGCTTTCGTTAAGCTTTCCTGAGTCAGCTGATGCTCGACGGCAGGCTTATTTAATTCGGCGGCAGTGGGTTCGATTAACTCAACAAATTACAGACAATCCAGTGCCGTTGCAACGCGCACAAAAGATTATCAATCAATTTGAAGGGTTCTTTGACTCTGAGACAATTGCTCAAATACCAGACGAAGCTTTTGCACTTTTAGTCGGTGTACTACCTCATACGATTAGGAAAGTACGTAACACGGCTGAGCGGTGGATTTAATCAGTAACTTTAATCCAACCTCTGCGGTATGCATGAAATAACCTTTTAAGGAGACGGTTTTGCTGTGGGTTGAGTGAACAGCCTCGGCTGAGCCACTGAAGTTGATTCAAATGATTGCGAGAGATCTTACGAGAACAAAGAGTCTGGCTGTATATCTCTTCAAGAGTCCCAGAAAATTCCATTAAAGAATTCATAATAAAACCCCCTATCCTTGATATAAAAAAATGTGATTTATCTAACTTATTCTTAAATAGAGTTTAGAATTAACTTTCCCAAAAAACCTTCTGTCATCAGAGAGATTTAGAGAACTGGACAACTGAGCTAAGCCAGTAGTTTCTAAGCATTTATTCTTATGCCAAGTCTCTACGAGCGGTCTTGAAAGTCGGGAGTAGGGAGTAGGGAGTAGGGAGTGGGGAGTAGGGGAGAGTAGAGTTTCATTGTTGGTTGTGAGTGAAAGTTCATGAGGGGTCTGGCGCTGTACTTGCTCTCTGTTTAATCGAAGACTAGGGCTACACAAAAAAGCCTTGGTTTGCACAGGTTATGCAGTGCATCTTCATTAGAAAAATAATGTCAGATGTTTAAGATGTTGATGTTGATACCAACCCTCTTGCCTAGGCTCAGCCTTTCAAAGGTCAGGGTTAGGGCGAAGTTTTGACCGTCTTGGGGCTACTATGTCATGCTGAACTAGACTCGAAGAGAGCTTGGCTAGCAGGCATTGGCGATTTCTTACATAGCAGCGATAATCGCTTGTGGTAGTACTGGCTAGAATATTGTTCTAAAGTCTGTCGCAGGCATTGAGTACGATACTCTCTTGCGTCAGACCTGTAGATTAGACCGTTAACGGTTCTTGTGCAGATTTTAGGATTTCTAAAGTCTTCGCCTAGATTAGTAAAGATAAGATTAGGATGAGAGTATTCATCCTAATTCCTAGCGGTTTACCGATAAAACCTTCACCCGTTCAGACTTGTAGCTCCAATGGTTAAATCTCAGACTACCCCAGTTCGCAAACTTTCTAAAGTCGAAGGCATTAAAGAACGCAGCAACTTCTTGCGTGAACCGGTGGCGACTGAGTTGCTGCAAGAAACCACTCACTTCACAGAAGACGCCATTCAAATTCTGAAGTTCCATGGGTCTTACCAGCAGGACAACCGAGATAATCGAGTTAAGGGGCAAGAGAAGGACTACCAGTTCATGATCCGCACCCGTAGTCCAGGAGGGTTTATACCACCAGAACTATATTTGACTCTTGACAAGTTATCCCAAGAGTACGGGAACCACACGTTACGGGTGACAACTCGCCAGGGTTTTCAGATTCATGGCATTCTGAAAAAGAATTTAAAGGCAACCATGGCGGCAGTTATCAGCAATATGGGGTCAACTTTAGGGGCTTGTGGTGACCTGAACCGCAATGTTATGGCTCCTCCGGCTCCTTACAAGAATCGACCGGAGTATCAATATACCTGGGAATATGCCAATAACATAGCTGACCTGCTGACACCTCAAACGGGCGCTTATTACGAGATTTGGTTAGATGGTGAAAAGGCCATCAGTGCTGAAGAAAACCCAGCCGTGAAAGCGGCGCGGCAGCGCAATATTAATGGAACCAATTTCTCTGACAAAGAAGAGCCAATCTACGGGGAACAGTATATGCCCCGGAAGTTTAAAATCGCGGTGACGGTTCCAGGGGATAACTCAATTGACCTCTATACCCAAGATGTCAGTTTGGTGGTGATGACAAATAAGCAGGGAGAACTAGAGGGATTTAATGTTCTTGCGGGTGGGGGTTTAGGCCGCACTCACAATAAAGAAGAGACATTTGCCCGGATGGCTGACGCGATTGGCTATGTCGAGAAAGATGATGTCTATGACTTAGTTAAAGCGATTGTAGCAACGCAGCGAGATTATGGCGATCGCGTAAATCGCCGTCATGCCCGGATGAAATACCTACTCAATGATTGGGGGGTTGAGAAGTTCCGAGACACTGTTGAAGGCTACTTCGGCAAAAAGATCGCGGCCTACAAACCGCTTCCAGCTTTCAAGTACCATGACTACTTGGGGTGGAATGAGCAGGGAGACGGCAAGCTTTTCTTAGGAATTTCGATAGAAAATGGTCGAATTAAAGATGAAGGCAACTTCCGACTCAAAACGTTGCTGCGGGAAATTGTCCAGCAGTTTTCCCTGCCGATGCGGCTGACGGCAAACCACAATATCATCATTTATGAGATTGAACCGTCGCAAAAGCCAGCGATTGAGCAGCTTCTTGACCAGCATGGTATCCAGATTACCCCAGAAGGCATTGAACCATTAGTTCGTTATTCGATGGCTTGCCCAGCGCTACCGACTTGTGGATTAGCGATCGCCGAATCAGAACGGGCGCTTCCTGGAATAATTGACCGGATTCGGGCACTGTTGAATCAATTAGGTTTAGAGAAAGAGCATTTTGTGGTAAGGAGTACAGGTTGCCCGAATGGCTGTGCTAGACCTTATATGGCAGAATTGGGGCTTGTTGGTAGTGCGCCAGAGGCTTATCAAGTTTGGCTGGGGGGTTCGCCCGATCAGACACGGTTAGCACAACCTTATACCGATCGGATGTCGGTTCACGAGTTGGAATCTTTTCTAGAACCGATTTTTGTTTACTTTAAGCAGGATCGTAAAGCCGGAGAAAGTTTTGGGGATTTTTGCGATCGCGTTGGTTTTGAGGCCATCCGCGAATTTACTGTAACTTATGAGTCTCCCAAGTTAAACTCTCAGTCTGATACAGGCTTAGTTAATGAGGTTGTAATCCCAGAGCCATCAACAGCAACTGTTCCCGGTAAAACTCGTTATCGGATCGGCGTGCGCGATGACCTCTACAAGCGTGTTAAAGAAGCGGCGAAAAAGCAAGGTAAGTCGATGACTGATTTTGCAGCACAAGCCCTGGAAGCTTACTTTAAAGAAAATCCCAACCTTTAGAGATTTCTATAGCGGTTTTACTAGTTGTCTGAGGTATGGGGTAAGGGCACGGCAGTGCCGTGCCCTTACAATCTCTGTACTCTGGTGGCATGACAAACCCCTATAAACAAATCATTATCCTTGTGTAGCCGTAAGGGGACATTACCCATCACCCATCACCAAAAATTACGTAGTGTGGCACTTCCGGGAAAGAATGTATTTAGATATCAAGCTTTGCTAGCAATGAACAAGGTTAAAGCTTTAATCGGGTTGGGAGTCAGCATTTGGGTAGTATTCGAGACAATAAGCCCAGCAGTAGGATTTGCTAAAACACCCCAGATAGCTCAAGCCTCCACTGACCGATTGAATCTTTATCTCGAACGACAAGGTAATGAAACTTATGATGCCTTACTGCGTCGTGCTACAGATGCAGCAATGGCAACTGCTCAACAAAGTTTTGAGCGTGACGCGGGCGTCTCAAACGTTGTAGTGATGGTGAGCGCCGAAAATAACGGTTTAGTCGCGCCAATCCTAACATTGGAAGTGAGCCGCAGCAACTGGAAAAATCGAATTAGACCTCAACACTGGATAACAGACTTAGCCTCTTCCAGGACTCTCCTAAGGTTTGAAAGTTCTATGCCTGAGCGGGTAAATGCGCCAAGCCCAACCAATTTACCTCAACCTAAATTTTCCCCTCCTGAACCTCCAGGTAGTCCTTTGTGAAACCGTATTATTGAATAGTGAATTTTTCATAAAAAATAAAATGTCACTTAATTTTTACTCAAACTAATGTATTTTTTTCTACAAAAAAATATTAATTATTTTTTAGAATTACTTTTTTGAAGAAAAATCGTCTCAAATATAATTTTGTTAGGGTATATGCTCCAGCATCTGCGCTTACTTTTTCGATTGGCAAGAACTTTAAAGGGCAGTATTGCTCTGGGAATCAGTAGCCTCTTGCTGATTGTCGGCATTGGTATGGCAAAAGCAACAGCCCAAAGTCCTAATGCAGTGCTAATCTCTCCTACAGCAGCGGCACAAATCCAAGCCTTGGTGCAAGAAAAGCAGTCTCGTACTCCGGCACAACAGAAAATCAATTCTGCCATCCTGTACACCATTAAAGCTAGGCGTAGGGATAACCTGTTCAATCGTGTTCCTCGTCTCAATACCTTCGTGAAGGTCGATTCTGAAGGTAAGGTGCGGATTAATATCAGGACAAATGCCTCATTTACACAAGAACTACTCCAAAAACTCCAGGCCTATGGAGCAGAGGTTCTGGTTGCTTTGCCTGAGTACAACGCTATTCAAGTTCTCGCTCCACTTGACCAAGTTGAGTCCTTGGCTGCTCTCTCAGAAGTTAAGTGGATCAGACCTTATCTCAAACCAAAGACTCTTGCTGGTCGAGTGCAATCGGAAGGGGATATGGCTCAGGGTGCTGAACTCGCTAGTGCTACTTATGGAGTCAATGGGACAGGAATAAAGGTGGGTGTTCTTTCAGACAGCTACAACTACCTTGAAGGAGCAGCTACCGATATTGCTAATGGGGACTTACCATCACAAGGGGTTACTTTAGCTGGCAGTGGCGACTTAGATGGCTTACTGGGGAGATTAACTAGCCCCTCCGATGAAGGGCGAGCGATGTTGCAGATTATTCACGACTTGGCTCCTGGGGCTAAACTTTATTTTGCTACTGCATATCCAAACCAGGCTAATTTTGCTCGCAATATTCGCGCTCTTCGCACAGCGGGTTGTGACATCATTGTGGATGACATCATTTACTTAAATGAGCCAGTGTTTCAGGACGGAATTATTGCTCAAGCTGTTAATGATGTGACGGCAAATGGTGCTCTCTACTTCTCTTCAGCTGGTAATTTTGGGAATAAGAAAGATGGGACATCCCAAGTTTGGGAAGGAAATTTTGTAGATGGGGGACAAGCGTCTATTGTAGGGGGTGGAAGAATTCACAACTTTGGTAGCGCATTATTTAATCGCTTAACGACAAATAGCGATCGCATTACATTACAGTGGTCAGATCCAATGGGAAAATCTACCAACGACTATGACCTCTATGTGTTGAATGCCGATGGAACGCAAGTGCTTGCTGCTTCAGACGAATATCAAAATGGTAGCCAAGACCCCACTGAATTTGTTAATCCACAAGCGGCTAACAGTCGGGTGATGATTGTCTTGTACAGTGGTCAAGCACGTTTTTTAAATTTAAAGACAACTGTAAATGGTTCTGAAGAATCGGCGTTCGCTGTTAACACCAATGGTCAAATTTTTGGGCATTCTGCGGCACAGAATGCCTTTAGTGTTGCGGCTGTTAATGCTCAAAATCGCAACAATCTTTTTACATTGGGTTCGCCAAATTCAGTAGAGGCGTTCAGTTCTGACGGGCCTCGACGCATTTTTTACAAGGCTGATGGCACGCCTATCACTCCAGGAAATTTTCTCAGCACTGGGGGAGCTGTGCGTCAAAAACCTGACATTGCGGCAGCAAATGGAGTCAAGACCAGCGTCACTAATGCAACTGATCCATCATTTAATCCTTTTTTTGGTACTTCGGCGGCGGCACCCAATGCGGCGGGAGTGGCAGCGTTGTTAAAGTCTTTTAAGCCTTCTTTGACCCCCCAACAAATCCGTACAATACTAACTTCAACTGCTTTGGACATTGAGACTTCAGGAGTTGACCCAGATTCTGGGTATGGTATTGTCATGGCAAACCGAGCCTTGCGACGAGCGGCACAAGTTCGTTAGGGTTGAGGGCTTCTAGGAAAATAGGGAGTCGGGAGTCGGGAGTCGGGAGTTGGAGAAGAAGGGCTATTTTCTTCAGTGGCGGCTTTATGCTCCATAATGCCTGTTTTGAAAATGGTAATGGGAAGAAAGTAACTAAAGAGTGGGAGAATTCATTGGCTCAATTGCAGAGGTTGGTGATTGCATCAGCACAACGGCAAGACCAGCAGATTTTTCTAACCGACGCGCAACAACATTACCTGGGGCGGGTGTTACGACTAGGTAGTGGCGATCGCTTTATTGCCATGGATGGCCAGGGCAACTGGTGGTTGAGCGAGTTAGCGGCTTCCCTGACCCAAGCTACAATTATCGAATCCCTATGTGTTCATACTGAGTTACCCATAGCGGTGACGTTGATAGCAGCAATGCCTAAGGGCAGCGGATTTGATGAAGTGGTTTATCAGGCAACTGAGTTGGGTGTTGCTTGTATCTTGCCGTTGAAAAGCGATCGCACCCTCCTTAATCCTAGTCCTCAGAAACTGGAACGCTGGCGACGCCTGACCCAAGAAGCCGCAGAACAATCGGAACGTCAAGTTGTGCCAACCCTTCTCGACCCCGTTGACTTTGCTACTAGTCTTCAACTATCAGTCACCTTGGGCGATTACCGCTATATTTGTGTGGCTCGTGGTGATGCTCCTCATCTTTTGAGTTGCTTGCCAGATAAAGGTTTACCCCTGGAAACAGAGCCATCTTTCAATCCTCAACCCCCCTCTGTTGTAATGGCGATCGGTCCTGAAGGCGGATGGACAACCCAAGAGGTAGAACAAGCCACAGCAGCCGGATTTCAACCCGTTTCTTTGGGACGCCGCATCCTACGCGCTGTTACTGCTCCCATCGTTGCCTTATCCCTGGTTGCATCAGTTTGGGAAGTGAAAAAAATGAGGGGGAGTAAGGGAGAGGGGGAGAGGGGGTGAGGGGGCGAAGCTTTTGTTTGC
>DALYIW010000093.1:0-26335 GCA_031970155.1 Coleofasciculaceae cyanobacterium CTOTU46601 | reverse complement strand
CCAATTTTGAAGCCCTTTTTCACCATCTTCTAGAGCAGTTGGACGCTCAAAAAGAGTGGCATAGGTTACCAAAAAACCCGGCTTTTCCAAGAGAGTTGTATATTCTCCGATACTGGGGAAGTACCAGGGATTAAGTTCTGGTTTTACCGGATAGCCAGCTGTCTCTAAAGCGTTGTTAATAGCCGCTGCGATCGCGTTGACATTTCCCTTGCCGCCAAACTCCGCCACAAAACGACCACCTGGTTTTAAAGCTTTCCAGATACAACTAATAACTCGTTCTGGCTCCTTTATCCAATGAAGCGTTGCATTCGAGAACACGGCATCGAACGGTTCTTCAAAGTGAAAATTTGTGGCATCGGCGACTTCAAAGTGCAAGTTGGGATAGTTGTTTTGAGCTTGCTCAATCATCGTTGGTGCTTTGTCAATGCCGATCGCGATCGCACCCTGTTTAGCAATTTCTTGCGTCAGGTGCCCAGTTCCACATCCCAGATCAAGAATGCGCTCCTGAAGCTGTGGCGACAAAAGCTCTAAGCAGTCAGCACCATACTGCCAAACAAAAGAATGCTTGCTTTCGTATAGTGCGCTAGCCCACTGATTCTCTGACATTGAAAGAAAATCCTCCACTGCGATGACTCTCACTCATCACAGTAAAAGACCCACTTATAAATGTCCAATATATGTTTCCCTAGTAAGTAATATATAAAAAGTATAAAACTACCCAAAAAATGGAGCTTCGACACCTGCGGTACTTCATTGCTGTTGCTGAAGAACTACACTTCAGCCGAGCCGCCGAGCGATTGCAAATCGCCCAGCCACCGTTAAGCCAACAAATCCGTGCTTTGGAAGAAGAATTGGGGGTTCAACTGTTTAAGCGCACGAAACGCCGAGTTGAGTTGACTGAAGCGGGATTTGTATTTTTGGAAGAGACACGTCAGGTACTGACTCAGGTTGAGCAGGCTGTCCGAGCTGCACAACGGGCTAGTCGCGGCGAAATTGGCAGGTTAGGAGTAGGTGTCAACAGCTCTGCTACTCATAGTTTTCTGCCTGAGATTCTCCGAGTTTTTCGAGAGCGCTTCCCATGTGTAGAACTTGTCCTGCATGAGCTAGCTTCATACCAGCAGGTACAGGGTATTCGCGACAACCAAATTGACATCGGTTTTCTTTGGCTACCAAACATTAATGACAGCGCCTTGAGCTTCATGCCAATTTGGCGGGAACCCGTGATTGTCGCCCTACCTGAAACTCATCCTCTAGCGAACTTACCCGAAATACCGCTAACAGCCCTAGTTGGCGAACCTTTTATCTTGCCCCCGCGTCAGTTAGGGCCAGGTTTCTACAGTCAGATTATCAGCCTTTGTCAGCAAGCTGGTTTCAGTCCCAAGGTCGCACAGGAAGCAATGTTAGTGCAGACTATCGTTAGTTTGGTTGCTGGTGGAGTTGGTGTTGCTCTGGTTCCCGCTTCTCTCCAAAGTCTCCAAAGGGTAGGAGTTGTTTACAAAGCCTTGCAGGGACAGACACCGGAATTAGAGATGGCTGTAGTCTGGCGGCAGGATAACTCATCCCAGATTTTGCAAGAGTTTCTAGAAGTGGTTAGACAGAAGGCACATCCAGCCAGCTGAACACTTAGGAGCCGTTTTTTGAAACGATATACTCTTTTCCAGAGTCAAAAAAAACAGCCATGAAGTACAAACAAGCTGGGATAGTTGGGGTCTCAGTAGTTTTATCGATAACTGGTTGGGCTTGCAGCCCGGTTGTAAACACTAAAAGCTCACCGTATCTTGCCTTACAATCAGCTGACCAACAGCCGAGTACCCCACAGCCGAGTGGCTCACAACCAAGTACCTCACCGCCGAGTACCTCACAATCGACTGACCAACAGCCAAGTACCCCACAGCTGAGTAACCCACAGCCGAGTGAAACTCCCGTTGTTACCGACACCCCCTTAAGCTACAAAATTGAAACCTACAATAGCAAAACGATGGGGGGAAAGCGTACTTACGGAGTCGCTCTGCCTCCCGGCTACGATATGCGATCGCACCTCTACTTTTGGGCACGTAAGCAATCACACTACGTCCAGAAGGACTAAAGTAGTAGGATTTATCCTTCAATAGCGTCAAATGCGCCAAAGATGACCGTCCGTACTGTTCCACAATCTCCTTCGCTTTGTGCCGTTCTTCTGAAGTAGCTGGTTCTCCCCGCAGCAGCACAGGTTGCAAGAGCATAAACAAAGCATAACTATGAGTGACAGCACCAACCAAGTAAATTGAATTAGCAAAAAAGTGCCCATATAAAGTTCTTGGTTTTAGCCCAGCATTGTCTTCTGTGAAGAACATTGCTAATGTCTGATATAGAGCCTTTGGAAGACTAAAGTTATAGTCGTAAGGCCACTGGTCTACTAGATAAAACCCAGCCGTTCCATAAGCGAGGGTAAACAGCAATGCCCCAAGCAATACTTTGACACCTTGAGCAATCGAGGGTCGGTCTGACTGAGCTGTAAATACATCACGCATGACGATCAGTTGAACCAATAGCACCAAAGTCAGCAGACTCTCTTCCCAGTCAAATCCTTTCAGTAAGTTACTGAGGATAGAAATAATTAGCAAGATTACTGTCAACAGCCACGCCATCCGCTTACGTCTTGACAAACTAGTGGCTAGCATTAGTAAGAAAAATCCTGTAAGTGCGGCAAATATATGTCCCCCCTCCCGCACTTCAAAGAGGTTATCTAACACAGGTCTGATTCTAATCTTTTTGTCCCAAGCAGAAGCATCATCATGTCCTCCGTGCAGCAGGAAAATCACAGGATAACGTTGTTTGGGGTTTTGCTTGTAGTCTGGAGGCAGAATTAGACCATATTGGCGGACTGTGCCCATCGTCTTGCTGTTGTTTTTAAGATGGTTAATTGACAAATCTTCAGAAATTCAGCTCTAGAGTTCCCTAAATCTAGCGGAGTGCAACAATTTTTTTAACCTTGCTCTCAACGCAGTAGGGCGGGGTAGTTCATGGTCAGCCAGAAATCATCTTTTAGGATAAAAGATGTCCACTTGCAACTAAACTATCTGTGGCTAAGTCAGAAAACCCTCAAACACCGATTGCTCTAGCCCGTACCCCTCTCTATCAACTGGCTGTAGAACAAAAAGCACGACTTACTGCCTTTTCCGGTTGGGAAATGCCAGTCCAGTACATCGGGATTGGGCAAGAACATGAAGCTGTGCGGACATCAGTGGGAATGTTCGATATCTCCCACATGGGAAAATTTGCATTTAAGGGAAGGCAGCTGCTAGAGCATTTGCAGCCTCTCGTGCCTTCAGACTTAACCCGCTTGCCAGTGGGTGCAGCTCAATACACTGTGCTCTTAAATCCTCAAGGTGGCATCATTGATGACATTATCGTTTACTACCAGGGTGAGGATGAGGTGGGCCAGCAACGGGGCATGATGATTGTTAACGCGGCAACCCGCACTAGAGATAAAGCTTGGTTATTGGGAAATCTGGAATCTGCTCCGGTTGATTTACAAGATCTTTCTAAAGAAAAAGTCTTGATTGCAGTGCAAGGATCCCAAGCTGTTGCCCAGTTACAGCCTTTTGTTCAGGAAGATTTAACGCCTGTAAAAGCTTTTGGACATCTAGAGGCAACGGTGCTAGGTGAGTCAGCTTTTATTGCCCGGACTGGCTACACGGGTGAGGATGGGTTTGAGGTGATGGTCGATCCAGATGTCGGCGTAGAATTGTGGCGAAGTCTTTTCATTGCTGGAGTCGTACCTTGTGGTTTGGGTGCTAGAGATACGCTGCGATTGGAAGCGGCGATGGCACTCTACGGGCAAGACATCAACGAAACTACAACCCCTCTAGAAGCCGGCTTAGGTTGGGTAGTTCACCTGGATACTAAAGGTGACTTTATCGGACGTTCGGTGCTGGAGCAACAAAAAGCCTCTGGAGTGGAAAAACGCCTCGTGGGAATAGAGATGCAGGGGCGTCACATTGCTCGTCATGGTTACCCCGTGTTGTATGAGGGGAAGTCAGTAGGAGAAGTCACGAGTGGGACGCTATCACCCACTTTAGGTCGTGCGATCGCACTTGCCTATGTTCCTACTCAATTATCGAAGATTGGACAGCAGCTAGAAGTAGAAATTCGTGGTAAAGCTTATCCAGCAGTTGTCGTCAAGAAACCGTTTTATCGTTCCAAAAATCGCCCCTCTTAGAACTATAGAGACTCTTGATGCTTTAGCAAACTCCATAAGCTTGAAGTAGATGTAGAGACATATCATGGCACGTCTCTACAGGATTGTAGTTCATCGCATCGTGTGTCTAATTAACTGGATTCGATATCAGGTTGCTGTGGCTGGTTTAATAAATAAATAAAATAGCAGTTCTCATCTGGTACTTTTCCTGATCCGATTCCCCAATACGGAGGCTTCCATCATGGCAGATCTCATTCATGGCACGCTCACCGATACTACCTGGCCGAGTCTACCTCTGGCCGCGTGGCAAGATACCTATGAAACGCTCCACCTGTGGACTCAGATTGTCGGAAAAATCCGGCTGGCGTTGGCTCCCAAACTGAATCACTGGTGGCATTCTACTTTGTATGTAACGCCGCGTGGACTGACAACCTCTGCAATCCCTTATGGCACGCGCACCTTTGAGATTAGCTTTGATTTTATCGATCACCAGCTACAAATCCAGACTAGCGACGGCAGCACCCGCACAATTGCGCTTGTTCCTTGCTCTGTAGCGGATTTTTATCAGAATGTTATGGATACACTGCATGAACTCGGCATCGACGTTCGGATTTGGACGATACCGCAGGAAATACAAGACCCAATCCCCTTCGAGCAGGATGACAAACATGCAGCATATGATCGGTCTTACGCACAACGGTTGTGGCGTATCCTCCTGCAAGCAGACCGAGTTATGACAGCGTTTCGATCGCGCTTTATCGGGAAATGTAGCCCTGTACACTTTTTTTGGGGAAGCTTTGACCTGGCCGTAACCCGCTTTTCTGGAGAGCGTGCCCCAGAGCATCCCGGTGGAGTTCCCAATATGGCGGATTGGGTAACGCGAGAAGCGTATTCGCATCAGGTGAGTAGCTGTGGCTTCTGGCCAGGGGGTGGGACAGTTGTAGACCCTGTTTTTTATGCTTACGCTTACCCTACACCCCAGGGATTCCAAGACTATCTCATCCAACCCAAGGAGGCATTCTATAGCACCGAGATGGGAGAGTTCATCTTGCCGTATGAAGCAGTACGGCAGGCTGACAATCCTGACGAATTGCTCCTCACTTTCCTCCAAAGTACCTACGATGCCGCTGCCAATTTAGGAAACTGGAACCGAGCAGCGCTGGAACGCACACCAGTCGTAAAAACTTAACTTGGATCTACCCATACTCTGCTGCACTGCATGGAGGAGCGATCGCACTTACCTATGTTCTTACTCAATTATCGAAGATTAAACAGCAGCTAGAGATAGACATTCGAGGTAAAGCTTATCCAGCTACTGTCGTCAAGAAACCGTTTTATCGTTCCAAAAATCGCCCCTCTTAGGACTGATCGCAGTGACGAGAAATTGCATAAGTGCGATCTTTGCCGGAAATATTTGGTACTAGATAATTTCGATAGGAGTCCTAGTACTGTGACTAATGCAGGAATAGAAGTTATTGAACTAAACGGCAAACCGGGGCAGGTTTGGGGGAATGTTGTGATTCCGGCAAGTGGTAAAACACGTTTTCGGCTCACAGGAGATATGATTCAAGCCTCTTCAAGGCTATTCTTTGGTTTAGAGAAAAAGCAAATCTATACTCGCATCCAGAGTGTGGATTCAGTTGAATTAGTGGAGGGTCGTCAATGGTGGTTACTATGGTTGGGGATTCCACTTTTATCTGTCGTTGGTATCGGACTCATTCTGATTATTGCTTTCTTGCTGATTAAGCGACGATGGTTAGTGATTTACTCTCAGAATGCCGTTCTAATTCTCTTCTACGAAAGTGATGACACTGAGCGTGCTTCTCAATTCAGTCAAATTATCTTAGATCAGGCTCGTCAGCTTAATAATCCTTCTCCCCTTGTCATGAGAGACTAGAGTGTTTAGAAATTAGGGAGGAAGTCGTGGCGTGGATCAAACCACGATGAATGTGCAGGAAACGCAGGAGCAACAGAGCATCCATCCTGGGGACTGGTCATGGCCTTTCTGGCCGGCTGTGCCACTGTACCCTTACGGCAAGCGGCGGACTCTCCGCACAGAAGTAGTTAAGGACACGATCTGGACATTCGATCAGCTACAGGGTGTCCTCTACGTTGTTGTCCCGATTCGCATGAGTGTTGTTAAGCTCGATGCAGGTGGTTTACTCGTCTATGCACCCGTTGCACCAACGCCAGAGTGTATACGCCTCGTCAAGGAGTTGGTAGCACAGCACGGCGATGTCAAGTACATCATCTTGCCAACTATCTCCGGCCTAGAACACAAAGTCTTCGTCGGTCCGTTTGCCAGATGCTTTCCTCTAGCACAAGTCTTCGTCGCCCCAAACCAGTGGAGTTTTCCCCTAAATCTACCGCTGAGTTGGCTCGGTTTGCCTCAAAGACGCACTCAGGTACTCCCAGAAGACAGTTGCAATGCTCCGTTTGCTGATGAGTTTGACTATGCGATGCTAGGTCCAATCGAGTTGGGGCCGGGGCGATTTGAGGAAGTGGCTTTCTTCCATAAGCGATCGCAAACCCTCCTCGTAACAGACTCCGTACTTTCCGTACCAGAAGAACCACCTGCGATCGTCCAACTTGACCCCTATCCCTTGCTTTTCCATGCAAAGGACAGTGCCTTCGATGTCGTCGAGGACAGCGAAGCAAACCGCCGTAAAGGATGGCAGCGCATCTCACTGTTTGCCTTTTACTTTCAACCAAGTGCGCTGGAAGTGGTCGAAATGGGGCAGTCGATTCGCAATGCCCTGAAAGCACCAGATCGGTCAAGGAAGGCGTATTTCGGATGGTTTCCCTTCAAATGGAAGGATGATTGGCAGCAGTCGTTCAACGCACTGCGAGGGGGTGGGCGTCTATTTGTAGCCCCGATACTACAGACGCTCATTCTCAATCGATCGCCTATGGAAACTCTCGACTGGGCTAACAAGGTAGCCAGCTGGAATTTCCAACGAATTGTTCCATGCCACTTTGACTCACCTGTTGAAGTCAGTCCGCGTCAATTTCGGCAAGCGTTTGCCTTCCTTGAGAAGAAGCCTGAAGTAGATAAAGCCATAACCGAAAGTCAAAGTCAGCCTCTGCCAGAGAAAGACTTTAGATTACTCAGAAAACTCGACGAAAACCTTACCAGATTCTGCATCACGCCCCCACCGAAGGAAAAGGCGTAAGCTGCTGTTCATTTACGCACAGACACGACTCCCGACTCCCGACTCTCGACTCCCGACTTTCAAGATAGGTCTACTGTTGAGAGTTGACTGCTGAGTGTCAACAAATTTCAGTCAATTTGAATGTCTATCCCCTTCTCTGTTCAATGATCAAGCTAAGTAAAAACTATCAATCGTCTTTATATTTCCTTTATAAATCAGTGGCGAGAATATAAAATGATTATTAAGTTCATCTAATTACTCTTTTTTCGCAACAAGAACATCTATAAGCCATGGCATATATTGCCGGGAATTAAAGTTTCCTGTGCAGTAAATAATCTTGCAGTGGGAAAGAAGTAATAGAAAGTTAACCCTAAATATAGATAGTGACATGAACAACAATCAAACAACCAATCCCTTGATGATTTCAGAGTCAACTCTATGGGAAGAACTAGACGACAAAAAACAAGAACAAATCAAGGGTGGCGACGTTGTTGTTGACCTTAAAGTCAAGGATGTTCTTGACCTTTTGATTAAGGTAATACCTCCTTTTAATTAAGGTTTAACCTTAACAGAGCAAACCAGAATTTAGCTCATGGACTAAGATACAAAAGAAGGATTGAAGGTTTCATTTCCTATCTTTGCCCTTAGAGACTGCTTACAAAATTTTCAGACCAACTGTCCTGGCGGCGAAAATTCTACACTAGATGTAGTAAGTTAGCCGTCACAAAAAACTGCTGAATTAACCGATAACCACCAACCCTATGCTTAGTTACTGCTAAGCGTAGGGTTTACCTTCAACCGCAAGAAGGCTCCCGCCATAACGGTACTCCGTTTGGCGGTGAGACGGTAGGCTCAAATGCGGGAAGACGCTTCCCGCATCGCCTACCTCATGAATTGCGGGCAGGAGCTATGCTAGAATAGATTACGTCAGAGACAACGACGTAACTATGTTGGTATCCGAGGCAAAACTTGAGGGACTTAAAAAGCAGTACGAAAAGCTGGATGAGGCAATTCGTACTGCTCGTTTTGTCAGAAATTCTTGCCTGCGATACTGGATGGATAACCGCGACATCGGACGATATGAGTTGAGTGCCTATTGTGCTGTCCTTGCCAAGGAATTCCCCTGGGCCCGAAAACTTAACTCGATGGCTCGACAAGCTAGTGCTGAACGGGCTTGGTCGGCTATTGCTCGTTTCTTTGATAACTGCAAGAAGAATAAGCCTGGGAAGAAAGGATATCCACGATTTAAGAAAGAGCAAACACATGGGTCTGTCGAGTACAAAACCAGTGGATGGAAACTTTCTGAAGACAGGAGATACATCACTTTTAGCGATGGCTTCTATGCGGGAACCTTCAAGATGTGGGGAACCCGTAACTTGCACTTTTATCAATTGAAGCAAATCAAGCGAGTGCGTGTAGTGCGTCGTGCAGACGGCTACTATGTACAGTTTTGTATCGACCAAGAACGAATCGAAAAAAGAGAGCCAACATCTAAAACAATTGGATTGGATGTTGGACTGACTTATAGAGGGCAACCCTGAAAACCCCGGTCATTTATGCCGGGGATGAAAGGGCAGGCGGGTTTTAACCCGCCTTGTGTCTGGCAATGTAGTTTTTTACCGTAGTTGAACAAATATTACCAGCAGTAGAAACAAAATAGCTAGGTGTCCAAAGGGTAGGCAGCTTCAGCAGCTCAGGGAATTCTTTCCTGAGGTGATGAGCCGCTCTACCCTTAATTCGTTTCATGATAATCGATGGACTATCAATGGGCTTAGCACTCAAGAACAAGTGTACGTGGTCTGGGCTGATTTCCATCGCAACGATTCGCCATCTGTTCTCGTTACATACATCACAGATAATTTCTTGAAGACGTTCAGCTATCTTGCCCACCAAGACTTTTTTTCGTCGTTTAGGAATAAAGACGAAGTGGTAATTGAGTAGCGATACGGCATTACCTTCGTGACGGTATTCATCTGGGTCAAACTTTGCCATAACTATTGCGCTTGTGTCTACAGCTATTGTATATTTACAGCATACATTCAACAGCGCACGGGATTGATAGTGTTAGTTTTAGAAGCTAAGCTAAAAGGAAGAACGGAGCAGTTCCGGGTGATAGATGATATCATCCGGGCTGCTCAGTTCATTCAAAATAAAGCTTTGCGATTCTGGATGGATAGTTCCCCAGAAGAAAAAGTTAACCGCTATTCCCTGAACAAATACTGTGCAGTATTGGCGGCAGATCCAGAGTACCCTTGGGTGAAAAAGCTCAACTCTATGGCTCGTCAAGCATCTGCCGAACGGGCTTGGGGAGCGATTGCTAGGTTCTTCGATAATTGCAAGAAAAAAGTTCTAGGTAAAAAAGGATTTCCGAAATTTAAGAAGTTTTGTCGTTCTGTTGAATATAAAACCACAGGCTGGAAACTTAGTAAAGACAGGAAATCTCTCACCCTGACGGACGGGTTTGATGCTGGAATTTTTAAACTTAAAGGGACTCGCGACCTTAACTTCTATGATGTTAAGCAGATCAAACGAGTCCGTGTTGTCAAAAGAGCAGATGGATACTACGCACAGTTTTGTATTGATGTTGAACGTAAAGAGAGAATCAAATATACAGGTAGTGAGATCGGTATAGATGTAGGTTTAAACCATTTTCTCACTGACTCCACTGGGAAGAAAGTTGATAACCCTCGCCATCTAAGGTCATCCGAAAAGCGACTAAAGAAATTGCAGCGTCGGATGTCGAATAGATACAGGAATCCCAATAAAGGGATGAAAGGGCAGGCGATGGTTAAGACTAAAACCCCGCAATCAAAGCGCTATCACAAGGCAAGAATTCAAGTTGCTCTTGGGCATCTAGAAGTAACTAGGCGACGTAAAGATTTCGTAGTAAAAACTGCGAGAGCGTTAATCCAATCTAACGATTTGGTAGCCTATGAAGATCTAAGAGTGCGGAACTTGGTAAAGAACCACAATCTAGCTAAATCAATCAGTGACGCTAGCTGGACAATGTTCCGCGAGTGGCTTGAGTATTTTGCCAAAGTGTTTGATAAAGTTGCTGTTGCTGTTCCACCTCACTACACATCCCAAAATTGTTCGGGATGCGGAGCAGTCGTAAAAAAATCCCTGTCGGTCAGAACCCATGCTTGTACATGTGGAACTATCCTCGACAGGGATGAGAATGCAGCTATCAATATCTTGATGAAAGCGTTTGAGATGTTAGGAAAAAATACCGTAGGGCATACGGGAATCTACGCTCATGGACAGCCCGACCTCTGCGTTGTTGGAGAAATCCTGCAACGTAAGTCGTCTGGAAACCCCCCACCGGGAAAGATATGAGAATCCCCGGATCAAGCGCGATAGCGGAATCCGGGGAGTGTCAATTTTATACCGATAGTGACGGACAAACGATGGAAAACCCAAGACATCTTCGTAAAAGCGAGAAGTCTTTGAAACGGTTGCAACGTCGTATGTCTAAGACCAAAAAAGGTTCTAAAAACCGAGCTAAGTTTAGAAATAAACTGGCAAGAAAACACCTCAAAGTAAGTAGGCAGCGTAAAGATTTTGCCGTAAAGCTGGCGAGATGCGTAGTCCGGTCTAACGACTTGGTAACCTTCGAGGATTTGAAGGTGAGAAACATGGTCAGAAATCGACATCTGGCTAAATCTATATCCGATGCAGCTTGGACGACTTTTCGTACTTGGGTTGAGTATTTTGGCAAAGTATTTGGGGTCGTAACGGTTGCCGTGCCGCCTCACTACACCAGCCAGAATTGCTCGAACTGTGGCAAGGTTGTCAAAAAATCTCTTAGTGTCAGGACTCACGTTTGTCATCATTGTGGACATACACAAGATAGGGACTGGAATGCCGCTCGGAACATTTTAGAGAAAGGATTAAGTACGGTGGGACACATCGGAACTCACGCCTCTGGAGACATCGACCTCTGCAATGGTAAGGAGGAAACTCCTCAAAGTAAGCCGAGTCGCGGAAAGAGGAAACCTAAAGAGCAATCTTTGGAATCCCCCGCTATATTCGGTTAGAGTCGGGCGGGAAATCACTTCCCCGCCCTCTCATTCAAAACCGTGCTTGATAGTTTCCCATCACACGGCTCCTCAATGTCTTGGCTCTTGTTATGAGTACCTGAGCCGTCAATGGCTGACTTGGCGTGATGACAATGACGGTGTAGTAGTTGTAGGTTGCTGTACCAATCCTTACCCCCCAGGATAGTTGGCAGTATATGGTCAACTTCCATGATGTCTCCGTCTCTAAATTTGAGTTCGCAGAGTCTGCACTTTCCGTCCTGTTTTTCCAACAGGTTCTTAATCCTTATAGGCATCTCCGGATGGCTCCTCATTCTCTGACCCCAGTAGACCGTATCTCCATCAAACGGACTCCTTGCCTTTTGCACCTTTACGTGTCTCCTTATTGGAGTTTCGGAGTGTTTGATTAGTCTGTGTCCGTTCTTTGTCGCAAACTCCCATTTGCTACTGCCTATCGTCTGCCAGTACTTCTGGACAATATCATAGGCATTACTTTTGGAACATCTGCGTTTTGCCCAAGCTAGTAATTTTTTGAAAGTGAGATGAATACACTTTGAAAATGTTTCCTTGCTCACCTGGGTTGAATAATAGTTGCACCATCCGAGTATGACGGGGTTTAGTCGGTTGATTAGTGCCTCTTGAGGGGCGTTATGGTGCGCGTCTATTAATTTACCTATCTTCTCAAGATGTCTCTTGATTGCTTCTTTGCTTGGGGTGATGAGTGTCTGAAAGCCAAGGTTTTTAGTTTTATTTCCACTGGTGTGTGTTGCCGCCCTGTACGCCCCTACTGAGTATTGACGGATATTAAACCCTAGAAAGTCGAAACCTTCTGAGGTGTGGCGGATGTGGGTTTTGTTTGGCTTCAGTTCTAAGCCCATACCCGTTAGCCAGCTCTCAGTCTGTTGTTGTAGTTGTTCTACAAAGTCTTTAGATTCGTGGATTATCACAAAATCGTCAGCATATCTGACTAGGGCGGCTCCGTAGCGATACCCTTTAGGCTTGAACCCTGTGATAAAATCCTCTAACCCGTGAAGGGCAATGTTTGCCAGTAGTGGGGAAATTACACCTCCCTGTGGTGTCCCCTCATCGGTGTCAGAAAATATCCCCTCATCCATCACTCCTGACTTGAGCCACGATTTTATCTGTTGGCGTAAGGTTGGGAATGTATTCAATTTGTTCAACAGCGATTGATGGTTGATGCGGTCAAAACACTTCGCAATGTCAGCGTCCAGCACGTATTTGGCTTTTTTGCAAACATTGTTAAAAATTGCCTCTATTGCATCTAGGGCAGAGCGTCCGGGTCGGAATCCGTAAGAATTCGGCTCAAACCTAGCTTCCCATTCGGGTTCTAGGACAAGCTTTACTAAGGCTTGTAATGCACGGTCAAACATCGTCGGTATGCCCAGTGGTCGCTTTTCAGTTTTTCCTGGTTTCTCAATCCACACTCGACGAGTAGGCTTGGAGTTTCCGGTCAATTTAAGTTGGCTGATCAAGTTCAGACGTGCTGCTGGGGATAGGCTTTTAATCCCATCCACTCCCGCCGTCTTTTTTCCTTGGTTATCCTGTGTGACCTTCCTTACTGCCATGCATTTTGCCGACCAAGACCTCATCAAGGTCTTCTGGAGTCTGCGAACTGCTTTCAAGTCACCACGTTGCGAGGCTCGAAATATTCGCTTTTGAAGCTTCCAGACCCGTATTTCCAGCTTGCGCCAGGGTAGGTCTTTCCATTCCACCGTCAGGTTTTCCTGCGTTTTAGACATTTCACTTCCACTTACGATTATTTCTTCCAAGGCATCGTGAGTCTGTCTGCATATCTCTGGTATTACCCAGAGCATTCGCTTTTGACTCAATCCTGCCCATCAAGGCTTGCGGGTGGTTCCCTGCTCAGATATTCGACCTCCGAGAGCTAGCTTGATGGGTTACTTCGTTCCGCACAGTCATTGGTTGAGTCTTTTAGGGAGGTACTCTTCACCGGGTTTCTTTGGAGTGCTTACTGGTCAGGAGTACACAGCCAGTACCTTATCCTTGCCTTTTGGCTTGGGGTAACATCCTCTTTTCCCCATCTAAATTTTCGATGATTCAGGCGTACCTTCACACTTTCGTATTTCCCATGAGACTCTTGCTCGACATTCACCTAGTTGAGGTTACTGGTGTTATCTGCCTTTTCTCCCCGCATATATCCTGAGAGTTACCACGTCTCAAGATAGGGGTGATGCTTTCAACTCAGCACTTGAGCGGTAGGACTTCGAGTTTCTAGGATACTTCCCGTCACCTACATGAACTGTTTAGTTATCAAGGGTTTTATACCTTGTGAACCGTCCCCCGGTTTCCCGGTTTAGGCATCAACGAATCGCACGTACTCCGAATTAGCGGTGGGAGGATGTCAATTCAGCCTGTTTCGCTAACAGCCTCTGTTGACTCTACGATTACAAGCAGAGGATTCTCGCGGAACTTGTAAAATGCAACAACAGGCAGCTGCATATCTGGCTCAAGGTCGATATACTGAAGCGATCGCACTCTACGAACAATGTATTAATGCTAACCCGACGTTGATGTCCAATTACTGGCATTTGGGGCTAGCGTGGCTTCTTCAAGGAGAAGAATCTGAGGCACAAGCCATCTGGCTATCTGCCTTAACCCAGGGAAATCCGGCAGAAATTGATGTGCGGATGGGGGAACTACTTGAGGTATTGGAAGCAGAAGCTATTCGATGTCTCGACAACTACAAGCTACAATCGGCTACACAGATTTACTGGCAAATCCTAGAGTTAGATTCAGATCGGGCACAAGCTTACTATAACTTGGGGAATGCGATCGCGCAGCAGGGAAATTTAGATGAAGCCATTGCTTGTTGGCACAGGGCAACTGAAATCCAACCTGACTTTGCCCAAGCTTATCAAAACCAGGGCTGTGTATTTCAGAAGCTAGAACAATTTGAAGACGCTATTAGTTGTTATTTAAAGGTTTTGGAGATTCACCCTGAGTGGATTGAGACTCTTTATAATTTAGGGTTATGCTTATTCCAACAAGGTAGGCTGGATGATGCGATCGCTTGTTTTAAGAAAACAACTCAGATTCAGCCAGAGTACTCACAAGCTTACAGTGATTGGGGTTATGCGCTGCTAGAAAAAGGTCAACTGGATGAGGCAATTAACTGTTTTAAGAAGGCTACTCAGATTAAACCAGAGTTCGCACAAGCGTACTGTAAGTGGAAAGATACCTTAGTACAACTTGATAAATCTAATGAGGCGATAAATGCTAACGCTAGTTTATTAAAAGCCTTACAGACTCAACAAGAATCGACTGACTTGGATTGGTTTCTAAGGAACCTGTGGACAAGAGCAAATCAACGCCAACCGGGTAAACTGGATGAGCAAACTGCAAGTTTTCAACAGGTACTGTTAGTTGATACTCCCAAAGAGTTTTATGAATCAACCTGGGATTGGGCAGTTACTTTTAATTTAGAAATCAGTAATTACATAAATATTTATCCAAGGAATATCCTTCACTTAATTCCACCTAAGACACCCGATAAAACCATACATTTTAGTTTTAGATTTGGGGATAAAGTTGAATTGCCAGCAACTTTTGTCGCCCTAGTACCAGATGGGCGTTACTGGCTGAATAAAAGTCAAGATTCAAGTGCAGTAATTACGTCAGAGAATCAGCTTTTAGCTGACATTTCTCCAGAATTTCCTGCTTTAAGTCCCGGGCATCCTGAGAAACATCCAAGCAAACATTCTATTTTCTCTTTAAGGAAGCTACCTCCTCCTGAAAAGATAGATGGAACTGTAACTGTTTTATCTGGACTTTTAAATGACGTATATTTTCATTGGATGTTGGATATATTGCCTCGTATTGAATTACTGCATCGTAGTGGAATAGACATGATGGGGATAGACAAATTTCTCATTAGTAGTCATCTGCCTTTTCAAAAAGAGACACTGAATATCCTAGGTATTACAGAGGCAAACATACTAGAGACTAGTCGCTATCATCACATTCAAGCAACAAACTTAATAGTGCCATCTTTTCCTGGTAGCATCGCTTGGATGCCAAAATGGGCTTGCGACTTTTTAAGAAATACATTTCTAAATAAAACCTTTCTTGAATCCTCGGATAAGATAGAGCGACTTTATATAAGTCGTAGTCAAGCTGCTAACCGTAGAATTATCAATGAAGATGAAGTCATTAGTTTATTAAATAAATTTGGCTTTCAAAGCGTAACACTGGAATCTATGTCAGTAAGAGAACAGGCTACATTACTAGCTAATGCTAAAGTTGTAGTAGCTCCTCACGGAGGTGGGCTGACTAATAGTGTATTCTGTAATCCAGGAACTAAAATAATAGAAATTTTTTCACCCAATTATGTCTATCATTGTTACTGGCTTATTAGTAATATAGTCGGGCTAGAATACTATTATTTACTCGGTGAAGTTTCTGAAGGCTTCTATTTACATAAACTCTTATACCCAAACTCTCGAATCGAGGATATTTTCATCAATCTCGATAAATTGTTAAGCCTGATGAAATTTGCTGGTGCGATCGCATAATCTCTGCTATCAAATACTGAGAGTGAAAATTACTATGGCGGTTCTCAATTGGATTGAACACAATTCTTTGTAAGGGCGCGATATATCGTGTTCATATCCCATAGCACTAAGAAGTAATCATTAATAACTTTTTCATTCACTTCAATTCTATAAAATCCTTCAATCAATAACCGTTGCCTGAAAATATCTGGTGCTAAGTTTTTCATCACAATAGCCTAAAAGTTTTTTGCTTACTAAAACTGTCTATTTCTAAGAAGGGTAACCTTTCCATTCCGGCTTCTGTAATGGTTAGTCTATTCTCATTTTTCATCCTAATCCGGCTGTGAATTTGATTATGTAAAGCTTTCCATTGAATTTTACTGAGATTCCCAAATAATGAAATTTCAGGCTGTTCAGCGATATCTAAATCTTCTTCATATAAAAGTTTCATAACAACACTAGATATAGTTAAATCTGCTTGCTCCTTAAAAGTATTGCTAGTTTCTACAAGAAGATTTAGATAGCTTCTCTCAGGATGAGTTAGAAGGACTCTAATTATACTTTCTATATCGGCAAGCAGTAATTCTTCAGGTTGAGTCCAATCAGGAAATATAATTAGATTGATTTCTTTCAAATTTAGCTCTTCCTGCAAAGGAGATTTTTGAAGATGAGATAACTTTTCTTCTGCTCTTGCTAATGATACTTTTTCAACACTGTTAATGAAGTGATTTGTAGGAGAAAATTCTAATTCACCGATAGTGTTATTAGATAGAGTACAACTAACAGGGTAATGTTGCAGATGTTCTGGTAAATGCCATTGGATATTTGGATCAGGTTGATGGATAACAGGTTCAATATTTCCTCGCCATGCAACCCCCATGATTTGCATGGTTTGATAAATCATTGTTTGCCATCCCCGTTGCTTCAGGTAATCTAAGCCTTGGGCAACATCAGGAGAAACTAAGTCATGAAACAGAATTAGAGCATCATCTTGAGCGTATTTTTCACAGGCGATCGCATCATACAAAGGCCCAGGAGAATCATGATTGCCATCAATGTAAATTAATGACCATTTGCGTTGAAATTGAGCCGCTAACTCTTCTACTTTCTCAGGACTACAACCAGGAATAAGTTTAACTGAGTTAATAACACCAACAGCTTGCAGTGAGTGGTTGACACTTTCATAAAAATCTGGTCTTTCTAACAAAGGGTCAATCACATCTAACTCAACTCCTCCTAATGCTAAATGACAGGCTGACCAACCCAACCAACAGCCTATCTCCAAGGCGTTTTTGCCCTTAAACTTCAAGGCAGTATTATAAAGGATATGCGCTTCATCTCGACTGACAAATCCAACGGCTGGATGACTTTTATCTATGTACCAATTATGAGGAATTTCTCGACGAAGATAAGGCCACAGACAACGATTAGTATCACCAACAATCATATTTGGAAAACACTGATCGAGCAAAATAACCTTGAATTTAGGCGAGACATAATCTCCAACTGGTAACAAACTACAGTTGATGGTTTCAGCCGTTTCATCTAGTGTCCTGTCTGTAAAACTTTGCTCTATTTGCTCTTTGTCAGCTTGTCTGTTTAAGTCAATCTCTTCTGAAGTATTAGACAAATTTTGAGAAGTATAACGAAAACTAACCTCTACTTCAGTCCTGTCATTTGCTACTACTGTTTCCCGCTTATACTTCTCGCGAGTTAGATGCAAAATACCAATTGGTGTGTGAGGTAAATAAGGTTCTACAAAACAGTCTTTTTTCTTATCCCAAGATGGTAAACAAGTGTGGCAAGTCCAGTTACACCACGCCGGAAGCATTTCAGTGTCGTCAAATAGTCCACCTTGATAAACAACTACATTGAGGGCAAACTGATCGGTCATTAAAGAAGCGCTTTGCTGTAGTCCTTGTTCAAGGAACTCTGCCCAGACTTGCCAGTGAGGAGCATTTTTATGCAGTGCAAACACACCAGCATTTAATAGAGGATAACTATATAATTTTTGTGCCACTTCCTCACCAAAAAATTCTTGGTAATGGCGATGAATCCATGTCCACCAATACTCAGGTAGTCCTCCATATTGAATCTGACTAGCTCGATCTATTTCTGGAACAATTGCTAGTCCCCGACGTTCAGCGCCTTGAAGGAATAAATCAATAGCGTTCCAATCTTGTACCCAAGCATCAGCATCAATCCAAAGATAGATGTCAAAATTTGGAAAGTATTGACGCAAAAAAGGACGTGCTAAAAGTCCCTTTAAATACTCAGGGGCTTCATTTTGAAGAGGAAAATTAAACTCCCAATCAGCTTGCTTAATTACATTAACTTGCCCTTGTAGCCATTGAAGCTGTTCTGGAGTACAACCGAGATCGAAGAAGCCAATTATGGTATCTTGCCCCTGTGGTTTTTGTCGGATAGATAGAATTGTGCCTTGAACCAGTTCAAAGAATTGAGCATTGGCAGCAGTGATAATGATGAAGGATTGCACGATTGTCTTCCTTAAATTCATCTAATCTAAAAATAGGGAGTGGGGAGTCGGGAGTCGGGAGTCGGGGAGAAGAGAAATTTTCATCTTTTCTTTGTGCGCTCCTCGCTCATGGTGTCTAATAAGAAAAGAAGCAGTCAGGAGTCAGAAGTTAGGAGAAATGAACTCATCTCACGCCTTGCTTCTAGGTGAGATTACGCGAGAGGCAAGTTGTTTATTATAAGGATGAGCAAGTATTTTCTAATAAACAACCAACAACCAACAACCAACAACCAACAACCAACAACCAATGAATCTATCTTAATTTTTAGAGCGCCACCGAGGATTAATGAGTTCACTCAACCCCTCTCCTACAAGAGATAGCCCGATTACCATCAACGTCATTGCCAAACCCGGGAAAAGGGCTGTCCACCAAATTCCTGTAGGTAAGGCATCGAGTGCTTGGCGTAAATCTTGACCCCACTCTGGGGTTTGTTCTGGTAGTCCCAGTCCCAAAAATCCTAAACCGCCTAAGATTAAAATTGCGTCAGCAGCATTGAGGGTAAATAACACTGGTACGCTCTGAATAACGTTGAGAAATAGGTAGCGAGACAATACTGTGGATGTAGAAGCGCCCATCGCTTGTGCCGCTTCGATGAAGAGTTCATTTTTGACGCTGGTGGTGTGATTACGGACTACCCGATAGTACTGGGGAATGTAGGAAATGCTGAGTGCGATCGCCGCATTAAACACCCCACGTCCTACCACAAATGCCAGCGTTACCGAAAGCAGCAATCCCGGTAGAGTGTAGATAGTATCCATAAAAAACAGTAACACTCGATCCAGTTTCCCACCCAGATAGCCACTAACCATGCCTAAAGGTACACCAACAATTAGACTAAGGAGTGTTGCTAAAATTACTACCTGTAAAGCCGCTTGAGCGCCATACAAGGTGCGAGAAAACACATCATAACCCTGCCGACTAGTACCAAACCAATACTTAGCTCCAGGCGGCTCATGAATTGGGTTAATTAGTGACGCTGTGGGGTCTTGCAGCCATCCCCACGCCTGAAAAGCCGGAGCAAAAATGGCAACTAATACGAACAAAATAGTAATGATTAATCCCACCGCCATCAACAGCATCGAGAGACTGGGACGTTCAGAAAAACGCAAAAATTGAGGGAACCGTAGTTTAGTTGAGGTCATCTGAAGTATAAAGTACGGAAAATTTAGTTGGAGACCCCACCAATACTTGGTGCGATTCTGTTGGTAGGAGTCTAAAACTCCTTTTAATAGTAAGATGCGAAGTCTTAAAAAAATCAAGACTTACCTGGAACACAACAACTTAACAGCCGGAATTCCTGGAAACATAAGTGTATTTACAAAAAACCTGTGTAGTGACTAGGAGAATAGAACTATGTACGGCATTGATGTTTCTGAATACGCTAAAAGAGTAGACTGGGCCGCTGTCAGAATTTCTGGCAAGACATTTGCTTTTATCAGGGCAACTGAAGGCGCTAGTGTAAAAGATGAAACTTTTGAGCGCAATTGGTCAGTATCTAAAACTAATGGTATTATTCGCGGTGCCTACCACTTTTTTCATCCATTGACCTCTGACCCGGTAAAACAAGCACAAGAATTCCTCAAGACTATGGGACCGCTTCAACCGGGTGACTTCCCGCCAGTATTAGACGTTGAAGCTACTGACGGGGCGGGTGCTACCACAATCATTAACAAAATGAAACAATGGCTAGCAGAAGTTGAAAAAACACTTCAACAACAAACCGGAAAGAAAATTAAACCATTCATTTACGCCTCTCCTAACTTCTGGAACAATATCCTCGGTAACCCAAAAGACTTTGCTAGCTACCCTCTGTGGATTGCACATTATGGTGTTAGCACGCCTTCAGTACCTAGCAGTTGGGGAGCAGGAAATTGGACGATTCACCAATATGAAGGTGATGTAGCGGATATTCCAGGTGTTAGTGGTTTAGGTGACCTCAATAAATTCAATTCGCTTGCCTCAGGCTCAAAAGGCCCAAGAGTAAAGGAAATACAACAGCAACTTAAAGCTCTTCAAAAACCTGAATTCGATCCAGGTGCTATAGATGGAGATTTTGGCACACGTACAAAAAATGCTGTTGTAGCTTTTCAGAAGTTCAAGAAGCTGCAACCTGATGGAATTATTGGGCCGAAAACTTGGGTATTTCTCCTGTGGGCATAGGTTAGCTACTGGTTGACCAAAAAAGGATGAAGGATGAAGACAGCTTGCTAGCGATAGATTCAGCAGTTATGTCTACGGGTTGATGAATGTCATAACCAAAATCTCAAAAATGTGACTTGAACTACTGACTTGTCTACATTTTTGTCCCTCAATTTGCCCCATTGTGGAAGGAGAAAACATGGTTATCGGTCAACAAAGACGTGCTGTAGGTGTATTTTCCACCCGTCAAGAAGCTGAAGCTGCCCTGTTAGAACTGAAAAACAGTGGCTTCCCGATGGATAGACTTTCTGTAATTGCCCAAGATGCAGATCGGTATGATGAATTAGCGGGTGCTGATCTGAGCGATCGCGTTACCGATGAAGCTGATGAGGGCGCGGCAACGGGTGCTGTAACAGGTACTGCCTTGGGTGGTCTAGCTGGCTTATTAGTTGGTCTTGGGGCTTTAACCATTCCCGGCGCAGGTCCTCTGATTGCCGCTGGTACTATCGGGACAACCCTAGCGACTACAGCTGCTGGGGCTGGCATCGGCGCAGCAAGTGGCGGTTTTGTTGGCTCATTAGCTGGCTTAGGGATTGCTGACGAGAAAGCCCAGGTGTACGGAGATCGAGTAGCTCAAGGAGGTTATTTGGTCATAGTGGATGGTACGTCAGAAGAAATTCGTTTGGCTGAAACTATCCTGAGCGATCGCGGTATTCAAGAGTGGGGCATATACGATTATCCAACCTATTAAGTCTTCAAGGCTCTGATGAGAGCCTACCCAATTTGCTACTCCTGAGCATTAGGTCACTCATCCCAAGACTCCTCATTATCAAAGGCGTTGCATGTTTAACAGCCAGTAATTCTGTCTGTTGAGGCGCATCGCCTTTACTGTTTTGAATAGCGCTAAACGGCATAAACAAAAAATTATCACTCCTCCCAAGCATTCTAAAGTGTCACAGAGTACATGGTAAGTTATCCTCTGGGCGACGGTAGCTGGACACAGTTAATTTCTTTTACAAATACTAGTTAGTTGTGGGCAAGCTAGCTGGGAGCTACCCCTTTGTTTTGTACGATAAGTTGAGAGAGCAGTATGAGATCTGCATAACTAAGGGCGTTTTCCTGCGAAATAACTATGCTGCTAACACTGACACGCACTGTCTTTCTTAGAACCAGATTGACCCAGCCAATCCGGTCATGATGGACAACAGCCCACCTATAGAATCGGTGCCGTATAACGTCGATAATCCCTGGCTAAAACTCAAAAATGTAATAAATGATTATCACGACTTCCGTGCTGGCAGATTTGCTCTATGTCCAGCCCCACCTGCGACCACAACTCTATTTCAAGTCTTCCTTAACCGCACTCTCCCACGCGATGGAAGACCAAGTCTTAGCAGGGTCAGATCAGCCCTTGGTGATTGCTAGCTTCCAGCGAGAGCGATTTTATCGTCAGGAAGCCCACCGATATCGACGAATAGCCGACCAATCGTCTCAAGTTTATGTGCTGGCAGCACCAGAAACATCCTTCAAGAATGGCTCAGACTACTATGAAACCGTGGCATTTGACCCAGCAGATGCCTTGGCTCAAGAGTGGCATTTAGTCGTAATTGCGAAGCAGTATACTACTTGCCTGATTTGCCGAGAACGACTTGCCCCTGCATCAGAGAGTGACCATGAAGAGGAGGTAGACCCCTCCCGACGCTTTGAGGGAATCTGGACTTCTGACCGTCATGTCAGTCAACACGCTGCTGAGTTAATCTTAAATCGCATCAAGCTTTACCGCCCCGAACTGACCACCAAGATTGAAGAGGCAAAATCTCAATATGTAGGAGATTGTGCTGAAATTAGCATAGTAGGATTAACTCAAAATACAGGAAACTCAAAGGGTTCTGTCAACCCCGATGCGTTTGTCCAGCGTTTGGTAACTTACTTGCAGGCAGGACAGTACAAGTTACTCAAAGCCTATCGCTCAATCTCTGCCCAGGAAAGGAAAGAACGCTTGGTCAACTCGATTACTGCTGCCATTCGGCGCAGTCTCAACACGGACGACATTCTTGAAGTTGCCGTGCAGGAATTGGGGCAAGCCCTTAACTCTTGCCGATGTCTGATTTACTGCTGCAAAGCAACGGATGCCTCCGCTAAAATCAGCCATGAATTTTTAAAGACTGGAGATGGGGGAGAGGTCAGCCTGATCTCCACACTTGGGAAAACTTGGCCGTTGCAAGACAATGGTCTGTTTCAGGATATCGTACAGCGCCAAGAACCCGTTTTTGTCGAAGATACTCAAGAAGACCCCCGGATTAACGACACAAAGGAATTACCACAGGCGTTAGAGAAGCCAATCCGATACCAGACGCCTGTTCCCCGAAAAACTAAGAACGAATTACGACTGGCGAAGTCCGATCGCAAAACTGGCAATGACGCTGCCAAAAGTTTGAAAAATCTGGTGCAGCAGTGTTCGATTCGCTCTTGGCTGATGGTGCCTGTAGTGTATCAGGGACAGTTGTTAGGGATGGTAGAGCTACACCATTGTGGGCCAACGCCTTATCGTTGGCAAGACGATGAACTAGCATTGATGGAAGCGATCGCTACTCAAGTCGGTGTGGCACTAATTCAAGCCGAAGCCTACGCCAATCTAGAAGATTTAAACCAGCAGCTAGAAGCCCTTGACCGTACTCGCAGCAACTTAGTCGCCATCACAGGTCACGAATTACGCACTCCCCTCTCCACTATTCAAGTCTGTCTAGAAAGTCTGGCCAGTGAACCCGATATGTCCCCAGAACTGCGCCAGGTAATGCTCAATACCGCCCTTGCCGACGCCGAACGGATGCGGAAACTAGTTCAAGACTTCCTCACTCTCTCCCGCTTAGAAAGTGGTCGCGTGGAATGGAAGCTAGAAGCCATCTCTCTGCAAGAATGCATTGACCTTGCCATTAGCAGTGTCCGTTCTCGCTGGTCTGAAAGCGAAAGACCGCAACTCGTCACCGAAGTGCCAGATGACCTGCCTTTAGTCCGCGCTGATGGTGAGTGGCTCGTAGAAGCCCTCGCTAAACTTCTTGACAATGCCTGCAAATTTACCAGCACTCAAGGGCAAATCGCAATTCGGACTCAAAGCAACGGAGGACCAATGCTAGAAGTCACTGTAGCAGATACAGGGCGAGGTATCGAACCCAACCGCCTAGAAACAGTCTTTGACCGCTTCTATCAGGAAGAAGGAGCACTGCGACGAACCACTGGTGGAACGGGTCTGGGTTTAGCAATTTGTCGGCAAATTGTCAAGGGTTGGGGGGGAGAAATTTGGGCAGACTCCCCCGGGAAAGACCAAGGTAGTGAGTTTCACTTTACGGTACCCATTATCGCCCGTCCCTCAGAATCCAAGTCATCCAGCAAAAAACAAGCTGCACTTGATAAAAAGCCGTCAGTAGTCACAGACCCGTCAAAAACAGACAAAGGAATACGGTCTAAAAAGTAGCATTACAACACACATTAGATAAATACAAATAAATTACTAATTGTTCAAGTGAACCAACTGTTACAGTTCTTGACAAAGTGGATAGCCTTGCACAACCTCGGTGATAGCATTCCCTAAATGCCCTAAATAAGGTTGAAAAATAAACTATGGCAGAAACTGAAACCCTTACTGGACAGGCTCCCATCTTTGGGGGTGGTACCGGCGGATTGCTAACCAAAGCCCTAGTAGAAGAAAAATACGCTATTACCTGGACTAGCCCCAAAGAGCAAGTATTTGAATTGCCCACTGGTGGCTCAGCCATAATGAACAAAGGGGACAACCTGCTGTATCTTGCTCGCAAAGAATACGGCATTGCTTTGGGCGGTCAGCAACTGCGGGCAAAATTCAAAATCAACAATTACAAAATTTACCGGATTTACCCTAACGGCGAAATCCAGTACCTGCACCCCAAAGATGGAGTGTTCCCAGAGAAAGTCAACGCAGGGCGTCCATATGTCGGTAAAATCGACCGCAATATTGGCAGCAACCCAGAACCATCGACGATTAAGTTCAGTGGTAAAAAACCCTACGATGTCTAATTAATCCCTTGAAGGTTAGAAGGTTGAAGGTTAGTGAAGTTGCAGGTGGAGAGTTAGTAAAGTTGCAGGTGGAGAGTTAGAACGTTATAGGTGAGAAAAGGGTTGCAGGTTAAAAACCTTCCAACTTGCAATTTGTGAAAATCTATCCTTAGGAACATCTAGCTCCTGGGTAGCCGCTTTGAAGAACACCTAACAGAAACAACCTTCTAACTTTTCAACCTACCTTTTGGGGAATGGGAAACAGGGAAAAGGAACGCCTAAAGACGTACAACTCTTGAGAACCTTCAACTTTCAACCTTCAACCTTTTAACCTTCTAACCATTAAGAAGCATGATTTTACCGGATTTCTCACAGTTTTCAGCGCTGGCTAAACAGGGAAATTTTGTACCAGTTTACCAAGAGTGGGTGGCGGACTTAGAAACGCCAGTATCCGCTTGGTACAAAGTCTGTGCAGGTCAGCCTTACAGCTTTCTGTTGGAATCGGTAGAAGGCGGGGAGAATTTGGGACGCTACAGTTTATTAGGGTGTGACCCCTTATGGGTGTTGGAAGCTAGAGGCAACCGCATCACTCAGACGCACCGGGATGCCTCGGTGACGGTGTTTGAGGGCGACCCCTTCGAGACTCTAGCTAATTGCTTGAAACCCTATAACCCCGTAAAGTTACCTCAATTGCCGCCAGGGATTGGTGGTTTGTATGGTTTCTGGGGATATGAACTGATTCGCTGGATAGAATCGCGTGTTCCCATTTACCCAGCCGCTGAGGGAGACTTACCTGATGGGTTATGGATGCAGGTAGATAACCTGATTATTTTTGATCAGGTAAAGCGCAAGATTTGGGCGATCGCATATGCTGATTTACGCAATCCGGATGTCGATCTAGAGTCAGCTTATCAACAAGCTAGCGATCGCGTAGCCGCCTTAGTCAACAAACTTCAGCTTCCCCTATCCGGCAAAGACACCGTATTAGAATGGATGCCTCCAGGGAGCAAAACTCAGGAACTGTCCTACACCAGCAACACCGAAGCCTCCCAATTCTGCGCCAATGTCCGAAAAGCTAAAGACTATATCCGCGCCGGAGATATCTTTCAGGTTGTCCTGTCTCAACGACTCTCGGCAGAGTTCACAGGCGACCCTTTTGCACTTTACCGCTCTCTGCGCCTGATTAATCCTTCACCCTACATGGCGTATTTCAACTTTGGCGATTGGCAAATCATTGGTTCTAGTCCAGAAGTAATGGTAAAAGCAACAACCTCACCTCGCGGAGGAATCAAAGCCACCTTGCGACCCATTGCTGGAACTCGACGCCGAGGTCAGACACTCCAGGAAGATGACGCCCTAGCAGAAGAGTTGCTCAACGATCCGAAAGAAATAGCCGAACACGTTATGCTAGTTGACCTCGGTCGCAACGACTTAGGGCGTGTTTGCAAGAAAGGTACCGTGAGAGTCGATGAACAAATGGTAATTGAGCGCTACTCTCACGTCATGCACATTGTTAGCAATGTGGTTGGAGAACTCGACGCCGATAAAACGGCCTGGGATTTAGTTAAAGCTTGTTTCCCTGCGGGTACCGTTAGCGGCGCACCTAAGATTCGGGCGATGGAAATTATTCACGAACTGGAGCCAGAGCGTCGTGGGCCATACTCTGGGGTGTATGGTTGGTACGATTTTGAAGGTCAACTTAATAGTGCGATCGCAATTCGTACCATGG